>JAPLEX010000012.1 GCA_026390995.1 Flavobacterium sp.
GGGTTTTAGGAGGTGAACCTATTTTGATCGCCGAAAATCACAGGTATTGATTTTTTGTTTCTATTTCATCAAGGAAAAAGAAAAGAAAGATATTTGATTAACTAATAAACACACACCCAGCCCCTCTCAAGAGGGGAGTTTTGCGAAGTATACTAAGAACGGCTGTTAGCCACGAATGCACGGATTATAAATTACAATGACGAATCCCGAAGCTTCAGGAGCAAATTCCAATATCCTTCAATGTCACTTCCGAAGACTCCTTCGACAGGATATGCAAGGGCACAAAAAAAGTCGAAACTCGCGTTTCGACTTTTTTGTGGAGAATACCGGAATCGAACCGGTTACCTCTTGCCTGCCAGGCAAGCGCTCTAGCCAAGTGAGCTAATCCCCCATTTGGCTGCAAATATATTAAAAAGATGTGTTTAACGACAAAGAAACTCCAGAACTTTCTGGAACTTCTCTACAAACTCCCCCCACACATATTAAACCGCCGCGTTGACGACCATAACTCGCCGCCACACGGGTAGATTTGTACCGCAATGCCGACCCTAAACTATAATAATGGTTGCGCTGGTAAAGCTCATCGTTTCCGTAATTGTACAAATCGGTAGAAAAAATTGACCACTTGGAATTCACATTATATTCTAACGTTGCGGAAGCCCAATTCTTCTTGTCGGCATTGGCCCACATGTGCTCGGCTACCCAACGCACCGATTGGTCTTTGCCAAAACGATGAGTAGATTCTAAGGCCACAATGTGTGTTTTAATCACCCCATAGGCAAAATTTTCGGTGATTAACTTTTTATCGTAATACTGGTGAATCCAAGTGAGTTCCGATTGCCAAGTGGGGCTCCATTTTTTGGTAAAATCTACATTAAGATCCGAAAAATATTTTTTGCCAAAGGACAAGAAATCGGTTTTGTAATCTGCAATAGGCGAATAGAAATCTCCGCTCAAGGCATGCCAATTCGAGAAATTAACGGCCATTTTGGTGCCGTATTTTCCGCCCATACTGCTGCCTTTTTTAAAGTTGTAAAATAAATCGACTTGTCCGCCTATCTCCCCCGCTTTCCCAATTCCTGCCCCATTTTGCCAAGTAACATACACATTGGGTTGGGCTTGGTAGGCATAAATATTGGCCAAATTGCTGTGGTGCTGTTTGGTTAAGCTCGGAATGAAGTTTAAAATTCGGTCGTTATACAAATTGCCCTTGGCCAAGCGTTCGCTATAAAAGCCCATGTTTTCCATGCGTCGAAAGGTTCCGTCAATGCCAAATCCCTTTTTAGAATACCCCATATTTAGTAAAAGTGCATTCCCAGGCTTTACAAAATTTGGTCGTAATTGTTCGGACTGGACAATGGCATCCTCAGATTTTAAATCATATTCAACTGATGAATAAAAAGAATTGTGAGTAAAATTGATTCTGGTCCCAATCGCATTGGTGAGAGGTGAAAATTTTGGATCTACCAAATTGTCTAGATTTTCGTCTCTAAACACATACATCATTCCAAACGACAAATCAGAAGTTTTCATTCTAAAAAAATCAGTGAGTTTTATCTCTAAATCACCCCCAAAAATTGTTCCTTTTGATAATTCAAAACCAGTTCTTTGTTCTCCTGCTATGGTTTTAAGAATTATAAAATCTGTAGGCTGATAGATTAGGCGTGCGCCACACAAGGCATTGTTAATCCCTAAGGCACGGTCTTCCCAGCTTCTGTACAACAATCCGCTGCCAAATTGTTCGTAGAAATACCCGCCGGTCAGATCAATTTTTTTGCTCTTGAATTGCACAAAATAGGTGCCCAAATTGGTGTTTTGGTACTTGGGATTATAGTTTAAAAGAGATTGATTTTCATAAGCCTCAACTTGCACACCGGCTGTCCAGTTTTTATACGCTGTATTCACAAACAAATAATTGTTGGATCGCAATGGATCTTCCGGATGAATAATGCCTAGGCCTTTGTCGTTAGTATACCACTGCGAATTTGATTCAAAACCACCAAATACGCGCACAGGCGATGGGGTTTGCACTTGTGCCGAAATCAAGCCAATAGTGCCCAATAGCAATACCAATAGTATTTTTTTCATCGATTAAAGCGATTTCAGTTTTTCGTACAAATCTTTTTCATTTCCGGGAACATAGCCATTTTGGATGTGTACGATTTCGTGGTTTTTTACCACAATGGTATAGGGAATATTTACAATGGTCATGGCGCGTTTAAAATCTTGGTTGGTGTCGAGCAACACTTGATAGGTCCATTCTTTTCCGCTTACCAGTGGTTTAACGCGTTTTTGGGTGCGCGAATCATCAGTAGCAACCGCTATAATTTCGAGGTTTATTGTTTTTTTCCATTCGTCCTGGATGTCGTTCATCTCATCCAACTCCTGAATACAAGGGGTGCACCAAGTAGCCCAAAACGAAAAAATATACAACTTATCTTTTTCGGCAAAATCGGTAGTTAAGGAAAGGGATTTGCCTTCTGTATTGGGAAGACTGAGATTAGGCAATTGTTTTTGTGCAAAAACGGAACTAAAAAGCAACAATAAGGCGAGTTGGATGATCTTCATTTTATCTGTATAAGGTATGCAAATAAATAAATTATTATGATTACTATAAAATTTTATTTGTTTTATTTGCAATTGAAATTCAATAAAAAGTCCTTATGAAAAATGGTCGATTTCTGCTGCTACTTTTTACATTCTTGGTAGCTTTTTCTTGTGGTGATACCGTAGTCAATTACAACCAATTGGTTGACGACAGCGTCGATGCGCCATCTACCAGCGGTTTGTTCAAAAAACACGTCTTGATCGAAGATTACACCGGAACCTGGTGTGGGTATTGCGCGCGAGTAGCCTATGCCATTGAACGAGTTTTTGTAGACATTGACCCGTTTGAAAACGAATCCGACCGAGCAATTGCGGTGGCTATTCACTCCGGAAACGATCCGTATAATTTTACCAACATACAGCCATTAAAGAACCTAATTTCGCCTAATTCAGCTTTAGGATTGCCGCAATCGCGACTCAACCGAACCATTGTATGGGAAGAAAACGAAGCCGATCACATCGCACAAGTAAAAAAATTAAGCAGTAATAACTGCGGCTTGGGGATTGCAATGACTTCAGACGTAGCAGACAACACCATTAATTTGGACGTCAATATCAAATTTGCTGAGAATTATTCCGGTATAAAATTGGTCGTGTATGTGTTAGAGAATCATCTAATTTACGACCAACGCAACTACACCAATTACTACAACGGACAAAACCCAATTGCAGGATTTGAACACAACCACGTGTTGCGAAGCAGTTTAACCAATTTATTGGGCGTTGCTTTATCGGGAACTATTTATGGCGCTGAAACCAAAATCTCCTATAGTGTCCCTGTTCCAACCAATGTGAGTAACTCAAACAACTTGAGTTTTGTGGCTTTTGTGGTCGATGAAAATAACTTGGTAATTAATGCCCGACTCATCGAATCAAATGAAACCCAAGCCTTCGAGCAAAATCCATAACCCATCCAGTCGCTTTCGAGCGGCTTTTTTTACGACTCATTTTTCGCAGCTAAAATCCTTACATTTGTAGCAAATTTTTATTCCATGAGCCGCATACGCATCACCAAACAATTCAATTTTGAAACCGGACACGCCTTATATGGCTACGACGGAAAATGCAAGAATGTGCATGGACACAGCTACAAATTATCAGTTACCGTGATTGGCACTCCCATTACCGATCGCAACAACGTGAAATTTGGGATGGTGATTGATTTTACCGATTTAAAAAAAATTGTGAAAGAAGAAATTGTCGATCAGTTTGATCACGCCACGGTTTTTAATGAAACAACTCCACACGTTTCTTTGGCCAAAGAACTCAGCGACCGCGGACATCATGTTATTTTGGTTGGTTACCAACCCACCAGCGAAAATATGGTGATTGATTTTGCCGAAAAAATAACAAGGCGTTTGCCCGAAACCATACAATTGCATTCCTTAAAATTGCAAGAAACAGATTCTTCGTTTGCCGAATGGTTTGCGAGTGACAACCAATAGATCTGCCATGTCAACATCTACTTCTAAAAAAATATACTTCGCTTCCGACCAACATTTTGGAGCACCCACAGCATCGTTAAGTTATCCGAGGGAGCAAAAATTTGTGCAGTGGTTGGATGAAATCAAAGGCGATGCCGAAGCGATATTTTTACTGGGTGATTTATTTGATTTTTGGTTTGAATACAAAAAAGTAGTTCCCAAAGGCTTTGTGCGCGTATTGGGCAAATTGGCCGAATTACGCGACCAGGGCATTCCCATTTATTTCTTTGTGGGCAACCACGATTTGTGGATGAATGATTATTTTGAAACCGAACTTCAAATTCCGGTATACCACGACAATCGTGAATTTACCTTCTATGATCGTACGTTTTTAATTGGCCACGGCGACGGAAAAGGCCCGGGCGACAAAGGCTACAAGCGCATGAAAAAGCTGTTTATTCACCCTGTTTCCAAATGGATTTTCCGCTGGCTGCATCCGGATATTGGCGTGCGCTTGGCGCAATATTTATCGGTAAAAAACAAATTGATTTCGGGGGAATCCGACGTGAAATTTCTGGGCGAAGAAAACGAATGGCTGGTGCAATACGCCAAGCGTAAACTGGAAAGCAAGCACTACAATTATTTTGTATTTGGTCACCGGCATTTGCCTATGAATATAGAGGTTGGACCCGACTCAAACTACATTAATCTGGGCGACTGGATTGGGTATTTTACCTATGGCGTATTTGACGGACAATCCTTCGAATTAAAGAAATGGAATTAGGCTTCGTTTCCGTCTTTTTCTAAATCCAATTTTCGGAAACTGGGCGAAAAAATAGCCGTTCCACTCACCAAGAGTACAGTCATGCACCCTCCAAAAACTACTGCGGGAACGGTGCCCATCAGTCTAGCAGTAAAGCCGCTTTCAAAGGCGCCCAATTCATTAGACGAACCCACAAAAATAGAGTTCACTGCCGAAACGCGTCCACGCATCGAATCGGGGGTATACAACTGCAATATCGTGGAGCGCAACACCACCGAGATTCCGTCAAAAGCACCACTCAAGCACAATAAAACAACCGACATCCAAAACACTGTAGACAAACCAAATCCCACAATACACAGGCCAAAGGCAAAAATGGCAGCGAGTAATTTTAGTCCGGCATTTCGTGTGAGCGGAATATAGGCAGCAATTAGCATGGTGACAAAAGCGCCAACGGCAGGTGCGGCTCTTAGAATCCCAAACCCGGTTGGGCCTACTTTTAATATGTCTTGCGCAAAAATAGGCAACAACGAAACGGCACCGCCAAATAAGACCGCCACCATATCTAAAGACAAGGCGCCCAAGATGGTCTTATTTTGAAAAACAAACAACAAACCTTCACGCAAACTCTGAAAAATTGGTTCACCTATTTTGGTGTTTAGCACCGGTTGTGTAGGAATTTTGGATAAGGCCAACAGAGCTAAAAATGAACAGCATAAAATAAAAAACATAGAACCGTTTACTCCAAACCAATTGATAAATAGTCCCGCAACCGCCGAACCTGTGAAGAACGCCATTTGCCAAACCGAGCTGCTCCAGGTTGCTGCATTACTATATAACTTTTTGGGCACTATTAATCCCAAAAACGAAAACAAAGAAGGGCCTATAAATGCACGAACAATTCCCCCAAAAAATACTAACGTATAAAAACAAATTAAAATGGTATGTGTTGCCAATTGCTTTGCTAAGGGTTCCCAGCTAAGGCAAAATAAAGCCCCCGTGAGCACAGAAAAAGCCAAAATACATTTAATTAGTATCCCCTTTTTTTCGTTTTGGTCTACAATATGGCCGGCAAACAAGGCCATGCCAATAGCAGGAATTACTTCCATGAGCCCAATTAACCCCAAGGACAAGGGATCTTTGGTAAGGCTATATACTTCCCATTCAATGATAATAAATTGCATGGACCAAGCAAATACCATAAAAAATCGCAGCGCCAAAAAATACAAGAAATGAGTGTTGCGCAAGGCCGCATAGGGATCCTTTACTGATTTTTCTTTCATGCTTGAATATCTTTTATACGGAGTTGAATGCTCACCGTATTATTCCAATCGTTTTCTTCTAGGCAATAAACTGCCTCAAATGATTGACGTTGGTTCACCAATAAAAGCTTATCGGATAGGCCAAAACCAATGGCGCCAAATCGTTCTGAATTTCCTTGCACCACTTGCAATTTGAGGTGCGTTTGATCGGCCCCAATCGGCTTGGCATAACCTGTATCACGCAAGTTTTTCGTTAAAAAAACAGGGGCCAAGTTTTGTGGACCAAAGGGTTCAAATTGCTTTAAAATGCGCATCAATTTGGGGGTGATTTGGGCCAATTCAATTTCGGCATCAATTGCAATCTCGGGGGTTTCCATTTCGGTAGGCAAAGTAGTTTGCACTACGTTTTCAAAGGCCTGTTTAAAAGCCGCATAATTCTCCGGTTTTAGACTCAGTCCGGCAGCATATTTGTGTCCGCCAAATTGCACCAAATGTTCGGCACAAGCCTCGAGCGCTTCATATACATCAAAACCCGGAACCGAGCGAGCCGAAGCCGCATAGTACTCGCCACTTTGGGTGAAAACCAAGGTAGGACGGTGGTAGGTTTCGATGACGCGTGAAGCCACGATTCCAATGACGCCTTTGTGCCAATCGGCTTGAAACACCACCGTAGTCGCAGCATTTTCTTCTTGGTTTTGCACAATTTGTGCCAAGGCTTCTTGCGTTATAAACTGGTCTAATACCTTCCTGTCGGCATTGAATTGCTCAATTTCGGCGGCAAATTGCAGGGCTTGTTCTTGGTCAAATTCGCTGAGTAAGGCCACCGCATAATTGCCGTGTTTGATGCGTCCCGCTGCATTAATACGCGGAGCCAAGGTAAATACCACATCGCTTATGGTGTAGATTTTATTTTTTACGTGTTGCAACAAGGCGCGAATTCCCGGCCTTGGGTTGGTATTCATGACTTGTAAACCCAAGTAGGCCATGGCCCTATTCTCTCCAGTCATGGGCACAATATCAGCGGCGATGGCTGTAGCCACTAAATCTAAATACTGCAATAATTCCTCGACGTCTTGGTTTTGATTTTGGGCTAGCGCTTGAATGAGTTTAAAGCCAATTCCACAGCCGCAAAGTTCGTCGTAGGGATAGGCACAATCGTCGCGTTTGGGGTCTAATACCGCCACTGCTTGGGGAAGTGTTTCTCCCGGACGGTGGTGATCGCATATGATAAAATCAATGCCACGCTCTTGGGCATAAAATACATGGTCTATCGATTTGATGCCGCAATCGAGGGCAATAATGAGTGTAAAATCATTGTCAACAGCAAAATCAATGCCTTGAAACGACACCCCATAGCCTTCAATGTAGCGATCTGGAATATAGGTAGCCACTTGGTCGGTTCTGGTTTTTAAATAGGCTGAAAGCAAGGAAACTGCAGTGGTGCCATCTACATCATAATCGCCAAAAACCAATATTTTTTCTGACTTGGCCAAGGCTGCTTCAATTCGATTTACGGCCAAATCCATGTCTTTCATTAAAAAGGGATCGTGTAAATCGGCAATCGAGGGCCTAAAAAATTGTCGGGCTTGATCAAATGTAGTGATGCTGCGTTGCACCAACAAGTGGGCGGTTAGGGCATCAATTTGCAAAGATTCTTGAAGGGCTTCTGCTTGAAGCGAGTCGGGTTGAGGTTTAAAAGTCCAGCGCATACGAAAGTTGTTTGGTGTATAAATTAAGTTTTGACGTTCAAATTTAATAAAAAAACGCCGCGCTTTTCTTTTTCCTATTTTTGTTTTCGGGAAAATCATTAACGGTTTGCCCTCCCCAAGATGCAAATAGTAGGACAAGTTGTAGACATTCGCAACCGACGGATTTTTTCGGGTGTGGTTACGGTAATCAATGGAAAAATTGATTCCATTGAACCCGCCGAACACGAGGAAACGCAATACATTCTTCCAGGTTTTATTGACGCCCACATTCACATCGAAAGTTCGTTGTTGGTTCCTAGTGAATTTGCTCCACTGGCTGTGGTGCATGGCACGGTGGGTACCATTTCTGATCCGCATGAAATAGCCAATGTGTTGGGTGTGGCCGGAGTGGAATTCATGATAGAAAACGGCAAGCAAAGTCCCTTGAAATTTCATTTTGGGGCCCCATCCTGTGTGCCTGCTACTGGATTTGAAACGGCAGGTGCCGAAATCAATGCCGATGCCATCCGGGAATTAATGGCCTCTCCCGACATTTATTATTTGGCCGAAATGATGAATTATCCGGGCGTGTTGTATAACGATCCCGAAGTACTGCAAAAATTAGAATGGGCCAAACAGTCTGGAAAGCCCCTTGATGGACATGCGCCAGGCTTGCGCGGAGTTGACGTAAAAAAATACATCAACGCAGGCATAACTACCGATCACGAGTGCTTTACTTATGAGGAAGCGCAAGAGAAATTGCAATTGGGCATGAAGGTCATTATTCGCGAAGGAAGTGCAGCCAAAAATTTTGAGGCCTTGATTGATCTGGCCCATGAACATTATGCGCGTATGATGTTTTGCTCGGATGACAAACACCCCGACGATTTAATTTTGGGACACATCAATAGTTTATGTGCCCGAGCCGTAGCCAAAGGAGTCGATGTGTTTCAGGTTTTGCAAATGGCTTGCCTGAATCCGGTGGAGCATTACAAGATGAACGTAGGCACCTTACGCGTAAACGATCCGGCCGATTTTATTGTGGTGGAAGATCTCACACAGTTCAACGTAAAAGCTACCTATATCAATGGCGAAATCGTGGCGCAAAATGGACAAGCCCAACTGCCCAAAATTTCGTTTGATACCCCCAATAATTTCAATTGCTCGCCCAAAACTCCCGCTGATTTTTCGGTGAACAGTACGGCCAAAACCATTCGGGTCATTGAGGCGCTAGAAGGCCAATTAATCACCAACGAACTGCATAGGCCGGCTACTATAAAAGCGGGGCAACTGTGCGCCAATCCCGAGGAAGATATCCTCAAAATAGCCGTGGTGAATCGCTATACTGATGCGCCAGTAGCGGTGGCGTTCATCAAAAATTTTGGGTTGAAATCGGGCGCCATTGCCAGTTCGGTGGCCCACGACTGCCACAACATTGTAGCGGTGGGTGTTACCGACGAAGATTTATGTAGAGCCGTTAATCTAGTAATTGCCCAACAAGGCGGATTGTGTGCGGTTTCTGCCGAGCAAGAATTGGTGTTGCCTTTGCCGGTTGCGGGAATCATGAGTGACCAACATGGGCTACATGTGGCCGAAAAATATCAAGAAATCGATGCGCTAGCCAAGGCCTTAGGAAGTAAATTAAAAGCGCCGTATATGACACTTTCGTTTATGGCTTTGTTGGTGATTCCCGATCTAAAACTCTCAGATAAAGGCTTGTTTAGCGGAAATTCGTTTGCGTTTGTCGACTTGGAAGTAGACTAAGATTCGGCCGTTTTTTTGGGTTCTTTGGTTTGGGGTTTTCCGCCCACTACTACCACAATTTCGCCTTTGGGGGCTTTGGCTTCAAAATGCTGCAGGACCTGAGCGGCTGTGCCTCGCACATTTTCTTCGTGCAATTTTGATAATTCGCGCGCTACACTAATTGCTCTTTCTGCTCCAAAATACTGCACAAATTCGGCCATGGTTTTCACTAATTTGTGAGGCGAAACATAAAAAATCATCGTGCGGGATTCTTCAGCCAATTGCAAAAAACGAGTTTGTCTCCCCTTTTTTTCGGGCAAAAATCCTTCAAATACAAATTTATCATTGGGCAAACCGCTGTTCACCAAAGCAGGTACAAATGCGGTAGCCCCAGGCAAACATTCTACTGGAATTTGGTTTTCGATACAGGCTCGAGTGAGTAAAAATCCAGGGTCCGAAATTGCGGGAGTCCCGGCATCCGAAATCAAGGCGATGGTTTCTCCGGCTTTCAATCGGTTCAGGCAGTTTTCGATGGTTTTGTGCTCGTTGTGCATGTGGTGGCTGTGCATGTGCGTGCCGATGTCAAAATGCTTGAGCAATTTTGCGCTGGTGCGGGTGTCTTCGGCCAAAATTAAATCGGCTTCCTTGAGCACACGAATGGCACGAAAGGTCATGTCTTCGAGATTGCCAATGGGTGTAGGAACGATATATAATTTTGACATGAAAGCTAATGGTTATTGAAACTTACGCGCCACCACGTCCAAGAATCGGTCTTCGTATTCGGATTTGCCCTCCCAATTATTGTAATCGGGTTTTACCATGCTGCTGATAAACTCTTCGGCTTCTTCAAAGGTATGATAGGTTAGGAGTTGTGACAGTACGCGGTTGTAATCTTCGGGGCTGCCGTCAAACAATTGATGAATAAAGCCAACACGGTCGTTTAGCCCGATTACAAAGCCTTTTACGGGCACTTCTGTATCCGTTTTTACTTCCATTTTCAAGTCGTCAGAGGACAATGAAAAAAGCGGTTTAATCTCTTCTTCTTCGGGTTCTGAAGTAGCTGTAGGCAATTCGAATACTATTTCGGCTTCGTCGTCGAGGGTAAAGAAAGGGGTTTCTAGTAGGCTTTCTTCCGCCTCATCAATGTGCGTTTCGGCAGGTTCTAGTTCGTTTTCTTGAACTGGCAAAGCTTCCTCAACAGGTTCAGTAACTTCTTCTTCGGTTAGGGTTGTTTTTACAAATTCGGGCTCGGCATAATCAGCGCCCAATAAATCTTCAAAGGATATTTGTGAAGCGGGAGTTGATTCCGTTTCCTCAATAGCTGTTTCTGTATTGTCATTTAGGGCAGCTTCAAAAACGATTTCTTCAAACATATCTGCTTCAAAAGTAGATTCCGTCGTGTCTTCTTCGTGTTGTGCTTGGGCTGCGGCCTCGGTTATTTGAAAAGCATCTGAATCTTCTTCTTTCTCGGATTCGGCCACAAAAGCAGCAATAATTTCAGGATTTTCTTGTTTCAGGTCCAGTGGAGTTTTGCTTTTTTTGGCGGCTTTTTTTGGCGCAATTACTTCCGTTGTTGCCGGAGCAGCTGCAAAATAGGCTTCCCAATCCATTTGACCAATTGTAGGTTTTGCGTCGAGTAGTTGGTTTTCTACAAAGCGCATCACCGCCAATTTTTCGTATAAGTTTTGAGTTTCTTGGAATAAGATCTCCAGATCCGATTTGTTTTTTAATTGTAATACGCGGTGGGCAATGCTAATTAATTCGGCTTCCAACTTTTTTTTCATCTGCTTGGGATTTTTGGTAGTCTATTTCGTTTATTTGGATAAAATCACGTTCCTTGCTGCGGGTATTTACAACGGGTATTTCACCGCTGTAACTAAAATTTATTTACTTTTGACAGCGACGTAAAAGTAACAAAATTTTATGTCGGTTTGTGTGCCGCTGCGCTAAAAAAATTGAACCCATTTAATGGCCGAATACTAGCAGATGTTTTTAGAAAATACAGTAAATCATAAGGAACAATTTGGGTGGATCGAAGTGATCTGTGGCTCGATGTTTTCTGGTAAAACAGAAGAGTTGATTCGCCGATTGAAACGCGCCCAATTTGCCAAACAAAAAGTAGAAATTTTCAAGCCTAGCATCGATACGCGCTACCACGATGAAATGGTGGTTTCGCACGATAGCAATGAAATTCGCTCTACACCTGTTCCCGCAGCGGCCAATATTGCCATTTTGGCTCAAGGATGTGATGTTGTGGGCATAGACGAAGCTCAATTTTTTGATGACGAAATTGTGAAAATTTGTAACGACTTGGCCAACTCCGGTATCCGGGTAATTGTGGCCGGCCTTGACATGGATTTTAAATGCAACCCGTTTGGCCCCATGCCGGCCTTGATGGCCACCGCAGAATATGTAACCAAAGTGCATGCCGTATGCACCCGAACGGGCAATTTGGCCCACTACAGTTTCCGGAAAGCAGCGGGCGATAAATTGGTTTTGTTGGGCGAAACAGATGAATATGAACCACTGAGTCGTGCTGCCTTTTACCACGCCATGCATACCGAAACCGCTCCAGTTAAATCTACCAAAAAATCTCCTGATACGCCTTGATATTAGCCAGCTCAACGATAGCAACCGATCTTCAATCTCCTTGGCTCAGCCCGCCGAGTGTTGCTGTGTTTGATGTTATTTCTATTGACAGCCGATCGCTGCAAAATGGCGCCAACACCTTGTTTTTTGCCCTAGAAGGCAAGCAACACGATGGCCATGCATACATTCCAGACCTGATTGCGCAAGGCGTTTGCCATTTTGTGGTATCTAAAATACCAACAAATTTACCTCAACAAGTGCATTTTATTGTAGTTGAAAATGTCTTGGTCGCTTTGCAAAAATTGGCTGCCGCTCACCGCAGCCGATTTTCTATTCCGGTAATTGGCATTACGGGAAGCAACGGAAAAACCATCGTGAAAGAATGGTTATACTATTTGTTGAGCCCCGAATACAGTATTACCAAAAGTCCTAAAAGTTATAATTCACAGGTGGGTGTTCCGCTTTCGGTATTGGCGCTCCATGCACAAACTACCCTTGGGCTTTTTGAAGCGGGCATTTCAACCACAAATGAAATGGCCGTCTTGCAACAAATTATCCAACCCAGTATTGGAATATTCACCCATATCGGACCGGCCCACAACGAAGGATTTGCTTCCATGACCGAAAAAATAAGTGAAAAACTCAAACTTTTTGCTGCGGCAGCGGTCTTGATTTACAAAAAAAATGGGGAGGTTGACGCGCTACTCCCTGCTCATTTGACTCCGTTTTGTTGGAGTGAGTCAGATAATTTGGCAAAGGTGTTTGTGCAAAGACATACCGAAGCAGATTATACCAGATTACACCTTCAAACCCAGATAACGCAATTGGATTGCCGCATTCCGTTTACCGACGAGGCATCGATTGAAAACGCCATACATTGTGCCTGCACCCTGCTCTATTTAGAGTATGATTCAGCCGAAATTGCTCAACGTCTGTCTACCCTTTTTCCGGTTGAAATGCGGTTGAAAGTAAAAAACGGCCTCCGCAACAGCACGCTCATTGACGACAGCTACAGCGCCGATTTGGACTCCTTAAAAATTGCCTTGGATTTTTTGGAACATCGCGTTATTGGCATTGGCAGCAGCATAAACCGCTTTCAATCGCACATCAAAAATTGCAGGGCCTTTGCATCAACTATCGATTTTTTAAAGCAAATCGATCAATTGGAATGGGGCAACGAAACAATTCTGATCAAAGGAGCTCGCGCTTTTGAATTCGAAAAAATTGTAGCTCTGCTCGAAGAAAAGACCCACGAAACGGTCTTGGAAATTAACCTGAATGCCTTGGTGCACAACCTCAATTATTACCGGGCTAAGTTGGCCCCCACCACCCAATTGATGGTCATGGTCAAAGCCTTTGGCTATGGTAATGGTGGAGTAGAAATTGCCAAATTGCTCGACCACCAAAAAGTAAATTACTTGGGAGTAGCTTTTGCCGACGAAGCCATTAGCCTCAAACAAGCCGGCGTTCAAACACCAATAATGGTTATGAATCCCGAAAGCACTAGCTTTCCTTCTTTATTACAGCATCATTTAGAGCCCGAAATATACAGCCTGAAAGGTCTTCGTGCCTTTATTAAACTAGCCGAAGAACAACAACTCGACTCCTTTCCCATACACCTTAAACTCGATACCGGGATGCACCGCTTGGGCTTTACTGCCGAGCAACTTCCAGAAGTAATTGAGGTGCTTACTGCCACCAAAAGTGTGCGCGTGCAAAGTATTTTATCGCACCTGGCCACCAGCGATGACCTAAGTAATAAAACTTTTGCTTTGCAACAAATAGCCGAATTCAAGTCCCTAAGCGAAGACCTTCAAACCCAATTGGGGTATCGAGCAATTTGTCATTTGGCCAATTCATCAGCCATCAGTAATTTTCCCGAAGCCCAATTTGATATGGTGCGCTTGGGCATCGGTTTATATGGTATTTCCAACAATCCAGCTGAACAACCTGCTTTAGAACAAGTGGGTACACTCAAATCGGTGATTTCCCAAATTCGAACTATCGAAGCGGGCGAAAGTGTGGGCTATGGCCGCCGATTTATTGCCGATAAACCGCTTAAAATTGCCACCATTCCTATAGGCTATGCCGACGGAATATCCCGCCATTGGGGTAACGGCTTGGGTTATGTGCTCATTCACAACCAAAAAGCGGCCATCGTGGGCAGCATTTGCATGGACATGCTCATGGTAGACGTGACCGCTATAGTGTGCGAAGAAGGCGATCGGGTGCAGCTGTTTGGAGATAGTCCTACAGTGAATGAAATAGCGCAAAAATTAAACACGATTCCGTACGAAATTATTACTGGCATTTCCCAGCGGGTGAAGCGTATTTTTTATCGCGAATAAGGCCAATATTCCCATTGAAATATCCATGAAATTAGATTTTCTGTCTACTTTTGTGCACATAAATTTGATCTTAAAAAAAGTCTAGTTATGAAAATTGCTGTTGTAGGTGCTACTGGTATGGTAGGCGAAGTAATGCTTCAGGTGTTGGCCGAGCGAAAATTTCCAGTAAGTGAGTTGATTCCCGTAGCCTCTGAAAAATCAGTAGGCAAAGAATTGGAATTTAACGGAAAAACATACAAAGTGGTAAGCCTAGAAACCGCCGTGGCCATGCAACCGGACATCGCCCTTTTCTCGGCAGGTGGACAAACGTCGCTCGATTGGGCACCTAAATTTGCTGCTGCAGGAACTACTGTAATTGACAATTCATCGGCCTGGCGCATGGATCCGACTAAAAAATTAATCGTACCCGAAATTAACGCCGGCGAATTAACGGCAACCGACAAAATTATTGCCAATCCCAACTGCTCGACCATTCAAATGGTGTTGGTTTTGGCTCCTTTGCATCGCAAATACGGCATCAAACGCGTGATTGTTTCTACCTACCAATCCATTACGGGTACGGGCGTAAAAGCAGTACAACAATTGGAAAACGAGTATAAGGGAATTCAAGGCGAAATGGCCTACAAATACCCGATACACCGCAATGCCATCCCCCAGTGTGATGTTTTTGAATCCAATGGCTACACCAAAGAAGAAATGAAATTGGTGCGTGAAACCCAAAAAATTATAGGCGACAGTAGCATCGCTGTAACGGCAACTGCCATTCGAATTCCCGTGGTGGGCGGACACTCGGAAGCCGTAAACGTAGAATTTGCGACCGAGTATGACTTGAACGAACTGCGCGCTTTATTGGCCAAGACGCCTGGAGTACAAGTGCAAGATGATACTGAAAATTACAGCTACCCGATGCCGCTTTTTGCCCAAGGCAAAGACGAGGTGTTTGTGGGTCGTTTGCGTCGCGACGAAAGCCGAGAAAAGGCCCTCAATATGTGGATCGTGGCTGATAATTTGCGCAAAGGAGCGGCCACCAATACTATACAAATTGCCGAATACTTGGTCGCACATCAATTAGTATAAGATGCAAACAAAAACTTCATGGAAATCAATAGGATTGGGACTGGCGTTTGTCTTTACGCTACTCTTTCCGTCCATTCATGAAGTAGAACATTTTAAAACCGAACGGGCGATAGCGGTTTGTATTCATGATCCATCTTCCAACAAAAACGAACTCACACACCAGCACGCAAGCCTAAAAGCCTGTGCAGTTTGTGCGTTTAGTTTGAGTCCGCTGCAAGTAGCCGAACAAAATTTTTATCCTCAGCCTTCGCTTGCTGTTGCAACCAAAATAACCATTTTTTATTCGGAACATCCTGGATTTTTTTCCGGAAGTTTCTATTCGCTTCGCGGACCACCTCGTTGTTAAATTTTTAGGGCAACAGCCTGTTGCTTTTTTATTAATTTAACTTCTTACCCATGAAACAACTTATATGCTTCCTATGTTTAGGAATTAGCGTGAGTGCCGTTGCACAAAAACGCCTGTCGGGTATTGTAACCGACAATCAAAACCAAGCCCAAGCTCAGGTTACTGTGAGCATCCCCGAATTGCACTTGGGCACCCAAACCAACGAACAAGGTCAATTTTATTTTTCGAACCTGCCGGCCACCCAGCTGAATCTTACCGTGTCAAAACTGGGATTTGAATCGAGCAGCACATTGATAAACACCAAAATCACTTCAACCATTACGATTCAATTGACACCAACTGTATTTGAAATGGACGAGGTAATTGTCTCGACGGGATTCCGAAAAATCCAATCCCAAAATGTGATGAAGGTCAATCACTTGAGCGTAAAATCCTTACAAAAAAAGGGCGCGCCAACCCTTATGAGTGCGCTGAGCACCATTCCCGGAGTAGATCAATTGAGCACCGGAACAGCGATTGGCAAACCAGTCATTCGCGGACTCAGTGGCAATCGAATTTTAGTATACACCCAAGGCGTTCGTTTGGAAAACCAACAATTTGGCGAAGAGCACGGCTTGGACATCAACGAAGCCGGCATAGAAAGTGTCGAAGTAATCAAAGGGCCTGCCTCCTTGCTGTATGGCCCAGATGCGATAGGTGGGGTATTGTATTTTAATCCCGAAAAGTTTGCCAAAGCCAATCAAACCGAATGGAATTGGTCGGAAAACTATTTCACAAACACCCAAGGCAGTAACCGTTCGCTGGGGTATAAACTCTCTGGCGAAAGCACCCAATTTTTGGTGCGCCTCACCCAAAACCAGCATGCCGATTACCAAATTCCCTCTGGCGATCGAGTGAAAAATACGCGGTTCCAAGAACTTGATTTTAAAACTGGGGTGGGATTTCGCTCACACTTGATGCAAACTGCTTTTCGGTATTCGTTTAATAGAATGTACATCGGAATTCCGGAAGGCGAATACAGCACAACCGTAGGTTTTATCCCCGATTATCCCCAACAAGAATTGGCCAATCATTTGGGAAGTTGGAATACTACCTGGTATTTGCCTCAAGGTCGCCTCGAAACTGATTTGGGCTATGGCGTGAATTACCGCAGTGAATTTGAAGATACGACTGTCCCCAATTTGGCCATGAAGCTGGGGACGTTTACCTACAAAGCCGCTTATTTTTTGCCTAAAAAAGGGGAGTTAGAAACCATTATTGGGGTGCAAGGACTGAGTCAAAGCAACCAAAATTCGGGTCAAGAATTTTTAATGCCCAATGCCCAAACCCGTGATTTTGGGTTTTTTGGAACCTGGAATTACAGCTGGAAAAACCAAGTGGTGCAAGCCGGATTGCGCTGGGATCAACGGAATCTTCAAAGTCAAGAACAAGGAAACCCGACTGAAATGGGCTATTTTTCGGCCTTGCAAAAAAAATACAGCAGTTGGAACGCGGCACTGGGTTACAAAACCAACCTTAGCGAACCCATTCAACTTCGCCTGAATGTTGCGAGTGGATTTCGCGCACCCAATTTGGCAGAGCTCACGTCTAATGGCGTTCACGAAGGGTCAAACCGCTATGAAATAGGAAATTCAAATTTACAAACCGAGCAAAATGTGCAAACCGACTTGAACCTAGAATACAAAATTTCACACCTGGAGTTTTTTGTAAATGGGTTTTACAACCGCATCAACCACTATATTTATATTGCCCCAACGGCTATCGATCTAGCCGCGTATGACGTATTTAAATACGAACAAAGCAATGCATTGCTATGGGGTGGTGAAATGGGAATGCACTGGCACCCGCACCCCTTGGATTGGATGCACTTGGAAAGTTCGTATGAGCAAGTGAACGGAGAAAAAAGTGACGGAGAACCTTTACCGCTTATCCCGGCCAAACGTTGGAACAACAGTTTACGGGCTGAATTTACAGTTGGTAAATGGCTAAAAGAAGGGTTTAGTACCATAGAAATATCAACGACTTTTCCGCAAAAACAAGTGAGTGCTTTTGAAACAAGCTCAAAAGGCTATTCCTTAGTTAATTTGGGAATGGGCGGCAGCATTCAACTGGGAAAAACAACGCTGGATTGCAGTTTGAATGCAACCAATGTATTGAATGCAACGTACATTCCGCATTTGTCCCGTTTAAAGTCGGATGGGATTCCAAATATGGGGCGGTCGTTAGTCCTGCGGATAAATTTTTCTCTTATCTAATAGAAGCGGCTTCGGCCGCTTTTTTAGTACTCCAACTTCCCAACATAACCCATGTGTTTCACGATGCGGGATTTGCGACGGTTGATATAGCCCGACGAATTGGTTGCTTTGTATTTGCGTGGATTGGGCAAAATGGCGGCGATACCCGCCGCTTGAATTTTGGTGAGACTGCTGGCATCTTTGCGGTACCAATATTCGCAAGCCGCTTGGGCACCGTACACGCCATCGCCCATTTCGATGCTATTGAGATAGACTTCCATGATGCGTTCTTTGCCCCAAATTAATTCAATAAGTACGGTAAAATAGGCTTCGAGTCCTTTGCGCAAATAGCTTCGGCCTTGCCATAAAAACACATTTTTTGCGGTTTGCTGGGAAATCGTACTGCCGCCTTTTAGTTTTTTGCCTTGTTCGTTGTTTTCCATTGCTTTTTGGATGGCCTCAAAATCAAACCCGTGATGGGTTAAAAAACGTCCGTCTTCGCTTGCAATGACTGCTTTTTGTAAGTTTCTAGAAATGCGATCCAAGGGTACCCAATTATGACTGCACACCATGTCTTTGCCTTCCATTTTGTTTTCGATGCTGCGCGTGAGCATCAAGGGCGTATAAAAAACAGGGATGAACTTGAAGACAAGCACCAAGCCCACAGAAATTCCTAGGAACCAGAGGGCCATTTTACTCAAAAAGCGAACGAATTTGTTTTTCATAGATTAGACTAAATCGGCCAACTCGGCCCCAATTAAACTTCCGATGGCAACACCCATACCGCCCAAACGTACTCCGCAAAAGACGCGGTTGGACAATTGCTGAACAATCGGTTTTTTGTGAGTGCCCAAGCCCATGATACCACTCCATCTGCGAGCCACTTGCACGGATTGCTGGGGTAAAATTACTTCTTTTAACAACTCCTCCAAGCGGTTTTGGATTAAATCAGTTTGGCCCAAATGCGTAGTGGTTTCGCCTTCAAAATCCAGATTTCGTCCACCGCCTAGCAAAATACGGTTGTCTATGTTTCTAAAATAATAATAGCCCTGATCCAAATGAAAGGTCCCTTTGATGGCCAAGTTGGGAATGGGCTCGGTAACCAACACTTGTGCTCTTCCGGGTTTTACAGCTACATCCAACAACTGATTGGCAAAGCCGTTGGTGGCAAAAAATAGGTTTTGGGTAACAAATGAAAAGCCAGGCAATTGCACCTCAACTTGCGATTCGGTCTCGGTATAGCCCAATACTTCTTGCTGGTTCAAAATGAGGATGTCTTGAGAAATGGTTTTTTTGAGTAAGGCTTGCATCATTTTTCCGGTGTCAATTTGCGCCTCAAACGGATTAAAAATGAGGTGTTCACAAAGACCATTAAATCCAAATCGGTTGTGGTCTTTGATAAATAAATCTGCCTTAAAAAATGGACGAAATAACGCGTTGATAAATGGCATTCTAGCTAAGCAATTGTTATAGCTATTTTCATCCGATTGCAAAAACAATTCATAGCCCCCGTGTGGGGTAAAATCGATAGCGGCATCGCCCAGATTTTTACGGAGTAATTGCAGGCCATTCCAGCGTTTTTGCACCAAGTTAATCACTTCGTCTTCGGAGTGCGAACACAAATCATCGAGCAATTCGGAAAGGCTGCCAAAGCAAGCAAAGCCGGCGTTTTTGGTGCTGGCTCCCTCGGGCAAAACACTTTTTTCTAGAACCAAAATTTTCGCTTGAGGAAAGCGTTCACGCAAGCGCAGTGCCGCATGTAGTCCTACAATGCCACTGCCCACCACGGTATAATCTACCTGCGAAAACCAAGTTTTGTGTTCCCAATAACTCAAATGCATGCCCTAAAATTTGCATAAAAATAAGTTTTATTTGGATTGGATTGGATTTTGAGAAACAAACAACACCTTAATTATTGCCGTTTATCGATTTTATTCGTTCACACTGCAAATCATTCGCAGTAATTTATATATTTGATACTTGAACTAAATCAATACGTTAACATATGAAAAAAGTTGTACTCACCTTTGCGCTTTTTGCTTCGATTGGAATCGCTCTCGCGCAAACTGGCAAACCCGTTTGGAAATCGACGGTAAAAAACACCCAATCGACTACCCTAGAAAACAAACAATCTATTGCAAATCCACATTTATTTGCCTTAGATGCTCAAGCGCTTCAACAAGCCTTAGCCAATGCACCGCAGCGTTTTGCTTCGGCTGCTGCCTCTACCAAAATTGTAAGTTTCCCAACCGTATCGGGTGAATTGGCCCAATACCGTGTGAAAGAATCATCCAACCTCGATCCAGAATTGGCAGCTCGTTATCCGGAAATTAAATCTTATATCGGGCAAGGTGTTGAAAACCCTGCCGCTACCATTTACTTTAGTGTGTCACCACTTGGTGTGCAAACCATGCTCATCAACCCAGATAAATCAGCCGAGTTCATTGAGCCGTATACTACCGATTTAACTTCGTATGTGGTATACCGTCGTCAAGACAAAGCGGCCTCTTTAACTCCCTTTGAGTGTAAAGTAATTGCCGATGCTCCCTCAGATCTTACCTCTTCTACCGCTCGTCCCAATGCTGACGATGCTATAATGCGTACTTTCCGTTTGGCCATGTCATGTACGGGAGAATATACCGCCTATTTTGGTGGAACAAAAGCCTTGGCCTTGGCTGCTATTAACAACAGCATGACTCGTGTAAACGGGGTGTTTGAATTGGATTTTGGTACACGCATGGTGTTGATTGCTAACACTGATTTGGTGATTTATACTAGCGCTTCAACCGATCCCTATTCTGCTGCATCATCTATGGCAAGTTGGAATGCCCAGTTGCAATCTACATTGACCTCGGTAATTGGAGAAGCCAACTATGATGTAGGTCATTTATTTGGTGCTTCAGGTGGTGGTGGAAATGCCGGTTGTATTGGTTGCGTATGCGTGAACGGTTCAAAAGGAAGTGGAATTACTTCTCCTGCTGACGGGATTCCATCGGGAGACAACTTTGATATTGATTATGTAGCGCATGAATTGGGTCACCAATTTGGAGCGAACCATACGTTTACAATAAGCAACGAAGGAACTGGCGTACACATGGAGCCAGGTTCAGGATCAACCATTATGGGCTATGCTGGTATTACCACTGCCGATGTTCAACCGCATTCGGATCCTTATTTTCATGCGATTAGCATTCAACAAGTAACGAATAATATTAAAGCCAAAACCTGTTCGGTAAATACTGCTTCTGGTAATTCAGTTCCTACTGCCAGTGCTGGCTTGGATTACACCATACCAAAAAGCACTCCGTTTATGCTTACAGCTGCTGGAACAGATGCCAACGGCAACGATGTGTTGACTTACAACTGGGAGCAAATGGACAGCCAGACTACTACTGCAGCGCCATCGGCAACCAAAACCACTGGGGTGAATTTTAGATCGTACAATTCCTCAACCAACCCTACACGTTACTTCCCTAAATTATCGTCTATTCTCACCGGAGCTACTACAACTGCTGGAACAGAATTGAGTGTTGAAGCTTTGTCTTCGGTAGCCAGAACTCTAAACTTTAGAGTTACAGTTCGCGACAACCACGCGGGAGCTCCTGCCAACAACAGCGACGATATGATTGTAACGGTAAATGCCACTGCAGGACCTTTTGCCGTGAGCGCACCAAACACAGCCGTATCTTACGTAGGTGGAAGTACACAAACCATTACTTGGGCTGTTGCGGGAACCACTGCCAACAATGTAAACTGTGCTAATGTGGACATTTTATTGTCAACCAATGGCGGAACAACCTTTACTACGGTATTGGCTGGAACGCCAAATGACGGAACAGAAGCAGTGGTAATTCCTAATACACCAGGCACAACCAACCGCATTATGGTAAAAGGAAGCAACCATATTTTCTTTGACATTTCGAATGCCAACTTTACCATTACGCAAGGTTCAACTGATTTTACTGCACCGACTGCACCAACCAATTTGGCCGCTTCGGGAACCACAATCAACAGCACACAATTGAGTTGGACGGCTGCTACCGATAACGTTGCAGTAACTGGTTATGACGTGTACCAAGGCGCAACCTTAAAAGCAACTGTAGCTACTACAAGTTATGCCGTAACGGGATTAACAGCGGCTACGCTTTATAGCTTTAGTGTTAAAGCCAAAGATGCTGCAGGAAATGTTTCAGCAGCAAGTAATACTGTAAGTGTGACTACATTATCACCAGCTCCAGATACTACTGCTCCAACAGCTCCAACATTATCTTCTGCTGGCACCACAACAACTTCTACTAACTTGTCATGGACTGGCGCAACTGATAACGTAGCGGTAACTGGGTACAATATTTATAAAGATGGTGTTTTGCTTGGCTCAACAACTACAGCTACAATCTTCACGGTAACAGGATTGTCAGCTGGAACTGCTTATGTGTTTTATGTTCAAGCTAAAGATGCAGCTGGGAATATTTCTCTAGCAAGCAATACAGTTTCTGTTACAACATTAACTCCCGATACAACTGCGCCAACAGCTCCTGTATTAAGTGCTTCGGGCACTACATCAGCTGGGACTAATTTATCTTGGAGTGGTGCTACTGATAACGTTGCTGTAACTTCGTATGATGTATATCAAAATGGCGTTTTCAAAGCTAATGTTACCACAACAACTTATAGCGTAGCGGGTTTAACAGCCTCTACTGCATATAGCTTCTATGTTATTGCTAAAGATGCTGCAGGAAATGTTTCTATAGCTAGTAATACGGTATCTGTTACTACTTTGGCCAACACTATTGCCTACTGTACTTCTCAAGGAACCAGCACTGCTGATGAAAGAATAGGGAAAGTGGTTCTTGGAACCATCAGCAACACTTCTACAGGAACAGCAGGATATGAAAATTTTACAGCACTCTCTACTAATTTAGTTAGAAGTACCGCAAACACGATTACTGTTACTCCATTTTGGGTGACTACAACCAAGTATAAAGAAGGTTATGCTGTGTTTATAGACTATAATAAAAATGGTGTTTTTACCGATGCCGGAGAAACCGTATGGACAAAAGCCGCTTCTACTACCACCCCTGTTTCAGGAACATTTACAGTTCCTGCCACAGCAACTCTTGGCTCTACAAGAATGAGGGTTTCTATGAAATATAATGCTATTCCAACTTCGTGTGAAACATTATCTTTTGGACAAGTAGAAGATTATACCGTAAACATTACTGCAACAGCACGTCAGGAAGACAACACAGCAGTTGAGGTGCTCGTATATCCAAATCCGGTTGAAGGAAACTTCCTAACTGTATCCGAATCAGCTGCAACAGCCAACTACCGCATCTTTACTTTAATTGGACAAGAAATTGCCGCTGGAAAAGTAGAAAACAACGAAATCTATGTGGGAAGCTTAACTGCCGGTACCTATTTGATTGAGTTTGTGGTAAATGACGAAACAGTCGTTAAACGCATAATCAAAAAATAAGTAAGATTATTCTTCTTGAAAAAGCCATCGAAATTCGATGGCTTTTTTTTGTAAAAAAGGTACATTTATCGCATCAAAATTTACACTATGAAAAAAATTGGTTTACTAATCGCAATGGTATTAAGCATGACTGCACTGCACGCACAACAACCGCTTACCCCCGAATTATTATGGAAATTAGGACGTGTTAGTCCGTTAGGGATTTCAAAAGATGGAACCGCTTTAGTCTACAAAGTAGGATACCCATCGTTAGCCGAAAACAAATCGACCTCCAAACTGTTTATCATGCCCATTGAGGGTGGAAAAGCAACCGAGATAAAGGAAACAGCTGCATTTTTGGTTGATAAAAATCGTTCTGCCGACGGAAAATACCTGCTGTATAGCGAAGAAGTAAAATTGCAAGCGGTACACGGAAAAGACTTTTATCCCGAACTAGACAAATCAAACGCACAAGTCTATAATGGATTAGATTACCGCCATTGGGATACGTGGAACGAGGGAAAATACAACCACGTGTTTTATAAAAGTACGGCGACTGGCGAGCAGGTTGGGATTGACATCTTAAAAGGAGAGCACTACGACAGCCCACAAAAACCGTTTGGTGGTGATGAAGATTTTATTTGGGCTCCCGATGGCAAAAGCATCATTTATGTGTGCAAGAAAAAAGAGGGAACTGCCTATGCCGTATCAACCAATACCGATTTTTATCAGTATGATTTGGCCTCAGGCGCAACGGTAAATCTTACCGAAGGCAATTTGGGTTACGACACCAATCCGAGTTTTTCTCCCCAAGGCAATTTAACGTGGCTACAAATGAAACGCGACGGTTACGAGGCCGATAAAAACGATTTGGTGGTTCGCGTAAACGAGAAAATGCATCTTAATCTAACCGCCAATTGGGATGGAACCGTGAGCAATTACCTGTGGGCCCCCGACGGAAAAAGTATTTATTTTACCGCTGCCGTAGATGGAACCATTCAATTGTTTGTGGTGAATTATACGGGACTTACTAAAATGATTCCTACAGTAAAACAACTGACCGACGGCCTATTTGATGTACACGACATCGTTGGTTTCTCGGGCTCTAAAATTTTGGTAACCCGCACCGACATGAACCATGCTACCGAGATTTATAGCTACGAGCTGAAAAAGAAAACTTGGAACCAACTCACGCACGAAAACGACAGCATCTATGCCAATATAGCCCAAAGCAAAACCGAAAAACGCTACGTGACCACTACCGATGGGAAGAAAAT
This sequence comes from Flavobacterium sp., assembly GCA_026390995.1. Classification (GTDB taxonomy): domain Bacteria; phylum Bacteroidota; class Bacteroidia; order Flavobacteriales; family Flavobacteriaceae; genus Flavobacterium. The sequence goes on from JAPLEX010000012.1 coordinate 24,814, forward strand.
GTTGGTTTGGGTAATCTTACCGCCCAACTTTGACGCGAGCAAAAAATACCCCACGCTCTTGTATTGCCAAGGTGGACCGCAATCGGCCTTGACGCAATTTTATTCATTCAGATGGAATTTTCAATTGATGGCCGCCAATGGCTATATCGTGGTAGCACCAAACCGACGCGGAATGCCTGGACATGGCGTAGCGTGGAACGAGCAAATTAGCGGAGACTGGGGCGGTCAGGTAATGCAAGATTACTTATCGGCGATTGATGATGTAGCCAAAGAACCTTATGTAGACAAAGCCCGTATGGGCTGTGTGGGGGCAAGTTACGGCGGCTATTCGGCCTTTTATTTGGCTGGTATTCACCAAAACCGATTCAAGTCGTTTATTGCACATGACGGCGTGTTTAATACTCAAAGTATGTTTGGCACCACCGAAGAAGTGTTCTTTAACAACTGGGATTTTGGTGGAGCCTATTGGGAGAAAAACAATGCCGTAGCGCAAAAAACCTACAGCACGTTTAATCCAATAAATTATGTAGACCAATGGAATACGCCTATTCTAATTATTCAGGGTGGAACTGACTTTAGAGTGCCGATCGGACAAGCACAAGAGGCCTTTCAAGCGGCTCAGTTGCGCGGGATAAAAAGTAGATTTTTGTATTTCCCAGAAGAAAATCACTGGGTGCTTAAACCGCAAAATGCCTTGGTTTGGCAACGTGAATTTTACAAATGGTTGAAAGAAACCTTAGAATAGAATGAAAAGAAAAACGCCTCATAACTGAGGCGTTTTTTATTAGTCAGGATCGTTCATTTTAAAACTCTCCATAAATTTTGTGGTGTAATTTCCGGCTACATAATCCGGCTCATCCATCAATTGGCGGTGAAACGGAATGGTGGTTTTAATTCCTTCAATCACGAACTCGTCTAATGCACGTTTCATTTTACTGATTGCTTCCTCACGGGTTTGTGCCGTGGTGATGAGTTTGGCAATCATTGAATCGTAATTGGACGGAATAGTATATCCGGCGTAAACGTGCGTATCTAAACGAACACCGTGTCCTCCTGGCGCATGCAAGGTGGTAATTTTACCCGGTGAAGGTCGAAAATCGTTGTACGGATCTTCGGCATTGATACGGCATTCAATGGCGTGCAAATTGGGGTAGTAATTTTTACCCGAAATCGGCACACCCGCAGCTACTAATATTTGTTCGCGAATCAAATCGTAATCAATTACTTGTTCGGTTATGGGGTGCTCAACTTGAATACGCGTATTCATTTCCATGAAGTAGAAATTGCGGTGTTTGTCTACCAAAAACTCTACTGTACCTGCACCTTCGTATTTGATGAACTCAGCTGCTTTTACCGCAGCTTCGCCCATTTTATTTCGCAATTCATCGGTCATGAATGGCGAAGGCGTTTCTTCGGTAAGTTTTTGGTGACGACGTTGCACGGAGCAATCGCGTTCTGATAAATGACAGGCTTTGCCATAGGCATCACCTACTACTTGAATTTCGATATGTCGGGGTTCTTCGATTAATTTTTCAAGGTACATGCCATCGTTTCCAAAAGCAGCTCCTGCTTCCTGGCGTGCACTTTCCCATGCTTTCAATAAATCTTCTTCTTTCCACACGGCACGCATTCCTTTTCCTCCACCCCCAGCAGTTGCTTTGAGCATAACAGGATAGCCCATCTCTTTCGACAATTTGGCCGCTTCTTCATAGGATTCTAAAATTCCTTCAGAACCAGGAACACAAGGTACACCCGCCTCTTTCATCGTGGCTTTGGCAGAAGCCTTATCGCCCATTCGATCTATCATCTCGGGTGAAGCACCAATAAATTTAATTCCGTGCTCTTGGCAAATTTTAGAAAATTTTGCATTTTCAGACAAGAAGCCATAACCCGGATGAATGGCATCTGCATTGGTGATTTCTGCCGCTGCAATGATGTTGGACATCTTTAAGTAGGACAAATTGCTTGGCGCAGGCCCAATACAAACGGCTTCGTCAGCAAACTTTACGTGCAAACTTTCTGCGTCAACAGTAGAGTAAACTGCAACCGTTTTGATACCCATTTCACGACAGGTTCGGATGATGCGCAGGGCAATCTCTCCTCTGTTGGCAATTAATATTTTTTTAAACATCTCTTTTAAATTTTAAAATTACAAATCCCAAAATCCAATAGTGGAATTTGTATTTTCATTATTGGAATTTCAAATCAGTTTAGGAAGGATCAACCAAGAATAAAGGTTGATCAAATTCTACTGGAGACATATCATCCACTAAAATTTTAAGGATTTTTCCGGAAACTTCTGATTCGATTTCGTTGAATAATTTCATCGCTTCAATTACGCAAAGCACATCGCCTTTTCCGATGGTACTTCCAACCTCAACAAACATCGGTTTGTCTGGTGAAGGTTTTCTGTAGAAAGTTCCAATCATCGGTGATTTTACCGTAATGTAGTTGGCGTTTTCTGCGGCAGGTGCGGCAGCTACAGCTGCGGCCGGCGCTTGCGGGGCAGCAACAGGAGCTGATGCTGGCAAAGCTTGGGCCATTGGTGCTTGTTGCACATAAGTAATATCCGGAGTATTCCCTTCCAGCGTAGTTCTGATGGTAATTTTGATGTCACCCGTTTCTAATTTTACTTCGGCAACCCCTGAATTGGATACAAATTTAATCAGGTTTTGAATTTCTTTTAAATCCATAATGTGTTGATTTAAGATTAGTTTTATTTTTTATCGTAAGCCCATTTTAAATAGATAGATCCCCAAGTAAATCCGCCACCAAACGCAGCAAAAATAAGGTTATCTCCTTTTTTAAATTTATGTTCAAAATCACTTAATAACAAAGGCAAAGTAGCCGAGGTTGTGTTTCCGTATTTCTCAATATTAATCAACACTTTACTCTCGTCAACGCCCATGCGTGAAGCAGTTGCATCTATAATGCGTCGATTGGCTTGGTGTGCAAGTAACCAATCTACATCATCGTGAGTTAAATTGTTGCGTTGCATAATTTTTTCGCTCACATCGGCCATCCCAGTTACGGCATATTTAAAAACGGTTTTCCCGTCTTGAAACACATAGTGTTGGCGGTTTTCTACCGTTTCGGCTGAGGAAGGCAAAATAGAACCACCCGCATCAATCTTTAAATATTCACGGCCAATTCCGTCGCTGCGCAAAAATTCGTCTTGTAATCCTAATCCTTCGTGATTGGGCTCAAACAAAACGGCTCCGGCGCCATCACCAAAAATAATGCAGGTGGCGCGATCGGTATAATCTATAATGGAGGACATTTTATCGGCCCCAATTAATAAAACTTTTTTGTATCGTCCGGCTTGGATATAGGCGGCGCAAGTAGACATGCCATATAAAAATCCAGAACAGGCCGCTTGTAAATCAAAGGCAAAGGCATTTACCGCACCAATTTGTGTGGCAACATACACTGCTGTTGCAGCTACAGGCATATCGGGGGTGGTAGTGGCTACAATAACTGCATCAATCTCTGCTGGATTGATCCCGCTTTTTCGGATTAAATCTTCGGCCGCTTTGATGGCCAAATAGGAAGTTCCTAATTTATCTCCTTTTAGTATTCTTCGTTCGCGAATTCCAGTACGTGATGTAATCCATTCGTCGTTGGTTTCAACCAAGGTTTCCAATAATTTATTGGTTAACACAAAGTCAGGAACATACGATCCTACAGCAGTAATGGCAGCGGTAATTGTACTCATAAATGGGTGCTATTTCTTCAACAAAGTGACACTTTGATAAAGTGTTTGAAATTACAAAAAAAATTGAAATCAAATTTGATTTAAACCGGGTAATTTAATTCCTATTATAAACAACAAAAACTCCCACATCGGTGAGAGTTTTTGCAGTATTATTTGATTTTATTAAGCAAGCGCTACAGGTGATTTGTCAATAACCACTTGTCCTCTGTAGTACATTTTACCTTCATGCCAGTAGGCTCTGTGGTATAAATGCGCTTCACCAGTGATGGGGCAAGTTGCAATTTGAGCAACCGTTGCTTTATAATGTGTTCTTCTTTTATCTCTTCTTGTCTTGGAGATTTTTCTCTTAGGATGTGCCATTTTACTGTATTATTTATCCGTTAATAGTTGCTTTAATTTATCCCAACGCGGGTCTATTGTTTCTTGTTCTTCTGTACTTGGAGCCGAAACCGAGAAGGCTTTTAGGGTGTCGAGCGCGGGTGTTTGCAAGGTGCCTGACTTAATTCCAGGATGCTCTTTTCTATACGGAATAGAAAGAACAATCATCTCGTAGATGTATTGCGAAACGTCTAACTGGTGCTCCCCGTGAGGCAAAATCAATAACTCTTCGTTGTCATCGTTGAATTGTTCCCCAAACTGCACCACCAAATTGATTTTTCCTTTAAGGGGCAAATCAAACTCTTCTCCGGTTACATCGCAAGGAACGTGAATGGTTCCGCTGTGTTTGAAGCTGAGTTCTAAAAAACTTGGTTTCTTTTCTAGTACTACTTTTACTTTGATGTCTGAACTTTCAAATTCGTGGTAATCAAAGTGGTCAAAGAACGTATTGTTAATCTGGTATTCAAATTGGTGTTTGCCTAACTTTAACCCTAAAAAAGGGATTAAAAATTCATTTAACTGTTTCATTTTGACACCAATTTACCGAACGAATCGGGAGCGCAAAGATATAAATTTATTGTACAATCAAAAATGTGGCGCGCATTTTTTTATCGAATATTTTTTTCTTCTTTTATTTCTCTGATTTTCATCGGATTAGCACTGATTTCGAGATGCTGATTTCGAGAATGAAATACGTCAATCGCCAAATACACCGCTTCTTTAAACGAATTGAAATCGGCCACTCCTTTTCCAGCGATATCAAAAGCAGTTCCATGATCGGGAGAGGTTCTTATTTTTGAGAGACCTGCGGTGAAATTTACGCCTCTTCCAAACGAAAGCGTCTTAAACGGCACCAAGCCTTGGTCGTGATACATCGCCAAAACCGCATCGTACTTTTCATATTGGTTGCTGCCAAAAAACCCGTCGGCCGGGAAAGGTCCGTAGACCAAGGTGCCTTTTTCGGCTATTTTTTTGATGGTAGGCTTGATGATCGATTCTTCTTCTTTTCCAATTACCCCATTGTCTCCACTGTGCGGATTGAGCCCCAAGACCGCAATTTTGGGTTTTACTAAACTAAAATCTTGCACCAAGGTTTTGCGGATGGTTTAGCAAGCCCACGCGCAAACGATCTTGCACCATGAGCATCAAGGCGTTTCCGTCTAATTCTTGAGCCAAATAATCGGTATGTCCTGGGAATTTAAATTCTTCTGATTGGGCATTAAATTTATTAATAGGCGCCGTAACCAAGACGTCTATTTTACCATCTTTTAAGGCCTTCGTTGCCGCTACAAAAGACTGGATGCCGAAGCTTCCTCCCCGTTCTGTCGCCTCGCCAAAGGTCAAATCAACACTTTCGCGCCACACATTGAGCACATTGATTTTGCCCACAACCACTTGGTCTAGCGTGTCAATTCCGTGAAACATGGCTTCTGTTTCGATCGTTTTTTTGATGAACGACAGCAATTTCACATTGGCAAAAATTACAGGCGTACAAAGTTCTAACATACGCGTGTCCTCGAATGTTCTTAAAACTACTTCGCTGCCAATCCCGTTTAAATCTCCGATTGAAATTCCAACCAATATATTTTCTGCTTTTTTCATGGGTACTACCGGGTATTTATTGCTAATTTTGACGGGCAAATTTAGTAAAATAAAACCACAATGTTCACAGGAATCATAGAAACCCTAGGCACGCTAGTCGAAGCAAAGAAAGACCAAGAAAACTTGCATCTCACGGTTCAAACTCCGTTGACAAGCGAATTAAAAATAGACCAAAGTGTGGCCCACAATGGGGTTTGCCTCACAGTAGTTTCTAAAACCGATACAGCCTATACGGTGACCGCTATTCAAGAAACTTGCCTGAAAACCAATATTGAAACTTGGGCCATAGGCGACGCGATCAATTTAGAACGCGCCATGGTATTGGGCGCACGACTGGACGGTCATATTGTGCAAGGCCACGTAGACCAAACTGGAATTTGCACCGAAATTAAAGAAGCCGACGGGAGCTGGTATTTTAGTTTTGAGTACGACCCTAGCCTACATAATATTACCATCGAAAAAGGATCCATTACGGTAAACGGCGTGAGCCTCACGGTAGTGAATTCTAATGCCAATTCCTTTAGCGTGGCCATTATTCCCTACACCTACGAACACACCAATTTTCAAACTTTTAAAGTAGGCACTCAAGTAAATTTAGAATTTGACGTGATTGGCAAATACGTGAGTAGATTGCATGGGTTGAGACTTTAGAAGTTGTCGGTTCAAAAGATTTAAAGATTGAAAATTGAATGATTGAAAGATTTCGTCTTGAAGACACCGCTTTGTTCCGAAGTATCCAAATTCTCTGTCTGTTTTTTTTCTTTTTCTCGCAAAGACGCAATCCCGATAAATCGGGACGCAAAGGTTTTTGGCGACTTGGCGAGAAACTAAAATCTTTTCATGTAGTTATAAAGAATTTACGTAGAAACGAATTTTATCTCTTTGTAGTAACGGATTGCACACGAGCGAAGCGACTGCCGAAGGAAATCCGCGCTATCGGGTTAGATGATTGAAAGATTGAAGAATTGAATGATTGAAAGATTTCGTATTACAGCAACAGTTGTGCCCCGAAGTTTTGGTCCCGAAGTGTCGGGATTCAGATTGTCTCTCCTCTTTAAATCGCTCATCTAAAAATATTTGTGCATGTGGCGAAAAGCTAACAGCTGACAGCTAATAGCTCACAGCTGTTCTTAGTATACAACTGAATTTTGGAATTTGGAATTTCAAAAATTGGAATTTTTATAATTCGTGGCTAAAAGCTAACAGCTAACAGCTGACAGCTACCTGCCCTAAAAACAAAAAACTCCGATTTACATCGAAGTTTTTCTATTTGAATTGTGTTTGAACACATAATAAGCGGTTGCGATTCCTATAAAAAATAACGCCCAAACGCCTTGGTCTATTGGAAGTCCGGGTGGCGGTGGAATACCTGGCGGAGGCGGTCCATTACGGGCCTCAACAGAGAATACACCACATAGTAGTGTCATCAGTAGGGCAAGTGTATAAGGGGCCTTTTTCATAAGTGTGTAAAAGTAATTAAAAAATTGTTCTTTCAAAATTTTTTAAAATCTATTTTTAAATTAGTCAAAAACCTAAGAAAAAGCCTCACATTTCTGCAAGGCTTTTTAGCTGTGGTCCCACTTGGGCTCGAACCAAGGACCACCTGATTATGAGTCAGGTGCTCTAACCAACTGAGCTATAGGACCGGTTTACTTCAAAGATTTTTATTGGCTTTGAAGTTCTATAAATATAGCCTAGGCTTTATTTAGAGGCTGCAATATTAGGATAAAAATTCTTGGGTTGCAAACATTTTTTGTATTCCTATCAATATTAAACTAAGGAATTTGCACCGCCAAAAAACGATTTATTCGATCTCTTGACACAACTCAATTAAGACCCCGTTGGTTGATTTGGGATGTAAAAAAACTACCCATTTATTGTCGGCGCCGCGCTTGGGCGTTTCGTTGAGTACGACAAATCCTTCCGACTGCAAACGAGCCACTTCGGCTTTTATGTCGGCCACATCAAAGGCAATGTGGTGAATGCCTTCGCCTTTTTTCTCGATAAATTTGGCAATGGGACTGTCGGGATGTGTGGCCTCGAGCAACTCTATTTTGTTGGGGCCGCTGGCAAAAAAAGAAGTGTTCACGCCTTCGCTTTCTACTGATTCTTGTTTGTAGGGCGGCGCACCAAACAGTTTTTCGAATACCAGATTGGAAGCGGCCAAATCTTTTACGGCAATGCCAATGTGCTCAATTTTTCTCATGGAATTTCTTTTGTGTCAAATTTCGCAAACTTTTTGGGATGGATGGCAAAAAAGTGGTTTTTATACACCTGCTAGCCCTGATCGAAGCGAATAGCCTGTTGCGCCGGCGTTTGGCACAACAGCTAGCAGTGGAGAGCAGGAAGAAGCTCCCAACCAACCCCCTCATTATTAATTTTTAATTATTAATTATTAATTGAACACATATCGTATTTTTGCGGCATGGAAACAAACAGACAAAAGAAAATAGGCGGCGTAATCCAAAAAGATCTGGTGGATATTTTGCAAGGTGAAATTCGCAAAAACAGCATTTCAAACTTGGTCATCTCGGTATCCAAAGTGAGCGTAACGACTGATTTGTCTATTGCTACCGTGCACCTCAGTATTTTCCCGCCCGAAAAAGGTCCCGAAACCTTGGCGGCCATCAAATCCAATTCGGCTTTGATTAAACACGACCTCTCGCAACGCGTGCGTTTGCAATTGCGCAAAGTGCCCAACTTGCATTTCTTTATTGACGACTCGCTCGATTACATCGAAAAAATTGACCGCGCCTTGTCAGATAAAGAAAATCCTATCGAACACCGCGAATTACTGGACCGCCGTAGAAAATTCTAAGTTGAGTTTTGCCCTTTACATAGCCAAACGGTATTTGCGAAGTGCCAGCAAAAGCAAAGCGATCAACATCATCAATCGCATCGCTTCCCTAGGCATTATTGTGGGTGCAATGGCCTTATTTGTGGTTTTGTCGGTGTTTAGCGGGCTCAAAGAATTTAGTTTGTCATTTAGTTCGGCCTTTGATCCCGACCTCAAAATAGAAAGTACCCAAGGCAAATGGTTCACCATAAGCCCTGCGCAAGAAAAGCAACTGCACGCCATAAAAGGCCTTACCTCCCACAGCAAAATTATCGAAGAACGCGTGCTATACCGCTTTGACGGCAAAGAAATGGTCACCTACATTAAAGGTGTCGACACGGGTTTTGGACAGGTAATTCCACTTAAAAAATTGCTGTACCAAGGCAATTGGATTTTGCCACAAACCAACGAAGTGGTGGTGGGTTATGGGCTGTGTCAAAAATTGTCTTTGGGCTTGAATGATTACAATAATCCGTTGGAAGTCTATGTGCCGCGCCCAGGCAAAGGCGCCATTGACAACCCCGACGAGGCCTTCAATAAAACCACCTTGGCTCCTGTGGGCGTATATGCCATCAGCGAAGATTTGGATAGTAAATATGTATTTGCCTCCTTAGATTTGGTGCAGGCACTACTCGAATACCCACAAAACCGCATCAGTAGTATCGAGATAAAACTGAGTCCACAAGCCGATGAAGCCAACATTAGCAAAAAAATACAGACTATTTTTCCTCAGGTTCGCGTCAAAAACAGAGCCCAACTCAACGACAGTTTGTACAAAATGCTCAACACCGAAAACGTGGCGGTCTACCTCATCTTCACCTTGGTGATTATCATCGCATTGTTTAATCTCATTGGCGCGCTCATCATGATGATCCTCGACAAGAAAAACAACCTCAAAACCTTATACAATTTGGGCACACCCGTGCGCGATTTGCGTCGCATTTTTTTATGGCAGGGCTCACTCTTAAGTGTTTTTGGTGGGCTTTTAGGATTGTTGTTGGGCATCTTGTTGGTCTTGATGCAGCAGCAATTTCAGTTCATCATGATTACTCCAACCTTGGCCTATCCGGTAGTATTCACGCTAGAAAACGCGGGCATTGTTTTAGCCACAATAAGTGTATTGGGCATATCTGCTTCGTGGATTGCCTCAAGCAGGATCAATAAAAAAATGTTCGATTAAGTTGGGGAGTGCCCCTGCGGGTCGCGTCTTTCGCGGTATCTTTTGTGCGCTAGAGCGACACAAAAGGATGCTGCTTCACCCGCTCACTCGCCTACAACACCAAATCGCGATACGTATCGGCCGCGCGATTCAACAAACCAAATAACACTTCTGGATTGTCTTCGGTAACCAACTGCGATCTAATATCTTTAAAGTTGGGAATTCCCTTAAAGTAATTGGTATAATGACGTCGGGTTTCTACAATACCCAGGCGTTCGCCTTTCCATTCCATGGCCCAACTCAAATGGTTTTTGGCTGCCTCCACCCGATCGGCCATGGTAGGTTTGGGCAAATGCTCGCCGGTGGCCATGTAGTGTTTGATTTCATTAAAAATCCAAGGATAGCCTATGGCGGCACGGCCTATCATGATGCCGTCTACGCCGTATTTGTTTTTGTATTCCAATGCTTTTTCGGGTGAATCTACATCGCCGTTTCCAAAAATGGGCATGGTAATGCGCGGATTGTTTTTCACCCGGGCAATGTGCGACCAATCGGCTTCGCCTTTGTAGAGTTGCGCGCGCGTTCGGCCGTGTATCGACAAGGCTTGCACGCCAATGTCTTGCAAACGCTCAGCCACCTCGTCGATGTTAATAGAGTTTTCGTCCCAACCCAAACGCGTTTTTACGGTAACCGGCAAGTTGGTGCCTTTGATCACGGCTTGGGTGAGTCTCACCATCAAATCGACGTCTTTGAGTACCGCAGCACCGGCGCCTTTGCAGACTACTTTTTTTACCGGACAACCAAAATTGATGTCGATGATATCGGGTTTTACGGTGGTCACAATTTTGGACGACAAGCCCATCGCCTCTTCGTCACCCCCAAAAATCTGGATTCCCACCGGCCGTTCGTAATCAAAAATGTCTAGTTTTTGACGGCTTTTGATGGCGTCGCGAATGAGCCCCTCGGAGGAAATAAATTCGCTAAACATCAAATCGGCGCCATGGGTTTTGCACAGTCGTCGAAACGGCGGATCGCTCACGTCTTCCATGGGTGCCAAAAGCAGCGGAAAATCGGGGAGTTCTATGGGGCCAATTTTAATCATCGTTGAAATTTGGGCCAAAATTACACTTTTTTGTCGGTTTGTTTTGGGCTGTGGGAAAACCAAATTATTAATGAAAAGTTTGCTTTATATTTGCAGCTCAAATGCAAAAGGGATTGCAGCAAATTGCCGCGCAATGCGAAAAGCCCGACCCGAAATGAAAGGCAGGGATTTGCCCAAAATAACACACGCATACACTCATGAAACACATTCGAAATTTTTGCATTATTGCCCATATTGATCACGGAAAAAGCACCTTGGCCGATCGTTTGCTTGGCGCCACGCAAACCGTAACGGCCCGCGAAGAAAAAGCCCAATTGCTCGACAACATGGACTTGGAACGCGAGCGCGGAATCACCATCAAAAGTCATGCGATTCAGATGGAATATACCTACAAAGGGGAAGAATATATTTTGAACCTCATTGATACTCCCGGGCACGTCGATTTTTCGTACGAAGTGTCCCGTTCTATTGCTGCCTGTGAAGGGGCGCTACTCATAGTAGATGCCGCCCAAAGCATTCAGGCGCAAACGATCTCAAATTTGTATTTGGCCTTAGAAAATGACTTGGAAATTATTCCGGTTTTGAACAAGGTTGATTTGCCCAGCGCCAATCCCGAAGAAGTGAGCGACGACATCATTGATTTGTTGGGCTGTAAACTAGAAGACATTATCCATGCCTCGGGGAAAACCGGGTTTGGAGTAGAAAATATATTGGCCGCCATTATTGAAAAAATTCCGGCGCCAAAAGGCGACACGCAAGAGCCCTTGCAAGCCTTGATTTTTGATTCGCATTACAATCCGTTTCGCGGAATTGAGGTGATTTTTCGCGTAAAAAACGGAGAAATTAGAAAAGGACAAAAAATAAAATTCATGGCCACCGGCAACGAGTACTTTGCCGACGAAGTAGGGACCTTGAAACTCAATCAGGTACCCAAAACAATGATTGGTGCGGGCGATGTGGGCTATTTAATCTCGGGCATCAAAGAAGCCAAAGAAGTAAAAGTGGGCGACACCATTACCGATGCAAAAACGCCTACCACCAATATGATTACCGGGTTTGAAGACGTAAAGCCTATGGTATTTGCCGGAATTTATCCGGTAGATACCGAAGATTACGAAGAACTGCGCAACTCGATGGAGAAACTGCAACTCAACGACGCTTCTTTGGTGTTTACCGCCGAGAGTTCGGCTGCGCTGGGCTTTGGGTTCCGCTGTGGATTCTTGGGCATGTTGCACATGGAAATCATCCAAGAACGTCTGGAACGCGAATTCAACATGACCGTAATTACGACGGTGCCCAACGTATCGTATTTGGCCTACACCAAAAAAGAACCCGAGAACGGTTTTGTAGTAAACAACCCCTCCGACTTGCCTGAGCCTTCGCGTTTGGATCGCGTGGAAGAACCTTATATTAAAGCTACCATCATTACCAAAGCCGATTTTGTGGGCAATGTGATGTCGTTGTGTATCGAAAAAAGAGGCTTGATCACCAACCAAACCTACCTCACAACCGAGCGCGTGGAATTGAATTTTGACATGCCGCTGGCTGAAATTGTATTTGATTTTTACGACCGATTAAAAACGGTTTCCAAAGGTTACGCCTCGTTTGATTATTCGCCCATTGGCATGCGTGCCTCCAAATTGGTGAAACTCGATGTGCTGCTCAACGCCCAATCGGTTGATGCGCTTTCGGCTTTGATTCACGAAGACAACGCCTACAACATCGGGAAAAAAATGTGCGAAAAACTGCGCGAATTGATTCCTAGACAACAATTTGATATTCCGATTCAAGCTGCAATTGGCGCCAAAATTATTGCCCGCGAAACCATCAAAGCCTTGCGCAAAGACGTAACGGCCAAGTGTTATGGCGGAGATATTTCGCGTAAACGAAAACTGCTCGAAAAACAGAAAAAAGGAAAAAAACGCATGCGCCAAGTGGGGAATGTAGAAATTCCGCAAGAAGCATTTATGGCCGTTTTGAAATTGAATGACTAAGGTTTTTACCATACACTCCCATGCTAGAAGATAAATCACCGGCACGCACCAGCCTTTCTCAATTGGGCGAATTTGGCTTAATAGATCACTTGACGAATCAGTTTGAAATTACCCAAGCTTCGACACTCAAAGGCATTGGCGATGACGCGGCCGTGTTGGATTTTGCCGACAAAAAAGCAGTTGTTTCGACCGATTTACTCATTGAAGGCGTGCATTTTGATTTGGCTTATATGCCCCTCAAACACCTGGGCTACAAAGCCGTGGTGGTGAATGTTTCTGACATTTGTGCCATGAATGCCAAGCCAACCCAAATTACTGTTTCGGTGGCGGTTTCCAACCGATTTCCGTTGGAGGCCTTGGAAGAATTGTTTGCCGGAATTAACTTGGCGGCTAAAACGTATAAAGTAGACGTGATTGGTGGAGACACCACTTCGTCACAAAAAGGATTAATCATAAGCATCACTGCTATTGGCGAAGCTTCAACCGAAGAATTGGTGTATAGAAACGGCGCCAAAGTAAATGATTTATTGGTGGTGAGTGGTGATTTGGGTGCGGCCTATATGGGCTTGCAAGTATTGGAACGCGAGAAACAAGTGTTTCAGGTGAACCCCAATTCCCAACCCGATTTAGAAGCTTATTCTTACCTCATCGAACGCCAACTGAAGCCCGAAGCAAGAACCGACGTGCGCACTTTGTTGCATGCGTTAGAAATAAAACCTACTTCGATGATTGATATCTCGGACGGATTGTCGAGCGAGATTTTGCATTTGTGCAAACAATCGGAGGTGGGCTGTAATTTGTATGAAGATAAATTGCCGCTAGATCCGCAGTTGATCTCGGTTTGCGAGGAATTTCAGTTGGACAGCACTACGGTGGCCATCAATGGTGGCGAAGACTACGAACTGCTTTTCACTGTGGGCATGGACGATTTTGATAAACTAAAAGGCAATCCCAATTTTACCATAATTGGTCATATGGTTGAGGCCGCCGAAGGCATGCACCTCATAACCAGAGCCAACACAAAAATGCAATTAAAAGCGAGAGGCTGGAACGCCTTGACTGAAGAATAACTTAAATAACCCCTTTGTTTTTGGCTTCTTGCACCAATTCGGAATGAGTAGCTTGAGGGATGTCAAGTACCGCTTTTAAATTTGTTAATCGTTTTTCTATTACTGCATCTGCCAGAGGCACAAATTGAGCTAGATCGGCGGTGGGTACTCCTTTTGACAAATGAAACAACAATTGTTTGTCAAACACATCTACTTCATTAGAATCAAACGGAATTTGACTCACCAATTTCACAACGGTTTGGCTGTAGTAATTTTCGTCTTTTAGAATTTTATCAAAAGCCAATAACAATTCATCAAAGGTCAAATCGTTTTTGATAACCAGCCCATTGGGGTTGATGTTTTTGATGATGGTGTTTATTTTGAGCATCTCCGAATGCATGGTGAGCAAAATGATTTTACAAGCCGGCAGGCGCTCTTTGACCAACAAGGCCAAATCTTCTCCAGAGCTGATCCCTTTTTCTTCGTAGGTGGGCATGCTCAAATCAAAAAAGGCAATGTCAAATTGTGCATTATCTTCGTTGATAATAGCCTCATAGCCTGTTTTACAGTCTTTGGCTTGGGTGACAGTAAATTCGTATAACCCCTTGGTATTGTAGCCTTTAATCGCATTTTTATACGCCTCTATGATAAAAGGATGGTCGTCAACCATTAATACACGAACCAATTGTGCCATAATTTTCTAGTTATTAATCTTGATACGGAACAAACAATTTAAGGGTAGTTCCTATTCCTTTTTGCGATTCTAGTAAGACCGTTCCATTGCATAAGGCAGTGCGGCTGTAAATGTTTTGCAAACCTATTCCTTTTTTCTTTTTGTTTAACAAAAATCCTACCCCATCGTCAAATATTTCCAATTTAATTCCGCCTTCTATGGCCAAAAAATTAATGATAATCGATTGAGCCCGCGCGTGTTTATTGGTGTTGTGGACCGCTTCTTGAACAATTCTATATAAGTGAATTTTAACCCCCCCGGTAAGTAGATCCCAATTTATATTGCTGTCAAATTCCAAGAAATTTCGAGTTTTAGTTGCTTCAAATTGATCCTCCATAAAGGCGCTAATCACCTTGACAAAACTCACCGATTTGGCAAATACTTCTTTGTTTAAATCGTGCGATATGTTACGAATTTCTTTCTCAACATCTTGAATACCGTCAATCAGGATTTTTGATTTTTGCACGTTTTCTGACGTGGGTTGATTGTGCAAAGAATCCAGGTTCATTCGGGTAGAAGCCAGCCGGTTGAGCACCCCATCATGCAGGTCTTTGGATATGCGTTCTTTTTCGTTGTTGCGCGCCGAATCAATTTTGTTTTGTTGAGCTAACAACAAGTTATAAATTTCTTCGTTGGCTTTTTGTTGCACTTGCTGCAAGCGAAATTCTTTTTGCTTCAACAATTGTTTGCCTATTACAAATAGCAATAGAGCGATGATAAATATGGCCAAACAAACCCATACGACAATGAAATATTGCTCTTCGACTTCTTCTTTTTCTTTGGTTATTTCATCGGTTTCGAAGGCAATTTTGGCAAATTTATTGCGGGTTTGTCGCTCCATATTTTGCATGCTGTCCGACAAGGAAATATACTGGCTGCTGTATTTTAGGGCTTTTTCAGGATTAATTTTTATCAGTTTTTTCAAGCACTGGAAAAGTCTTTTACCGCGGTATAATAGTAAGAAAGGTAAAGGCGGTTGAAGTTTTTGCCCTGATCTATGTTAAATTGATTCCTTATATTTTGAGCATATATTAATGAAACGTCTATTGAGTTTAGATTCCCTTGTTTCAATTTAGAAATACATTCGTTTTCAATTAATTTACAATATATATATGGATAAGATGTTTTTATGCCTTTCAAACAAATTCCTTTTTTATAATAATTTATTGCCTTTTTGAAGTTGCCAATCGAGTAATAATTATATCCAATATTATTATAACATGTTGATAAATCTGAATTATCAAACTTATTTCTATTAGAAAATATGATTTTTTTTGCTTTAAAGTGATAAGAAAATGATTTTGAAAAATCATACAACTCATTTGAATTGACTCCTAAAAAAGAAAAAATTAAAAATTGATCTTCAATAAATTTATTTTGTTTTGCGATTTTGAGGGCTTCAATCAAGGAATTTTCACTTCCCAGATAATCATTTATAAAAAATTGAACCTGTGCTTTGTCTTGATATATTAAACATAATTGTTTATAATCATTTATTTTTTTAAATAACTTTTCGGCTTTTAAATAATAATAAAAAGCTGAATCATTATTGCTTTTGTTTTCAAAATAAATTCCATTATATCTTGTACAAAGACCTATTTGTCTAATGTCCTTAGAAATTAATGCTCTTTGAAAAGCAACTTTATTTGATTTTTTGAAACCCTCTAATTCATTTAATACAATAAAATTATATGATAGCTTAATCAATCTATCTCTGTTAATTGAATCATTTTTTTGATCTAATAAAAGAGTATATAATTTTCGACTAATTAATATTCTTTTATTATAAGTGATACTTTTATTTGTTGCATTTTCTAATAGAATATCTATTTTTTCTTGATCTACATCTCTTTTATTTTTGTTTACACATCCAAAAAATAAAATGAGTGTTATTCCTATCCAAATATACTTCATGGGTAATGGCTTTACGTTGAGCTAAAGTAAAATTGCGATGTCGCAGTAAAATGCAGAAAATATGCAGTAAACGTTAAAATTTATATTAATCCGCGGTTGGTTGCTTCTCGAATAATGTCTTCGTCAGTACCTTTTACAATATTAAAAAAGTCTTTGATTTGGGCTTTTCGTTTGTCAACTGCACTAAGTGATATGCCTAAATGCGACGGGATGTTCTTGGTTTTAATCCCTTTAGAAAGCAGTGAGACAATGCGGCGATCTATGGAATCTAACGCATCGTTTTGAACGGCCACTTCCTTGATGGCATTTCGAACGGTTTGGCTGTAATAAACCTCCCCTTGCCGAACTCTATCCACGGCCAAAATAAACTCCTCCGATTTAAAATCACTTTTAATCATCAGGCCATCCGGATTTACTTTTTTGACGATATTATACAATATAAATGCTTCCAAATGAGAAGTGGAAATCAATATTTTTGTCTGTGGGAAATGTTTTTGAATTAAAAAAGCCAGGTCTTCTCCCGATTCGATTCGTTGGGGCGTATAGGCGGGCAATCCAATATCCAAAACAACGAGATCATATACTTTGTTTGATTGAAAAAGCTTTTCATACCCCGATTCACTGCTGTAGGCCACGTACACTTCTAGCTGATCTTCGGTGTATTTTTCTTTCAAAATACTTTTATACCCCTCAATTATTGTAGGGTGATCGTCAATAAATAAAATTTGTAAGGCCCTTTCCATTAGTGATCCGCTTTTTGTTCAAATAATGGCAATTTGATTTGGATGGTTGTTCCTGATCCTTTTTGAGAACTCACATCAAGTTGTCCGTTACATTCGGTAGTTCTTGAAATCATGTTTTGTAATCCAATTCCTTTTTTCTTGGATTTCACATCAAACCCAATTCCGTTATCGGCTACGCTAAAATAAATCCAATCTTCTTTTAATTCAAACAAAATGTCGATTTTTGACGCATTGGCATATTTGTTACAGTTTTGCAACGACTCTTGCAGCATGCGATACAAATTGATTTTCATGGTATTGGCAATTTGATCCCATTTTATTTTCTCGTCTATAGTGCACGTTACAACGGGACTAAATGCGTTTTTTTGTTCTTCGACCAAATTGTTTACAATGGCCACAAAATTATTAATCAACACATATTTCTCTCGGTTCAAATCATGGGAGATTTCCCGAATATCCTGCTCAATATTTTTGAGTTCATTGAGGTAGTTAAATCGATTGGCAATCGCTTCTTCGTCGGTAAAACGGTTTAAACTATCCAGATTTAACCGGGCGCCAAACAACCTGCCCAACACCCCGTCATGCAACTCTTGTGCAATTCGTTTTTTCTCTTTTTCGCGGCTTTCTTCAATCGTGGCTTGCTGAGAAATCATCAAATTATAGATGTCCTCATTGGCTTTTTGTTGTTGTTGTTTTAATACCAATTCGCGATTTTTGGCTCGTTGTGTTCGAATCACAAACAACAACAAGCCTACAAACAAGGTGCCCACAAAAAAGTATAACAAGCTTCGATTTTGTTCGGCTAATTTGTCTTTTTCCAGTATTATTTCGTCGGTTTCAAACGCAATTCGCGCAAATTTATCTTTTGATTTACGCTCTTCCAGTTGTATACTGTCGCTGATTTTGATGTACTCTTTGGAATATTTAGCTGAATTTATATGTTCAACTAGAGAAAGTTGTTTGAGAGATGTAAGTAAATCTTGAGGTATTTTAGTTTTTTTCGCAAGAAGAAGAGCTTCATTTGCTTGTTTTTGTGCTGCTAGAGTATCCATATTACTTAAATAATACTCTGACAAATGCAACTTACTTAAAATTACTCTTGAGGTTAACTTTAAACTATCTCGTATTTGTAATGATTTGAAAAATAAATTAAGGCAGTTTGGATTATTTGATGTTTTGAATCTTGAATATGCGACATTATCTAATAGCGTTGCATATAGACTCGGCTTAAACTCTGGTGTTTTTTTATTTTGAAGGGCAATTTCAAATTCAATAATTGCTTTATTATAATCCTCGTTATTTTGATAGCAGTTACCAATATTATTTCTTGATATTTCATTTAAGAAAAATTCTTTATTTAATTCGTTTTTAATAGAAACATCTAAAGCTTTTCTGTGATACTCAATTGCTTTAATATAATTTTGTTTTCCAAAAGATGCTATGCCAAGATTAGTATATGAATCGTACTGGCCTAAATAGTCATTAACAAGTCTAAAACTTTTAAGTGCTTTCGCAGCATAATATTCCGCGCCTAAAAAGTCATTAATATTTAATTGAATTGTAGATTTATTTAAATAAATACTTGGAAGAATTTTTGAGTTTAAATTATTATTTAATAGTCTTTCAGCTTTGGAATAAAAGTAAAAAGCACTATCTAAAATATCATTGTTGTAACAACGTTCACCTGAATAAAAAAAACAAAGCGCAATAGTTGTAGTGTCTTTTGATTTAATTGAATTCTCAAGAAAGTAGTTATTAATGTCCTTTAAATTTTCCCAATCACTTTGCTCCAAATAAAATCTTTGCGCTTTTAGTAAATATGATTTATTCTTAAGAGAATAATTATTATTCTTTATTAGTTTAAAATATTTTTTGTAGTTATTGCTGACTCTATCATTAGTTAGAGTGTCGTTATCTATTTTGTTTTGTAAATTATCTATTATCTCTTTACTGACATTAGCTTTTTTTTCAGTCTGGTTTGTACAGCTAATTAAGAATGTAATTAAAGTAACTAATAAAACTTTCTTTTTCAATTAGTTTTTATTAAAGCGATTTAAAATAAACAAAAAAAACCCGATAGATATCTATCGGGCAATATAAAAAAAATTTATTTTTTTATTACTATAAATTACTTTCGATTTCAACAATTCTTCTGCTTCCGCGTGATTCTTGTCCACCTATGTCAGTAATTCTTCTGCTTCCGCGTGATTCTTGTCCACCTATTTCAGTAATTTCGGAGATTCTTCTACTTCCGCGTGATTCTTGTCCGCCTATTTCAGAAATGTCGGTGATTCTTCTACTTCCGCGTGATTCTTGTCCCCCAATCTCTGGACTGGTGAACGAGGTTAAGATCATCATCAATGAAAACAATCCTAATGTTAATACTGTTTTTTTCATAATTTGAGACTTTTATTTTTGTGTGTTTTATTTCGTGTTTCATGTAAATCGTCAGTGATTCACGGTGTAAAACTAGATAGCATGTCTCTTGAAATCTACTGTTTTCGGGCGTTTATGGTAGATGGTGCCCGTTTGGTAGTGAATGATAGCCAAATCTGAGTAGATGGCGTTTTTTAGATTTCTAAATAATTGCCATTGGTAATTGCGGCAATAATTCCGTCTATGTTTTCCTTATAGGACTTGGAAAACGGCAATTTGGTAGTGGTGTTTTTAATGTAGCATACCGAATTTCCGGTGTGAATGCGCGACACATAATCTACATTGACAATATAGCTGTTGTGTATGCGCACAAAAGGATTGGTAAGCACGCTCTCGAAGTGTTTGAGCGTTTTAAATGCGGTAATCATCTCTCCGGTATTCAAGTGAATGTCGGTAGAATTGTTGTCGGCTTGCAAATAACAAATGTCGCGGGCTTCTATAAAGCGGTAATCGCCGTAGGATTTCACGCAGATGATCAAGGGTTTTTCTTGGGCCAACGAAAGTCCAGGAATGGCTTCAATGATTTTGGCTGAGGCTGTATTTTGAGAATCCAATGACTCCGTTGCTGGAGGCGACGAAATAATCTCAGGTTCTACCACCTCTATCGCTGTGCGGGATGTTTTGGGTTGTGTAAAAAGCCGAGGATTATCAAACACAAACTTCTCGTACTTTAAAATTGTTTTTCTGAGCTCGTTTACATCTATGGGTTTTAGCAAATAATCTAACACCTCATACTTCATGGCTTCGTAGGCCAGGTTTTGAGTTTTGGTGATTACTATGATCTCTGGAACGATGCGCAAATACCGATGCAATTCGTTGATGAGTTGCAGCGACAAATTACTTTTTTTGTCTTCTGGAGCAATCTCTAAAAACACCAATTGAGGCGTGTGCTCTAAAATTACATTCACCGCTTCGGAATAATTGGTAGCCGAACCTAAAAAAACAAGCTGCTGAAAATGACTGGCGATAGCCATCACATTTTCAATACTTTCGGGCTGGTCGTCCACGATGATGAAAGTATGCTTCATTTGCTTGTTGCCTAAGCTTTATCAACAAAACAGACCTAGGCAAGTGCTAAATTAGACCTTTAGCCAACGGGAAATGCGGGACTTATACACAAGAAATTCAATAATTATTAACAATTAAAGAGCAAAATTATAGTCTATTTATCATAAAAAATGGCTCCCTTTTCGGAGAGCCATCGCTTTACTTTTTTTATACTTATTTTGCTTTGAGTAACCAATTTTTCATGGAAACTTCATTTTCAATTATTCCTTTTAGTTCGGTGATGGCCACGCGGTCTTGCTTCATGCTGTCTCGGTGACGAATGGTAACCGTTTTGTCTTCTAAGGTTTGGTGGTCTACTGTTATGCAAAAGGGAGTCCCTAGTGCGTCCTGGCGTCTATAACGACGACCCACGGCATCTTTTTCGTCATAGGTTACAGGGAAGTTCCATTTGAGATCTTCAATGATTTCATGGGCCAATTCGGGCAAACCGTCTTTTTTTACCAAGGGCAAAACGGCCGCTTTGGTAGGCGCCAATACCGAAGGCAATTGCAACACCGTGCGGGTTGATCCATCTTCTAACACTTCTTCTTTTAAAGCAGTGGCAAAAACAGCCAAGAACATGCGGTCTAAGCCAACGGAGGTTTCTACCACATACGGCGTGTAATTTTGGTTGAGTTCGGCATCAAAATACTGCATTTTCCGGCCTGAAAATTGTTCGTGTGCCTTTAAATCAAAATCGGTGCGGGAATGAATCCCTTCTAATTCTTTGAAGCCAAACGGAAAATTAAATTCAATATCGGCTGCGGCGTTGGCATAATGGGCTAATTTTTCGTGGTCGTGAAAACGGTAATTTTCTTGACCCAAGCCCAAGGATAAGTGCCAATTTAATCGCGTGGTTTTCCAATATTCGTACCACTTCATCTCTTCGCCAGGACGCACAAAAAATTGCATTTCCATTTGCTCAAATTCGCGCATTCTAAAAATAAACTGACGCGCTACGATTTCATTTCTAAAGGCCTTTCCGGTTTGCGCAATACCAAATGGAATCTTCATTCGACCTGATTTTTGCACATTCAAAAAGTTGACAAAAATTCCCTGCGCTGTTTCAGGACGCAAGTACAAGTCCATCGCGCTGTCGGCGGAAGCCCCCAATTTGGTGCCAAACATCAAATTAAACTGACGCACCTCGGTCCAATTGCGGGATCCGGTTTCGGGATCGGCTATTTCGAGCTCTTCGATGAGGGCTTTTACGTCTTCCAAATCTCCGTTGCCTAAGGATTGTCCCATGCGGGCTAGAATCTCTCTTTCCTTAGAAAGGTATTCCATCACGCGGGGATTGGTGGTTTTGTATTGTTCTTCGTCAAAGCTGACGCCAAAACGCTCGCGAGCTTTTTCGATTTCTTTCTTGGCTTTGAGATTCAATTTTTCGGCGTAGTCTTCAATCAAGACGTCGGCGCGGTATCTTTTTTTAGAATCTTTGTTGTCAATCAACGGATCGTTAAACGCATCTACGTGACCCGAAGCTTTCCAAGTAGTGGGGTGCATAAAAATGGCGGCATCGATTCCCACCACATTTTCATTGAGCAACACCATACTGTCCCACATTTGCACCATGGCGCGCCACCAATATTCGCGGATGTTTTTCTTTAACTCTACTCCATTTTGTGCGTAATCGTATACTGCACTCAGTCCGTCATAAATTTCGCTCGACGGAAAAATAAATCCGTATTCTTTTGCGTGCGAAACGACGTTTTTAAATAAATCTTCTTGTTTTGCCATGCTGCAAAAATATAAAAAGGAATGAGATGGATTAAAATAAAAACACATCTAATTCGGGTTTTTTTATACTTTTAAGGTTCTAATTATACGCCTTATGTTTGAATCGATTGTAAACCTGTTTTTTCCTAAAATTTGCGCGGGCTGTCACCGCCTCTTATTGCCACAAGAAGACCTTATTTGCGCCCTTTGTCGGCATCAACTGCCACAAACCCTTCACCACAAAATTCCCAACAACGAAGCCCTTCAAAAGTTTTACGGCAAAGTCCCCGTAGAATTTGCCTCGGCTTTTCTGTACTACCACAAAAAGGGAATTGTGCAAGAGCTTATACAGAATCTAAAATACAAAAAGCAACCGCTGATAGGGCAGTGTTTAGGAGTGTGGTATGCTCACGAACTGCAAGAAACTATCAAATCGCAGGGTTTCGACTTAGTAATTCCGGTGCCCTTGCACGCCAAACGATTGCGAGAACGCGGTTACAACCAAGTGGCCGAATTTGGCAAGGCATTGGCCAGCACATTTGCCATTCCGTATGACGATCAGTTGTTGTACAGAAACACCTATTCCAAAACGCAAACCAAAAAAAACTTGTTGTCGCGTACCGCAATGATAAGCAACACAAGATTTGAGGTTCAGCCCCAAAACAAGCATGAAAACCTGCATTTTTTGTTGGTTGACGATGTACTCACCACCGGCTCCACACTCGAAGCCTGTGCCCTTGCTTTACTGAAAATTCCCGGCGCAAAAGTATCGGTGGTGTGCATGGCCATCTCGGCCTAATTATGGAAGATTTGGAGGAAATGTTTTCTTGGCAGCATTTAAAATCGTTATTTTGCGGAGCGATTTAATCCTGTGTATATGTGTAGTAAAACCCGTGTGATCTTGCTCTTTGTTGTTTTGGCGCTCAGCAGTTGTGCCAAGCGAGGCTCAATTTCTGGCGGTTTGAAAGATACCTTGGCTCCGGTGCTTAAAATTTGTTTGCCAAAAAATTATACGACCAATTTTAACGCCAAAACCGTACAGTTTACGTTTGACGAATACGTGAAATTGAAAAATGTCAACAAGCAACTCATCATTTCGCCGCCACTCAAATACCAACCTGAAATTACCCCAACTACCGCCAGTAAAACTATTACCCTTAAAATAAAAGACACCTTAGCGCCCAATACCACCTACAGTTTTAATTTTGGCGAAAGTATTCAAGACAACAACGAAGGCAATCCGTTGCGGCAATTTAAATTTTTGTGCTCTACCGGAAGTTATATCGATTCCCTTTCGATTAAAGGCACAATCGCCGATGCGCACGACAAAAAAACCGATCATTTTGTTTCGGTCATGTTGTATGAAGCCAATGAAAAATACACGGATTCCATTATTTTCAAAGAAAATCCGCGCTACGTAACCAACACGCTTGATAGCGCCACCACCTTTCAGTTAGATCACCTGAAGGCCGGTAAATACCTGTTGGTTGCAGTAAAAGACCAAAACAACAACTACCGTTTCAACCCCAAAGAAGACAAAATTGGGTTTAGTAGACACTTCATTACGGTGCCAAACGATAGTGTTTTTAACCTCAACTTATTTAAAGAAGTAGCAGCCAACAAAACCGTAAAACCCACGCAAGCCTCAGCCAATCGTTTGTTGTTGGGCTACGAAGGTGAGCCAAGCCAAATGAAAGTGACTGTGGCAAAAGCAGGTGAAAACTACCCAGTACTCCTTACCAAATTTCCGAAAAAAGATTCTATTCAGGTTTGGCATAAGCCCATCAAATGGCCCAGTAAAACCAAAGAAGAAAAAGCCAAAATAGATTCAGTTGCCGTTGCCATTGCCAATGGAAAAGACTTGCAAAACTTCGTGGTAAAACTCAAAGGACTGAAAGTTGATTCGTTGGCTGTAAAACCGGTGTTTAGCGGTGTTTTGCCCTTGAAAAATGAATTTGAACTGGAAACAACTACCCCTATTATAAAATGGGATGAATCCAAAATGAGCATCAAACGAAAAGATTCTTCGTTGGTCGCTTTTACGGTGGTCAATGACAGTTGGAACCAAAAATTGAGCCTTGCTTTTGCCAAAGAGCCACTCGAAAAATACAAAATTCAATTCTTGCCTGGTGCCTTGACCGATTTTATGGAGCAAACGAATGACACCTTAGTCTATAAAATTGAAACCAAAAACACTTCCGAATACGGAAATTTACAGTTGAATTTCACCAATGCCAAGCGTTTTCCTTTATTAATTGAACTCCTAGGTAAATCGGGGGAAGTACTGGAACAGGCGGTAATGGAGAGCCCACAGCCCTTGTCCTTTGTCTTGATACAACCCGAAAAATACACCCTGCGCGTTGTCTATGACGACAACCTTAACAAAATGTGGGATGCGGGAAATTTCTTGGCCAAAAGACAATCCGAAGAGGTGTTTTATTTTCCCAAAGAAATTGACGTGCGCGCCAATTGGGATGTTGAACAAACGGTTAATCTTCAACCGTAAAGCGATCTTGGTCTGCTAAAAACGCAAAGCGCGTCCTGAACTCAAGCAGTTCTTTTTTATTGATTTCTACCACAGCCACTTCTGCTTTAGATCCCGAATCGTGCAGCAAATTACCTGCAAAATCAATGGCATGCGAATGGCCCGGATAGTCCAAGTCATTGGCGTCCATTCCAATGCGGTTGACGCCCACTACATAACAACAATTTTCGATGGCGCGGGCTTTGAGCAATGCATCCCAGGCGTTTATTCTAGGTGAAGGCCAATTGGCCACATACAGTAAGACATCATACGATGCAGTATTCCTTGAAAATACCGGAAAACGCAAATCATAACAGATGAGCGGGCAAATTTTAAATCCTTTATACTCAATGATTAATTTATCCCTTCCGGCGGTATACACTTTATCTTCTCCAGCCAAGGTGAACAAGTGTCGTTTATCATAGGTTTTCCAGTCGCCATCTGGAAATACAAAAACCAAGCGATTGTAAAAAGCACCATTTTCTTCAATCACCAAACTGCCGATAATCGCGCAGTTGTTGGCTTTCGCCAAATCTTGTAGCCAAGCTATTGTATCGCCATGCATGGTTTCTGCAACCGCTTTGGCGTTCATGGTAAAGCCTGTAGAAAATAGTTCGGGCAGCACAATCAGATCTACAGCCGTTGAGATTTCAGCTATTTTTTGGCCTATCCGTTCCCGATTTACAACTGGATTTTCCCATTCTAAGTCGGTTTGGATCCAAGCGATGGTTAATGTATCCGAATGCATAGCAGTTTAATCGATTTGAATTTCGTCAATAAAAATAAAGGCGTCCCCGCCTGCTCCTTGGTGCCAACTGGGCAGCACGCCAAAATTATGCGCCACCACTTTTACGTAGCGCGCGGTCATGCCCGGGAATTGCGTGCCAGTAAAATTCAAAATAGTCGTTTGTTCGGTCTGGGGATCCAACGAATTGTCCACCGTTCTAAATAAAGTAAAATGTACATTATCTTCTGAAATCAGGTAATCAACGGTGGTGGGCATCAAAATCCAAGAGCGCATGTCTTGCAAAAAGCGCACACTTATTTGAGTAATCGTTTTGCTTTGCAACATATCAACAGTGGCTTCAAAATCTTGAGATTGGTAGCCTTGCCAGTCACCTTTACGCCAGTTTTCGGCACCCAAAATACCATCCAACAATCCATCGGGTCCGCCGGCATGGTATTGCGGATTGTAGGTTGATTTGATTTGGATGCCATAGTTGTTGGGCTTTTTGAAAAAATGAGCGTCAACCGTAGCGCTTTGATTGGCTTTGTTTTTGGAAAATGCTTGAATCGTCGACGTTTTTGAAATGGTAAGCGGTTGGGTATATAGGAATGACACACCTGCAATTTTTGGTTCGTCTTTTGTTGTAATCGAATAAAAAATGTCATCAGTCGGGTTTTGTGCAAGCAATTCTATGGTCAAACGATCTTTAAACGCTTTACTCGCCGCTTGAATGACAGGAACTGGCAAAAGGGATGCTACTTTTGGTGTTTCATCCTTTGAAACCAGTTGAGTCTGTGCCGAACTTCTGCTTTGAATCAATTGCTCTTTTAATTTATTTCCTGCCAAAAAAATGCTATTCGGTTTCCCATTGACTCGTTGTTTTTTGTAATCCACCAGCGTTTGATTGGTCTCGTCTTTTATTTTAATGTTAGTAAATAAAGGAGTTATACTTTCCCATTTGTCTTCCCCTGGTGTAACTGCGTATATACCCATTGCACTCAACACATACCAGGCGCTCATTTGACCACAATCTTCATTGCCTATCAAACCGTCGGGAGTGTTTTTGTAGAAATTATTTAAAATGTACTTTACTTTTTTCTCTGTTTTTTCAGGTTTGCCTACATAATTGTACAAATAGGCCATGTGGTGACTGGGCTCATTTCCGTGGGCGTATTGCCCAATTAATCCAGTGACATCGGCCTGTTCTCGGCCGGTAGTTTTGGATGCACTTTCAAAGAGTTCGTCGAGTTTGGTTTCAAATTTTGCTGCCCCGCCGTAGGCTTCAATCATCCCAGGAATATCTTGTGGGACGAAAAACGAATATTGCCAGCTGTTGCCTTCGGTAAAATTATTGTTGATCTCCCGCGGATCAAAAGGATTGTTCCAACCTCCGTTTTTCTTGGGGTGCATGAAACTCAATTTATTATCAAACACGTTCTTCCAACTTTGAGACCGTTTCATGAAATAATCATAGTCTTCTTGTTTGTTTACGATTAGCGCCATTTGGGCAATGCACCAATCGTCGTAGGCATATTCGAGGGTTTTGGACACGCTTTCGTGCTCGTCGTCCATCGAGATAAAACCTTGTTTTTTGTAGGCTTCCAATCCCAAATGATCCAACATGGCGCTGTGTTTGGCGGCTTCAAATGCTTTTGTATAATCAAAACCTGTGATGCCTTTGGTCATGGCATCGGCTAGTACCGAAACCGAATGGTAGCCAATCATACAATCGGTTTCATTCGAGGCCAATTCCCAAACCGGCAATCGACCGCCTTGCTCGTATTGAGCCAAAAAAGTATTGATGAAATCGGCGGTGCGTTTTTTATCGATCAAGGTATACAAGGGATGTGCCGCCCGAAAGGTATCCCAAAGCGAAAACACCGAATAATAATCAAAGCCTTCAGCCCGGTGAATGGCATTGTCTCTGCCGCGGTAACTGCCGTCTACATCTTGTGCAATATTGGGCTGCATCATGGTGTGATACAAAGCTGTATAAAAAATGGCCGATTCGTTTTGGTTGGCGGTTGTGACTTCAATTTTTGACAATTCCTTGTCCCAAAGGGCTGCCGCGTCTTGGCGCACTTTTTCAAAATCCCACTTCTTAATTTCAGTACTGTTGCGTTTTGCGCCTTCAAAACTGGTGGGGGAAAGCGAGACTTTCATTAGGATTTTTTCGCCTTTTTGAACTTGTTTTGAAAAACTCATGGCCACTTTTGTGCCAGAATATTCGTTGCTTTCACTTATTGAATTGGCGGTATATTTGGACACGAGCAAAGGTGTATTAAATTCGATTCGGGCAAACACATATTGGTCTTTGGCCCAGGCTTCACTTCTGCGCAGCACTTCGATGGTTTTGTCGTCAATGATTTTTATTCTCCCTTCGAGTAATTTATCGCGGTGATTCAAATCCAGAATAATGTTGGCTTGTCCGGCTTCAGTAAAGGTATATTCATGAAATCCTACTCGGGTTGATGCGGTCAATCGCGCCTGGATGTTGTGCTTGTCGAGTTTTACAGCATAATAGCCCGCTGAAGCTTTTTCATTGGCATGCGAAAAGGAAGAAGAATAGACCTTGTGATCCAACGAAGGCTCGGCCATAGTAGGCATGAGCATGATATCGCCAAAATCAGAGCAGCCCGTACCATTGAGGTGGGTGTGCGAAAATCCATAGATCACCGAATCCGAATAATGGTAACCCGAACAGCCGTCCCAACTGCCGTCAATGCGGGTATCGGGCGACAATTGCACCATGCCAAAAGGGACTGTTGCGCCCGGAAAGGTATGGCCGTGTCCGCCAGTTCCGATAAAGGGATTCACATATTGGCTAAGCGATTGCGCAGTTGCCGAAACTGCAAATACCAAAAGTGCGAGCGCGTACAATCTTTTTTTCATAGTGCTAAGCGTATTATTTTAATTCCAGTTGTACAAAAACCGGAAGGTGATCGGAGGGATAATGATTGTTGATGGCGTCACTCAACACCGCATATTTTTTTACCGCAAAACCCGATTTGGACACAAAAACATAATCAATCAATTGAGTCACCGGCTTGTCATGAGCAAAACCATTAAAGGTGCCTGCTGGACCAAAGGGCCTGGTTTGCGAAAAATCGCGGGCATCGTTGAGGCTATTTTTTAGGTTTTGAATGCGCAAGTGGTTGGGTGTCGTATTAAAATCGCCCATCAGAATAACGGGGTAATTTGCCGTGTTGACTGCCTTAATTTTGGTTAAAATCAAGTCAAGGCCTTTAGTTCTCGCTTCTTCTCCCAGGTGATCGAGGTGTGTGTTAAATACCCAAAAACGTTTTCCGGAAGGTAAATCGGTAAATAAACCAAACGTACACACGCGCAAGCACGCGGCATCCCATCCTTTGGAGATGAGTTCGGGAGTTGGAGACAACCAAAAAGTAGTTTCGTGTTGAACGGTAAATCGGCTGGATTGGTAAAAAATAGATGACGCTTCGCCTTGGTTTTCGCCTTCTCTGCCAATGCCAATGTGTTTGTATGCTGGCAAAGCCAATTGGATGTCTACCACCTGCTGCGGCAAGGCTTCTTGTATGCCAAAAATGGAGGGCGCGTAGTAGGCCAGTTGATCGGTTAAAAAATGGTTTCGGTGGTTCCAATCGTTATCGGCATCTGAGGCCACATCCAAGCGAATGTTATAGGTCATGACGGCCAAATCTTGCGCTTGGGCACTATTGCCTAAAAGCAGAACAAGTAGCAGAACGTAACCTATATTTTTCATGTGTGTGCAATCAAATTAACGTCTTGTAAATATAATGGATTTGGCTTTACCAAATAAAAAAACGCATCCGGTTGGGGATGCGTTTGTGCTATGCTTTAGAACTTGAATTAAATGATACTGGCTTTCAAATACTCGCGGTTCATACGGGCAATGTTCTCTAATGAAATTCCTTTTGGACATTCAATTTCGCAAGCGCCGGTGTTGGTACAGTTTCCAAATCCTTCTTCGTCCATTTGACGTACCATATTAAGAACACGGTTGGTAGCTTCCACTTTTCCTTGTGGCAACAACGCATATTGCGATACTTTGGCTCCTACAAACAACATGGCTGACCCGTTTTTACAGGTGGCTACACAAGCCCCACATCCAATACAAGCCGCCGCTTCAAACGCTTTGTCTGCATCGTTTTTTGGAATAGGCGTGGCGTTGGCATCAATGGTTCTGCCAGAAGTATTTACCGATACAAATCCTCCTGCTTGTTGGATTCGATCGAATGCGCTTCGGTCAACCATTAAGTCTTTTACTACTGGAAAAGCACGGCTTCTCCAAGGCTCTACAAAAATGGTGTCGCCGTCTTTAAACATACGCATGTGCAATTGACAGGTAGTAATTCCGGTATCTGGACCGTGCGCTCTTCCGTTGATGAACAACGAACACATGCCGCAAATTCCTTCACGACAATCGTGGTCAAAAGCGATGGGTTCTTTTTGTTCGTTGATCAATTGTTCGTTCAATTGATCCAACATTTCTAAAAATGAACTGGCAGTAGAAACATTGTCTAATTTGTATGTTTCCATTTTCCCTTTCGCTTGCGCGTTTTTTTGACGCCAAATTTTAAGGGTAATATTGATATTTTTTGCTGCACTCATGTTTGATTAAATTTAGCCAATAGCCATTAGGCAATAGGCATTAATGTACTTTATGTTTTACTCGATTCTATTTTAGTTATAAATGAATTTATCATTTTGCTTTCTTCAATAATTTGATTCATTAAGTTGGCAAATAATTTTTCATTCTTAATCAATTTTAGTTTTTCGGCAAGAATCAACTGTGTTTCTAATTCAAATAACGAGCCCCTTGCAATAGTTATAAAATAAATATAACTCTGAGTTGAATTTCTACCGTACCCTTCCGCAATATTTGAAGGAATTGACAATGCAGCTCTTTTTAACTGACTGGTCAGGGCATATCGCTCTTCTTTTGGAAACTCTTCAGTTAACTCATACACATTAACGACAATGTTTATTCCTTTTTGCCAAATTAATAGATCTTTATATGACTTAATTTCAATCATCTACTATTGCCTTTTACCTATTGCCTAATGGCTATTGCCTAATGCCTAACGCCTATTTTATTTATAATTTCTCGCTGCTATTTTGATAAATTCATAATCCAATGCTTCTTTGTGTAACACCTCATTGTTGATGTCATCGCCTTGGTATTCCCAAGCGCCTACAAATTTGAAGTTTTCGTCGTCACGCAAGGTTTCGCCTTCTGCATCTTGGTACTCTTCGCGGAAGTGTCCTCCACACGATTCGTTTCTTTGTAAAGCATCCTTTGCCATCAATTGGCCCAAATCAATAAAATCAGCCACACGAAGAGCTTTTTCCAATTCTTGGTTTACCTCGTCGGCACTTCCTGGAACGTATACGTCTTTGAAAAATTCTTCTTTCAAGGCGGCAATTTCGGCGATGGCTTCTTTTAATCCCGCTTCGTTTCGACCCATTCCTACTTTGTTCCACATGATGCGGCCCAAGCGTTTATGGAAGTGATCCACTGATTTTGATCCTTTGTTGGATATAAACTTTTCTATGGTTGCTTTTACGCGGTTTTCTGCTTCAGCAAATTCAGGCGAATCAGTCGAAATTTTTCCGGTACGAATGTCGTCTGCCAAATAATTAGAAATGGTATAAGGCAACACAAAATACCCGTCAGCCAACCCTTGCATCAAAGCAGAGGCGCCCAAACGGTTGGCTCCATGGTCAGAGAAATTGGCTTCTCCTGCCACAAAACAGCCCGGAATAGTAGATTGTAAATTGTAATCCACCCAAACGCCTCCCATGGTATAGTGCACCGCAGGATAGATTTTCATTGGGGTTTCATAGGGATTTTCGTCGGTAATTTTTTGGTACATGGTAAACAAGTTGCCATATTTCTCTTTCAACCACTGTTTCCCTAAAG
Organism: Flavobacterium sp.; assembly: GCA_026390995.1. Lineage (GTDB taxonomy): Bacteria > Bacteroidota > Bacteroidia > Flavobacteriales > Flavobacteriaceae > Flavobacterium. Next base: position 56,415 of record JAPLEX010000012.1, read on the forward strand.
CAGTAATTTCTTCGGGAGTTGGGTGGTGATTTCCTTTGGCATAGGCCGCTTGTTTTCCTTTGTTTTGGATCTCGGTAGAGAAATCCAAATACACGCCTTCATTGGTGTCATTGGCTTCAATTCCATGACCTGCGTCACACACTTCCTTGGCGGCTCTCGATGAAATATCTCGTGGCGCAAGGTTTCCATAAGAAGGATATTTACGCTCTAAATAATAATCTCTGTCTTCTTCTTTAATATCAGTCGGTTTTAATTTTCCTGCACGAATGGCTTCGGCATCTTCTTTTTTCTTGGGTACCCAAATACGACCAGAATTTCGAAGGGACTCCGACATCAAGGTCAATTTGGCTTGATTGGTTCCGTGAACCGGAATACAGGTGGGGTGAATTTGAACATAACACGGATTGGCAAAAGCTGCTCCTTGTTTGTGTACTTTCCAACCTGCGGTCACGTTACTTCCCATCGCATTAGTGGACAAGAAATACACGTTTCCGTATCCGCCAGAAGCAATCACCACGGCATGTGCCGAGTGACGCTCCAATTCTCCAGTCACTAAATTACGGGCGATAATTCCACGGGCTTTGCCGTCAACTTTTACCAAATCCAACATTTCGTGGCGAGTAAACATCTCTACGCGTCCCAATCCAACTTGTCTTGATAAGGCAGAGTAAGCGCCCAACAACAACTGTTGACCGGTTTGTCCTGCAGCATAAAATGTACGTTGTACTTGAGTTCCGCCAAACGAACGGTTGTCTAACAATCCGCCGTAATCGCGGGCAAAGGGAACGCCTTGTGCCACACATTGGTCAATGATGTTTCCGGAAACTTCGGCCAAACGGTGTACGTTGGCTTCACGGGCACGGTAATCGCCACCTTTAATGGTATCGTAAAACAAGCGGTAGGTACTGTCGCCGTCGTTTTGGTAATTTTTTGCAGCATTGATTCCTCCTTGTGCCGCAATAGAATGGGCACGTCTGGGCGAATCTTGGAAACAAAATGCTTTTACGTTGTAGCCCATTTCACCCAAAGAAGCAGCAGCCGAAGCGCCTGCTAATCCTGTTCCTACGACAATGATGTCAATTTTAGGACGGTTATTTGGAGCAACCAATTTAAGATGATCCTTATGAGAAGTCCATTTTTCTGATAAAGGACCTTGGGGTATTTTTGAATCTAATATCATACTCGGAACAATTACTGATTAAAAAAATGAAACAACGCGATAAACACAAATCCAAAAGGCACTAAGATGGCAAAGGCGTAGCCTAATTTTTGAATGGATTTAGAATAGCGGTTGTTGAATCCTACTGATTGAAACGACGAGGCAAATCCGTGCCACAAATGCACCGAAAGCAACACAAAGCATACGCTGTAAATACCCACTCGAGTTGGGTTTTGGAACTTGGCCACCAACTCTGTGTAATAACGATCGGCTTCTACAGGTGCGTGTTCAATGTATTTATAAGTCATTTCATGTACCCAAAAATCATAAAAATGCAAGCCCAAGAAAGCCAAAACGACTATCCCAGAAATAATCATGTTGCGAGAAGCCCAAGAAGCATTGGCGGAGCCGTTATACTTGGCATAGGATTGCGGTCGTGCACTTCGGTTTTTTAATTCCAACACAAAACCCATCACAAAGTGAAACACAACACCAGCTACTAAGATGGGTTGCATTAAAAATTGAATGACTGGATTATATCCCATAAAATGAGACATTTCGTTGAAGGTTGAAACACTAAAAACCGACATCAAATTGATGAAGAAATGCAGAGATAAAAAAGAAAGTAAGAAAAGTCCCGAAAGAGCCATGGCGACTTTTTTTCCGATGGAGGACTGTACTATCGTATTTGCCATAAGATATGTATGAATTGTTTAAAAAAATCAGACAAAAATACAGCTTATTGCAAACAACTACAACCCTTTTAATCTAATTTATAATGATTTTAAAATGTTGATTTGTTTTAAAAAAAGGCGCTGAAAAACAAACTGTTACAGCTTTTTTTCAGTAAAATAAAATGCGAAAAAATCAATAGGTTTTCACCACATCCTCGTCAATGACCAAAATAAAATCGGCTTTTGATAAATTTTCGGGCGCCAATGCATTCAAATCGGCTTGTGTAACGGTAGAAATGGTAATTATTTTGAGTTCGGGAAGTGCCCGTTTCAAATAGAAGCCAATTCCTTCAAAATTATCGCTGTGATAGGAGCCGTTGTAATGCAAGAATACGCCTTTTTCGGGCAAACGTTTAGCAATGAAATGAGCCATAGTGGCGTCTTTGATTGCTTGTGCTTTGGGTAGATTTTCTCCGCCATGACCACCCATTTCGGCCAACATATTGGCATATCCGGGCAAATTGGCATCATAAAAAATAGGCAAAGGCGCCATCCAAGTTTTTTCCTGTTCGGTCAATTCGAGTAAAACCTCCAAACCTTTTTTGTAAACCAAACTGGCGTATTTTCTGGGGACATTGGTTGCTATAAATGGCAACGATTTTTCCTTGGCCCAATCGACCAAGGGCTTGTAATCGGTTTTGTAATTGGGCCACAAACGGGCCGTGCTGTCTAGTTCTTTTTGGGTGATTTTATTAGCTAAATAGGCATTGAGTTGCAACTGGTTGTCGGCTTCAAACATTTCGGCACCTAAAGTCAAGGAGGTTTTAGTCGCTATATCTTTGGCCAACTCGAGTTCTAACCAATGCACCACCGAATTGTCGTGGTATTCGCCAAACAAAACCACTTCGCTCTTGGCGGCCTGGCGCAACAGTTTGGCATACGTCGTTTTTTGGCCCGTTTTGGTAAAAACCGCGTAGGGCGATTTCTCCTGGGCAATCAACAAACAAGTGCTCCATAAACAAACAAATAACAAACGCATAGAAAGTAGTTTTAAGGAAGCTAATTTATGCAATTATTGTGGGCCATCTTGGGGTGTGATTTAAGAATTTGATAAAATAGGTAGGCCTATTTTTAGAATTTAATAAAAATGCAGAAATCCCTTGATTTCATTGACAATTGCGCTAAAAATAAATTGGTTAATTGTAGATTTACTGCTTAAAATTTGCTCCATGAATCCAGGAATTGATGCCCTAGCCTTTGATGTAGCGCCGCTGCATTTGCCGATTGCAAGCCTTGCGTCCCAACGCAATATTGAAGCCGAAAAACTAGAAAAAGGATTGGGCTTACTCAAAATGACCTTACCCGATGTGTACCAAGATCCGGTGGTTTTTGGCGCCAATGCCTTGACCAAACTAATTGCACAAAACGAGATTAATTTATCGGAAGTGGCGCGCATTTATGTGGGCACCGAAAGCAGCATTGATAGCTCCAAACCCATCGCTTCGTTTTTGATTCAATTGATGGAGCAAAAATTTGGAGAAGATTGCCTGTCCCATTGCGACGTGGTTGATTTTACTTTTGCCTGTATTGGCGGTGTCGATGCGATGCAAAACTGCTTGGATTTTGTGCGAATGAACCCCGATCAAAAAACCATTGTGGTAACCACGGACATCGCCAAATACGATTTAGAATCAACAGGAGAATATACCCAAGGTGCTGGAGCGACAGCTTTATTAATTTCGACTAATCCCCGCATCATTTCATTTGATGCCAATTGGGCTACGAGCAGCAAAGGTGTCTTTGATTTTTTTAAGCCCTACCGCAGCCTCAGCAAAAAAGAAATTACCGGCCACGACCAAAACGAACCTTGGTTGGGGCAACTCGAAGCCGAGATCGAAATTCACAAAGATCAACCAGTTTTTGACGGACAATATTCAAACCAATGTTACATGGACCGCACCAAAGCGGCTTATTTTACCTTCAAATCCAAAGCGGGAATTTCAGATTCTTTGTATAACAGTTGGTCGCAAATCATCATGCATTTGCCTTATGCCTTTCAAGGCCGCAGAATGTTGAGTGAAATTTATGCCTTAGATGCAAGCGAACCGCTATTATCCGGAACTGAATCGGGAGCCGATTACCAAAATAAACTCAAAGAAGTGAGCAAATCAGAGGCTTACAAACAATTTGTTACTGAAAAATTGCAAGATGTCGAGCAAGCTTCTTCGATCATAGGCAACTTATACACGGGCTCCATTTTTATGGGATTGCTCTCGGCGCTTACGCAAGCCCAGCTTCGAGGTGATGAAATTAGCGGGCAAAAATTTGGCTTTATGGCCTACGGCAGCGGCTCCAAATCAAAAGTGTTTGAAGGGGTAATTCAAACTGGATGGCAGGCGCAAATTGAAAAGTCGCAGCTCTTTACCGTATTGGCCAACAGCCAAGAATTAGAGTTTGACACCTACGAAAAATTGCACAAAAAAGAACAAAAAATAGCCGTTCGCGAGCCCAAACACGAATGGATATTGGACCATATTGAAGCCAAAATTCCTCACCTCATGGGTGCGCGATATTACAAATGGATTGATTAGATTTGTGGTCTAATTTGTATTCCATATGAAATACCATCAACTAGACCGTCAGTTATTTATAAAAAACCGCGCCAAATTTACGGCCCAAATGAAGCCCAACAGTGTAGCGGTGTTCAACTCCAACGACATTTATCCGGTTTCGGCCGACAGTACCTTGCCTTTTGCTCAACACCGCGATATTTTTTACTTATCGGGCGTGGATCAAGAAGAAAGTATTCTTTTATTGTTTCCCGACGCACCTTATGCGCATCAAAAAGAAATCCTGTTTTTAAAAGAAACCAGCGCGCACATTGCCGTATGGGAAGGAGAGAAATTGACCAAAGAAAAAGCATTCGAAGTTTCGGGTGTAAAAACGGTGTATTGGTTGCAGGATTTCGAGAAAATCTTGTTTGAGTTGATGACCTACTGTGACACGATTTATGTGAACACCAACGAGCATTACCGCCAATCGGTGACCACCGAAACAAGAGAAGCCCGCTTTGTGAAGTGGTGGAAAGCCCAATATCCGGCACACCAAGTAGCCAAAAGCAACCCGATTTTGCAATACATTCGTTCCGTCAAAGAGCAAGAAGAAATAGCTTTGATACAGCAGGCCTGTGACATTACTAATAAAGGCTTCCGTCGCTTATTGCCGTTTGTAAAACCCGGCGTAATGGAGTACGAAATCGAAGCCGAATTGATACACGAATTTGTGCGCAATCGCTCCAAAGGATTTGCCTACACCCCCATTATTGCTTCGGGAAATAATGCCAATGTGTTGCATTATATCGAGAACAACCAAGCGTGTAAAGCGGGTGATTTGTTGTTGCTCGATGTAGCCGCCGAATACGCCAATTATTCGAGTGACATGACCCGTACCATTCCGGTTTCGGGCACATTTACGCCCCGTCAAAAAGCGGTGTACAATGCCGTTTTACGCGTAAAAAATGAGGCGACCAAACTTTTGGTTCCAGGAGAATTCTGGAAAAACTACCACCTCGAAGTGGGTAAAATCATGACGTCCGAATTACTCGGCTTAGGTCTGATTGACAAAGCCGACGTGCAAAACGAAAATCCCGATTGGCCAGCCTATAAAAAATATTTCATGCACGGCACTTCGCACCACATGGGCTTAGATACCCATGATTACGGTTTGTTGCACAAGCCTATCGAAGCCAATATGGTATTTACCGTTGAGCCCGGCATCTACATTCCTGCCGAAGGTTTTGGCATCCGATTGGAAGACAATGTGGTGGTGCAAGCGCAAGGCGAACCGTTCAATTTGATGCGCGACATTCCTATTGAAGTAGACGAAATTGAAAGCCTCATGCAAGGCTAAAATCTTGACTTTTATATACAAAACGACTTGCTTTGGTGAGTCGTTTTTTTAATTTTATGACGCCAACTACCTCCTCCTTTTTCTATAAAAACACCTCCATTTCCTATACCGATTCGGGCAAAGGAAGTGCGTTGGTTTTGCTGCATGGATTTTTGGAAAACCAAGGCATGTGGGCCGACCTAATTACTGTTTATACCCGAAAATACAGAGTGATTACACTCGATTTATTGGGGCACGGCAACAGCGGTTGCTTGGGTTATGTGCACAGCATGGAAGATCAAGCCGATTTGGTACACGAATTGTTGGCGCAGTTGCGCATCAGAAAAGCAATTGTAGTAGGCCATTCTATGGGAGGCTATGTGGCCTTGGCTTTGGCCGAAGCCTATCCCGAATGCATCAAAGGAATGGTGTTGCTCAATTCGACTGCCCGTGCCGATTCGGTCGAGCGCAAACTGAATCGCAATCGAGCGGTGAAAGCGGTCAAAAAAGACCATCAATTGTTTATCAATCTTTCTATAGCCAATTTGTTTAGCGAAACAAACCGGGAGCGATTGGTTTCTGCAATTGAACGAATTAAAAAAGAGGCTTTAAAAACCCCCTTGCAGGGCATAATTGCGGCACTCGAAGGCATGAAAATCAGGAAAGACCGGGAAGTATTGTTGCATTTTTCCCCGTTTCCGATGCTACTCATTTTGGGTACGCAAGATCCGGTATTGCCTTTTGAAACCACCAAAGACCAGGTGGAACTAAGCCAAACCCAGTTGGTGCATTTTGAAGGCGGACACATGAGTCACCTAGAAAATCCTGCGGAACTGGCCGCCGCTTTGGCTGCGTTTTTTAAAACTGTTTAGGCTTTTTTCTCTGTGAAAGGAATTTCGGGGTCAAACATTTCCACCAACAATAACACAATTTGCTCTACAAACTCATCCAATTGTGCTTGCTGGATTTGTGTTGTGCTGCCTTGATCTGTCTTGGTTGTAAATGGCATAAACCCTTCTTTTAGATTTTTGAAAGAGATAATCCCCGCTTCCAGTTGAGGTTCGGTAAACGAAGCCGAATACATATAGGCATAGGCCAATACCTGAATAATTTTATCGTTGGCAATGTCTTCCGTGAGGCCTTTCCAAGTTTTAAGCACCAAGCTTTTCTTTTCGACTTTTCCGGTTTTGTAATCAATAATACGCACGATACCATTGCGCGATTCTACCCGATCTACGTTTCCGCTTAGCACCACATCATAAGGCAAACTGGGATGCGAAAGGGTGCGGGATAATTTGGTTTCTAAGGCCAATATTTGTACTGCATCGCCTTTTTTGAGTTGGACCAATTCGTAGGTTAAAAAATTATGGACGTTGCGTTTGGCTACTTCAAACGCCAACAAGTTGCGCCCTTTTTTAATTTCGCCTTCTTTATATACCGCTTTAAACTGTTTGGTCACTACGGCTTCGATTTGCGAAAAACAAGCATTTACCTCATGTTCAGACAAAAATTTACCCACAAACGGCGTGTACAATTCAAATAGACTCTCGTGTATGATGGTGCCTAACGTATTTAAGGCAACCGTCTCTTCTACTTCTTCGGTTTCTCGAATGCGCAGAATTTTTTGAAAGTAAAAGGCAATCGGATTTCGGATATAGCTGCTAAATGACGAAGGCGAAAATCCGGCTTTGGCAATTTCTTGTAACCTTACCAGTACAGCCGCAGATTTAGGAATAAGCTGAAGAGCAATAGGGCTTGTGGGCACCAACGGGTTGTGAATTTCTTTGGTGAAAACATGAGATGCAGGTCGTTCTACGTCCATTTGCGTGATGAAACGACTCATTTCTCCCGCATCGAGCCCTTCGCTTTCGGTGTTGTAGAGTAAAAACACCTCTTTGGCTCGTTGCAATAAATGATAAAAATGATACGTATATATAGCGTCTTTTTCTTTAAAAGTAGGCAAGCCCAATTCCCGCTTCACATCATAGGGAATAAAGGAATTGTTTGCTTTTCCGGCGGGAAATTTTCCTTCGTTAACCGAGAGGACAATCACCGTTTCAAAATCAAGCACACGACTTTCCAACACCCCCATGATTTGGAGTCCTTGCAGGGGTTCACCTTCAAACGAAACTTCGGCTAAATCAATGATTTGTTTATAGACAGCATGCAAGGTACTCAGTCCTTGCGCCGAGGTATAGGTGGTGAAATACTGTGTGAGTCTATTTATTATTTTGTATAAACTGTACAAGAAGGTTTGGGCCAATTTCTCCTCTTCTTTTTGGGTGCTTAGGTTGTCTTTTATGTGCAATAAAATAAGTCCTAATTGAGCTAAAACAGGCAAGGCATTGTCTTCCCATTTGGCAAAAAGCAAGCTAAAAAGTGGCGTGGCTTGGGGGTGTAATTCCTGCAGTTTTTGGTGACTAATAAACGTGTAGTTATAGGACTGAATGGTATACACTAAGTCGCTGGCTTGTACATAGGAAGCAATGAGCGGATGAGTGAGTACCGCCAAGACATCTTTGTAGTAAAACACATAGGACTGACCGCTTCTCGACTGGGCGTGCACGTGCATTTTAAACAACAATCCAAGCAATAATTGTGCAGGATTGTTTTTGCTCGAATACCCCATGGTGATATTCAGAGATGATAAATTGTTGGGCAAGGCATAGAGCAAAGGCACCAATAGCTGTTCCTCGGCCAATACCACAGCTATTTTTTCTAGCGGAATGTCGGGGTTTTCGGCTACTCGGTTTTCTAAAATAGTGCCCGCAATTTTAGCCTGGCCAATGGTTTTGGGCGTGCCGATGCAACGAATGGTCTTGGGTTGGGCAAAATTGTTGGCAATCCATTCAAATGGATGGGTTTTATAATAAGGCCATGTGGCTTTGTAGCGGCGCAGAAACAAGCCGGCATCGTGCTGTGGATCATCCAAGAACGTACTATCGGCATCCCAATATACCTTGGCAAGATCTTGACTCAACAACATTTGTATAATTTTTTCCTCGGCGGCATTCAAGGCGTTAAACCCGGCAAATACGTAGGTTTTTTGGGCGTTTGTTGCGCAAAAGGCCGCGGTATTTTTTACAGCTTCCCGATAGATCATGCCTTGATACCCCAAGCCTTTTGCCAATAGGTGTGTATACAGCGCTTGGTAATAGGCCGGTAAGCGTTTCCAAAAATCGACGTAATTTTCTAAGAGTTGTGTTTTATCGGCCACCTCAACACCCCAACGTTTAATGTCTTCGATGTCTTTAATGTAGGTAAGTACATGAATAGGGTCTAACAAATACCGGTCAATTTCATTAAAATCTTGCAACAAGGTTTTGGCCCAGTTGGCAAATAATTCAAACGATTGGGGCGAACTGCTTTGTTGACAGTACACCTCATAAAATTCAAACAATTGCGTGATGGAATCAGCGGTTTGTAAGCCGGCAAGCGTTTCAACAAAGTCTTCGATGCTAATGACCTGTGGAGCAAATACAGGAATAGTTAGGTTTTTTTGAAGGGCGGCGAGTAAAAATAATTTGGCCCGTTTATTGGGCAATACAACTACGGCTTGTTGAAAATCATTTTGAAAATCGTGGGCAAGTTTCTGGGCAAGTTGGTCGAGGAAGGTAGCTGTCATCATGGTATAAAAATAAAAAAAACGCCCCGATAATCGAGGCGTTTTCTAGTGGTATTTTGAGAAGGGATTAGTTGGCTAATTTCACCTCAACTCTTCTGTTGTTTGCTTTACCCGCTTTGGTTTTATCTATTGGTCTTGATTTACCGTATCCTGCCGATGTTAAACGATCAGCGGAAATACCGTTTTCAATTAGATAGTTTTTCACAGCGCTTGCTCTATTTTCAGACAAGGTTTGATTGAATGAAACCGTACCAGAATCGTCTGTATGTCCTTCGATACTAAATTTAGCAGTTGGGTATTCTTTTAAGATCGCAGTGATGGATTGCAATACGGCAAATGTTTGTTTTTGGAAAGAAGCTTTACCAGACTCAAACAAAATAGTTTTGGCATATTCGTTCAAGCTTTTAATAACTGTTTCTGTAACTTCAGGACAACCATTGTTGGCTGCAGTTCCTTTTACATCTGGACATTTATCGTCTTTGTCTAAGATGCTGTCACCGTCAGTGTCTGGCCAAGGACAACCTGCGTTATCTTTTGGTCCTTTTACAGAAGGGCATTTGTCTGCTTTATCAGTCACGCCATCTCCGTCAGCATCAGGACAACCTCCTAAGGTTTTTAATCCTGCAACATCCGGACAAGCATCGTCTTTATCGGCAACTCCATCAGCATCCATATCTGGACATCCTTGGAATTCAGCCAAACCAGCTATTTCTGGACAGGCATCGCTCGCGTCAACAATTCCATCAGCATCCGTGTCTGGACAGCCTTTAAATTGTTTTAACCCTTTTACTTCTGGACAAGTATCGTCTTTGTCATATACGCCGTCTCCGTCGGTGTCTTTTCCGCCAAATTTAAAGGTAAGACCAATTAAATGTTGCATATGGGATGGAACTTCTGAATTGATCACGCGATCTGATTTGTCCATTGAGTTTTTGTAGGTTGATTGAAGCGAGAATCCAACCATTTCTGTAAACCAAAGCGTCAGTCCAAAACCTCCGTTAAAGGTACCATAACTAGCATCGCCAAAAGAGGTGTAACCACCACCTACGTGAGCAGAAGGATCTACCATTTTCCAACCTAACATTTCCATGAAACTGTACTTAATGGTTCCATCAGCACTGTAATAGCTTAAATCTCCAGGATTGATAACTTCATAATCCCCGTAAGTCGTGGTACGCGTATTAACAAATCGTTTAATTTTATTGATCGATCCTGTAACCCCAAAAGTAAAATTACCGCCTACATTTTTAGAGACCGTGATGTACGAAATAGAGGGTAACACGTTCCAATAACTTTTCGCGTTAAAATACTGTGAAAATTGATCTTGAATTTTTGAAGCTGCACTTATACGAGTGTCAACTGCATTGGTTCCAAAGGAAATTGCCCATGGATTGTTACTGTCTTGCGCTTGGGAACTAAGTCCTACTAAAAGAACTAAAGCAGCAACTAATTTGTTTAGGTGTATCATAAGTATAATTTTTTGGTTTTAATTTCAATTATTTGGGGTCAAAAGTAAGAGGATATATAATACAATCAAAGTAAAACGTTAAAAAAAACTATATTTTGATCCAATACTATAGTTATATTACTTTCAGCTGTTTACCCACTTTAATAAAGGCTTTTATGGCTTTGTCCAAATGGGCTTGTGTGTGTGCTGCCGACAATTGCACCCGAATACGCGCTTTGTCTTTGGGAACAACCGGAAAAAAGAAGCCAATTACGTAGATGCCATTTTTCAATAATTCATTGGCCATGGTCTGTGAAAGTTTGGCGTCATAGAGCATAACGGGTACAATCGCAGAGTCGCCTTCTACAATATCAAAACCCGCTTTTTTCATACCTGCTTTAAAATAATTGGTATTCCATTCGAGTTTGTCTCGCAAGCTGGTGTCTTTTTCGAGTAACTCAAACACCTTAATTGAAGCCCCCACAATAGCGGGCGCCAAGGAATTTGAAAACAAATACGGACGCGAGCGCTGGCGGAGCAGTTCAATGATTTCTTTTTTTCCTGTGGTGTATCCACCCATCGCGCCACCCAATGCTTTTCCGAGTGTGCCTGTGATAATATCAATGCGGCCCATGACATTTTTGGCCTCGAGTGTGCCTTTTCCTGTCGCGCCAATAAAACCTGCGGCATGACATTCATCTACCATAACCATCGCGTCGTATTGATCGGCTAAATCACAAATTTTATCTAAAGGAGCTACTACTCCATCCATGGAGAATACGCCATCGGTTACAATTAATTTAAAGCGTACACCGGCTTCGTTTGCTTTTTGGAGCTGCGTTTCTAAATCAGCCATGTCGCTATTGTCGTAGCGGTAACGCGCGGCTTTACACAAACGCACCCCGTCAATAATCGAGGCGTGATTTAAACTATCCGAAATAATCGCGTCTTGCTCACCCAACAAAGGTTCAAAAACACCGCCGTTGGCATCAAAGGCTGCAGCATATAATATGGTGTCTTCGGTGCCGTAGAAGTCGGCTATTTTTTGCTCCAAGGTTTTATGAATGTCTTGGGTTCCACAAATAAACCGTACCGATGACATCCCAAATCCATGAGAGTCTAGGGCGTCTTTGGCAGCCTGAACAACTTCTGGATGAGAGGATAAGCCCAAGTAATTGTTGGCACAAAAATTTAATACAGTTTCGCCGGTTGAAATGGTGATTTCGGCCCCTTGCGGCGAGGTAATGATGCGTTCTTTTTTAAATATTCCATTGGCTTCAATGGTGTCTAATTCATTTTGGAGGTGTTGTTGTATTTTTCCGTACATGCTTTTTTGGTTTTTATAAAATGCGTTTACAAATGTATTACATTGGGCGTTTCCCCAAGATAGACCAAGAGTTTTTTTGCTACGACAAATCCCATGGCGGAGAGTACTTGTTGGTAATCAGCCAACTGCTGTTGGTGTTGGGGCTTGGGCATCCCGGTTTTGTAATCGAGTAAAATAACTTCACCCGAGGGGAGTTGCACAATGCGATCGGGCTTCACCACTGCAGCTTTTGGCTGCAAAATGGCCTGTTCGTTCCACACTTTATTTCCCTGTGCAAACACCTCGGTCAAGTCGGGATGCACAACCAATTGGCTGAGTGATTGTGTTACAGCTGCCAACTGCTGTGCGGCAATTAGCCCGGAATCTAGCGCATTTTGCAAGGCCAGTGGCAAGTCGTCTTGGGTAATGATGGCTGATGCAATTTCGTGGATCACATTGCCATAAGCAATAGCTTCTTGTTGCGGAGAATTCCACATGAGGGCTTCCCGTTGGGCAATTTTGATTTTGGAAGAATGGATTGGCTGTGCAACCGGTATTACGGGAATAGGCACTGTTTTGGGTTGGCTAGGAGTAGATAATTTTTGCAGAGAACCCCATTCGTAAAAAATGGTATCTTTTTTAAAAAGACCAAGTTTCGTGAGGTATTTGGCAAATAATGCCGACATGGTGTTGGGAAAGGTCCCGTCGACTTTGGGTTTTACTTGCTGCGAAATAATATGCAACTGCTCCTCTGCACGGGTTAATGCTACGTACAAAACATTGATGTTGTCGAGCAATTCTTCTTCCTTTCTTTGTTCGTAGACGGCCTTGGCATCAGGACCAAAATTGGCTACCCCGGCGTTGTTGTCAACCAATATTTTGGGAATGCCAAAAACCGATTCATCAGCGTCGAGCCAGATTTTGTCTTTGGGTTTTCGGGCATAATCCTCATCGGCAAAAGGCATGATTACTATTGGAAACTCCAATCCTTTGGCTTTGTGAATGGTTAATATACGAATGGCATCGGTGCCCTCGGGCGATGGAATACTCAACTTGGAAGCATTTTTATCCCAAAACGATAAAAAGTCAACGATGCCCGCCTGATTTCTTAGGTCGCGTTCCAATACAATGTCTAAAAAGTACTGTACATAGGCATTGCTTTTTTCCTGTTGCAGCACTTGGGCAACCAAGAGTTCAACCGCTTCGTAAAGGGATTTTTTTCGCAGGGAAGCAAACGACAAGTTCAAGTTGTGTTGCCCCAACCAGGCTTCAAATTCAGTTTCTACGGTACAGCTCATGCCTGCCGCAATAAAATCATGAATAGCCTGAGACTGGGCTATATTTTGTGCTAAATACAACAAAAATAAGGCCTTGGCTTCTTTGTTGTTTGGGTTATTGAGGTACCGCAAACTGGTGAGCAGGCATTGCACTTGGGGCGCATTGTCTAATAATAAGGTCTCTGAAGACAACAACGGCAATTGCATCTCGGTGAGGTAGCTCGCCACGGCAACTCCCTGGTCGCGTTTGCGGGTGAGTATGGCAATGTCTTGGTAGGCAAATCCTTGCGCCAAAACACGCTGAATGGTTTCGTAGGTAGCCAATACCTGTTGCTTGGTTTTGTCGGGCGTATCTTCGGTGCTTTCGGGACTGTTTTGCTCGGGCTCAGGTAAAAACTGAATGGAGACGTAGCCGCCTTTCTTGGAATTGCTGAGCTGGTGGCTCCATTTTTCGTACAATTCTTTGTAGTCGGGATGGGTAAATTCGGACGAAAGAAATCCAAATAAGCCGTTATTAAATTCAATAATTTGGGTGTAACTGCGGTAATTAGTATCGAGTGAAAATACAGTAGCTTGTGCATTAAACGGACTTTGCTGCTTGCTCAAGGCGATAAATTGTTCGGCTTTCCCGCCGCGCCAACGGTAAATAGATTGTTTGGGGTCGCCCACCAAGAGCAAGGAACCGCGGGTGCCATTCAGGTCTTCGCTGCACAAGGCATTGTCTATGAGCGGAACCAGATTTTTCCATTGCATCTCGGAAGTGTCTTGAAATTCATCGATGAAAAAATGGCGGTAGCGTTCACCCAATCGTTCGTAGATAAAGGGGGCAGGTTGGTTTTGAATTTCCCGATAAATTAAAGCGTTAAACTCTGAAATGGACAAAATATGCTGTTCGGCTTGTAGGGCCTGTAACTCCTGACTCACTTTGTTGACTAAGGAAAGGGGTGTACAATTCTTTATAAAGGCTTTATAGAAATCACGGCGTTCAAATTGACTGTATATGGTGCTTAACGCGTCTAAAAATGTGGGGATGGCCTGCTCAATTAGGTCTTTGTCGGTGGCCGCTTGCAAAATTTTGATGTCGGCGTCCTCGCGGTAGGTTTTGTTTTTGGGGTTAAAATTTCCTTCGGCAATCGCTTGCAGGTGTTTGGGGAAATAACCGCCCGAAAAGGAGCGTAAATTAATCCCCATGGCTTCTATGCTTTGCAAGAGTTGTTGGGCAAATTCTTGGTTTTCGGATTCTATAGTGGCACACAAGTCAGCGAGATGCTGTTTGAGCGTCGCAAATTGTTCAATGCTGTAGTCTTTGAGCAGCGCAATTTCTTCGCGGTTGTTCTCGTTGACCAGTAGTTTTCCCGTTTCTAAAATTTCCCTAGAAATATCCCAACTTTTGTCGTCGTCGGTTTTCTCCATGGTGAAATCAATGAGCAACTTGGTGAGCGCCGGATCATCGCCAGCTTGAGCGATTAAGGCATCCACCGCCTCCATGACTAAATTTTCAGTATCTAAGGAAACTTCAAATGAGACGGGCAAATCCAAATCGTGGGCAAAAGCGCGAATGACTTTGTGGGTAAATTTATCGATCGTGGAAATATCAAAAGCGGCATAGTTGTGTATGAGGTGTTTGATGATTTGTTTGGCTTTTTCGTGCAGCGCAGGCAGTGGAAGTTTTGTTTCGGCTGAGATGCGCTGCATGAGCTCGAGTGCGCTGGGCGAAGTAGCATCGCTGGCAAACTGAGTTAAATTTTCGATGACACGGCTTTTCATTTCATGCACCGCCTTGTTGGTGAAGGTGATGGCCAAAATGTTTCGGTAGGCATCCGGTTTGCTTGCCGTGAGTATAATTTTAAGGTACTCTTTTACCAAGGTGTAGGTTTTCCCCGATCCGGCAGAGGCGTTGTAAATAGAGAAACTGGCGGGCGAGGTAGAAGGAACGGTCATGCCTTAGGGAGTTATTAAAGTGGTAGAAATTATTGCAATAGCCCCGATGGAAGTGGAAATCTTTTTGTGGGAGTTGCTGCAGCAGGGGCTCGACAAAAAATTGCAACGGACAGCGGGAAAACGCTTCAAAAAAAATCTGGAAACGGGAACTAATTTATTAGAAATATTCCAATATACCTATACTTATTCCAAAGTTAAATGATTAATTTTGGGAAAAATTATTACTCACTAAATCTTATTGTTATGGCTTTTGAATTACCTCAATTACCGTATGCCTATGATGCCCTAGAGCCACACATTGATGCGCGCACCATGGAGATCCATCACAGCAAACACCATAATGCCTATACCACTAATCTTAATGCTGCTATTGCCGGAACGGATATGGAAGGCAAAACCATTGAGAACATTTTAATTAATTTGGATAAAAAAAATGCTGCCGTGCGCAATAACGGAGGTGGTTTTTACAACCACAACTTGTTTTGGAGCATCATGTCGCCCAACGGTGGCGGTTTGCCTACAGGCGATTTGCTCGATGCCATTGAAGCGAGCTTTGGCGATTTTGCCGAGTTTAAAGCCCGTTTTGCTAAAGCAGGCGCTACACAATTTGGCTCTGGTTGGGCTTGGCTGTGTGTGCACAAAGGTGGAAAATTAGAAGTGTGTGGCACGCCCAACCAAGATTGTCCGTTGATGCATGAAGTAGGATGTGGAGGAACACCCATCTTGGGTATGGACGTTTGGGAACACGCCTATTATTTGAACTACCAAAACCGTCGTCCCGATTACATTGAAGCATTTTTTAATGTGATCAATTGGACCGAAGTGGCCCGCAGGTATGCCCTAGAAAAATAAACGGCATATTCTAATACTAGAAAAAGGCGATATCGCCTTTTTTTTATGTGAATTGATAAGTAACCGGAGTTGGATAAAATAAAAAAGGTGAAATTTCTTTCACCCTTTTTGCCCCAAATCTACCATAAACTTAACCTACTAAATTTTATGGTCCTCAAATATAATAGAACTATATCGTTGTAAACAAAATTATTAGATGAACTACACTTAAAATCGATAAAGTGCATTTCACACGCCTAATAAGCCCGTAAATCTATGCCCTCGTAAAAATTAATGAAGGCGCGATTCACCACACGATTCCCACCAGGAGTGGGATAATCCCCGGTAAAATACCAATCGCCTAAGTTTTTGGGACAGGCTTGGTGTAAATTTTCAACGGTTTGAAAAATGATCTCAACTTGAGCCTTAATATCGCTATAACAGAGCATTTGAGCTATTTTGCTCGAAATTTCTTCGGGGGTAAATGGCGCATAAATCTCGGTAACGAAATTCACGACCTCTGCATCCACTAAATTTTCTTGGGCTTTACACTTTTCGTAGACCGAATCGACAATCGAATACAAGTTGCGTTCTTTGAGTAAAGCTAATGCCGCTTTGAACGCCACCAATCCTTCGAGCTTGGCCATGTCGATGCCGTAACAATCGGGGTAACGAATTTGTGGCGCCGACGACACCACCACTATTTTTTTGGGATTCAAGCGATCCATCATTTTGATGATGCTCATTTTGAGTGTGGTTCCGCGCACGATGCTGTCGTCAATAATAACCAAGTTGTCGGTGGGTTTGATCACGCCGTAGGTGACATCATATACGTGTGCCACTAAATCATCTCGGCTACTGTCTTCGGTAATAAAGGTGCGGAGCTTGGCATCTTTGATTGCGATTTTCTCGGTGCGAATTTTTACCGACAAAATCTCCTCCAGTTTTTCTTTGGTCAAGGTTTTCTGGTTGTCTAAGATGTACTGGTTTTTGCGTTGATTTAAAAAATCTTGGGCCGCCTCGACCATGCCATAAAACGAAGTTTCGGCGGTGTTGGGAATATAGGAAAATACGGTATTGTCGGTATCGTTGTCTATAGCTTGGAGCACGGCAGGTAAAACCAATTTACCGAGTTTTTTTCGTTCTCGATAGATTTCGGCATCGCTTCCACGTGAAAAATAAATGCGCTCGAATGAACAGGCTTTTTTAATTACTGGCACAATGATTTCTTCTTCGGTCACTTGGCCATTTTTTTTGATGATCACCGCATGGCCCGGCTGCAATTCTTGCACTTTTTCAAAGGGCACATTAAATACGGTTTGAATTACTGGACGTTCTGACGCTACGACCAATATTTCATCGTCGTCATAATAATAGGCCGGACGAATTCCTGCTGGATCTCGAAACACAAAGGCATCTCCATGACCAAAAAGCCCGGCCATCGCATAGCCGCCATCCCAGCCTTTGGAAGCGCGTTTTAGTATTTTGGCCACATCAAGTTTCTCTGCAATGACAGGCGAAGCTTCTTGCTTAGACAAGCCGTTATTTTTACATTCTTGGTATAATTCGGTTACCTCATCATCTAAAAAATGACCTATTTTTTCCATGACTGTCACGGTATCGGCCATTTCTTTGGGGTGTTGTCCCAACTCAACCAAACTGCTAAACAACTCTTTTACATTGGTCATGTTGAAATTTCCAGCCACAATCAAGTTGCGGTGCATCCAGTTGTTTTGACGCAAAAACGGGTGTACGCTTTCAATGCTGTTTTTTCCGAAGGTGCCATAACGCACATGACCTAAAAACAATTCCCCAATATACGGAAGGTGTTTTTTTTGTTTATCTACATCCTCAGCAAATTCTGGATGCGCCAACAGTTCTTCGTTGATTCGATCATTAATTTGGGCAAAAACATCTTGTATGGGTTGGGCATCGTTGGAACGCACGCGGCTGATGTAGCGTTCGCCAGGATCGACATCCAATTTGATGGAGGCAAAGCCCGCACCGTCTTGGCCGCGGTTGTGTTGTTTTTCCATTAACAAATACATTTTCTGAATTCCGTAGAAGGCAGATCCGTATTTTTCTTTGTAATAAGCCAAAGGTTTTTTTAATCGCAATAGGGCTATCCCACATTCGTGTTTTATGGCGTCGCTCATGAAAAAAAGTGTGTTTGGGTGTTGTAGTTAGTTGTGTTTGAGCATAAAAAATGCCCCGAATTCGAGGCATAAAGGTATTATATTTCTATATCAAATTGTGTTAAGGCTTTGAATTGTTTCAAGCGGTTTTGCACTTCGGTTGGCGTCAAGGTTTGCATGCGCTCGGTGCCAAACTGCTCTACGCAAAAGGAAGCCAAATTGGATCCTTGTATAATGGCTGTTTTCATGGTATGGAAGGAAACATCCCCTTGTTGGGCAATAAATCCGGCAAATCCTCCAGCAAAAGTATCTCCGGCTCCCGTTGGATCAAACACATCAGCCAAAGGCAAGGCGGGTGCAAAAAAGATGTGCTCGTTATGAAAGAGCAAAGCACCGTGTTCTCCTTTTTTGATCACCACATAGGCAGGTCCCATTTGGTGAATTTTGGCTGCCGCTTTTACCAAGGAATATTCCCCCGATAATTGTCGGGCTTCTTCGTCGTTTATAGTGATCACATCTACGCGTTTGATTACATCCAACAACTCAGGCAAGGCGCAGTCCATCCAAAAATTCATGGTGTCCAACACCACCAATTTGGGTTTGGCAGTGAGTTGATTCAATACGCTGCTTTGTACTATTGGATGCAAATTGCCAAGCATCACTACATCTGAATCGGTAAAATTTGCTGGTACTTTGGGGTTAAAATCGGCCAACACATTGAGCTCGGTAGCCAAGGTGTCTCTGGAGTTCATGTCGTTGTGGTATTTGCCACTCCAAAAAAACGTCTTGCCTCCAGTCACCACTTCCAATCCGGTTACATCAATGTTTCTGTTTGTGAGCAAATCAATATGTGCTTGAGGAAAATCATCGCCCACCACCGACACAATGGCCGATTGCAGTTTAAAGTGCGAGGCGGCTAATCCGATAAACGTGGCAGCTCCGCCCAAAATTTTATCTGTTTTTCCAAACGGTGTTTCAATGGCGTCAAAAGCGACTGTTCCTACGATTAAAAGCTTGTTCATTGTTTATATGTTAGGAGAGAAAATTTACTTCTCAAATTAAAGGCGCAAAGATAGGTTTTCTCTGTAAATTAAAAAGGATGAATGAATAATGAATAATTGGAGCTGTGAGCAATCAGCTTAGAGCAAAGATGAGAGATTATAAGACTACAGATACTGTACGGTTGTTGTAAATACCTGATGAAGGTTGACCATGAAATCAACTTAGAAAGAAAAAAATGTGCGATTATTATGTAAGCATTGAGGCTACTCGGATGAATTCAGCAAAATCGCCGCTTCTTTAGCAAAATAGGTCGAGATTAAACTAGCTCCCGCGCGCTTGATGCACATGAGTTGTTCCATCATGATCTTGTCGTGATCCAGCCAGCCGCGTTCGGCAGCCGCTTTGATCATCGCGTATTCACCCGAAACATGAAAAACGGTTACGGGTACGTTTACGGCATTTTTTACTTCGCGCACAATATCCAAGTAGGCAATTCCGGGTTTTACCATCACCATGTCAGCGCCTTCTTCTACATCCATCAAAGCTTCTCTGATGGCCTCTAGACGATTGGCGTAATCCATTTGGTAGGTTTTTTTGTCTTTCGGAACCACTACATCGGCTTCCCGTGGCGCACTGTCTAAAGCGTCGCGAAACGGCCCGTAAAACGCCGAAGCATACTTGGCCGAATAACTCATGATGCCTACGTTTTCAAATCCTGCGGCGTCCATTCCTTGACGCAAACGCAAGACGCGTCCGTCCATCATGTCGCTGGGTGCCACAAAATCGGCGCCGGCTTGGGCATGCGAAACGGCCATTTTGACCAAGGCGTCGTTGGTCGCATCATTGGCCACATCACCTTTTTCAATAATACC
>JAPLEX010000086.1:0-19758 GCA_026390995.1 Flavobacterium sp.
ATTTTTAGGGCTATGGCGCGTTGGTATACGGATTCGTACAAGGGTAAAATGTGTTGGATATCAAATTTTTCGGCAGTTTTCAAGGCGTTAGTCTTAAATTCTTGCAAGCGAATCGGATCTTGTAAAATCTGTAGGGCATTGGCAGCCATTTCGGTTACATTACCCACGTCACTCAAAAACCCGGAAAACCCGTCTATATTTACTTCTGGTAAACCGCCTGAATTACTGGATATGACCGGGACACCACAAGCCATCGCTTCTAAGGCAGCCAAACCAAAACTTTCGGTTTCAGAAGGCAGTAAAAACAAATCCGAATGCCGTAAAATCTGATCGATTTCGTTGCTATTTCCAAAGAAAATTACTTTGTCGGTGATGCCCAATTGCGAGCACAACTGTTCTGCCTTCTCTTTTTCGGGGCCATCACCCACCATCATTAATTTGGAAGGAATGCGTTGTTGAACCGCATAAAAAATTTGGATTACATCGGGAATGCGCTTCACCGATCTGAAATTACTGATGTGTGTAATTATGCGTTCGTCTGTTTGAGCCATCGCCGAACGACAACTTATTTTTTGTGGTATTTTGGCAAGTTCAATAAAATTTGGAATTACTTCGATTTCATTGGTCACCGCAAACAATTCCAGGGTGTTATCTTTTAGGCTTTGGGATACCGAGGTTACAATGTCTGATTTGTTAATACTAAAGGTCACGGCAGGTTTATAGAACGGATGGTTTCCTACCAAGGTAATGTCGGTGCCGTGCAAAGTGGTTACCATCGGAATATTTATCCCTTCTTCTTTGAGCATTTGTTGCGCCATATAGCCCGCATAGGCATGTGGAATCGCATAATGTACATGCAGCACTTCTATTTTATAGAGTTTTACCATGTCGACCAATTTGCTTGACAAAGCCAACTCATAGGGCTGGTAATGAAACAACGGATATTCGGGAACATTCACTTCGTGGTAGTGCACATTGGGGCTCAATAAGGCCAAACGAACGGGTTGACTATAGGTTATAAAGTGAATGTCGTGTCCTCTTCGCGCTAATTCCAAACCCAATTCGGTGGCAACTACGCCGCTTCCTCCAAAAGTTGGGTAACATACGATGGCTATTTTCATGAGATGGGCTTAGTTTTGAATTGCGTCGTAAATAAGTTGTTGAATTTGTTCGCGAATATTTTCTTTTGATAACGTATTTACTGTGTTTTCTGGATAGGTTCTATTGGATAGAAAAACGTATATTAACTCTTTATCTGGATCTGCCCAGGTCATGGTGCCAGTAAATCCGGTATGTCCAAAACTCGATGGCGTAGTGCACCCACAAGTTGGACCAGCAGTTCCCGGGAGTTGCGGCTTGTCAAATCCTAGACCACGTCGATTTCCCTGATCAGAATAATAACAGCTATTAAATTCGTTGAATGTGGGTGAACTAAAATAGTCCTGGTGGCCGTAGTTCCCTTTTTGCAAATACAATTGCATCATTTTGGCGATATCCATTGTATTCGAAAACAATCCAGCATGCCCACCTACTCCACCTTGCATTGCGGCAGTCATGTCATGCACATACCCCTGTAGGGTTTGGTGTCGAAAATAGGTGTCAATTTCTGTGGGAACCAGCCGCTCTTTGGTATAGAAAATCAACGGATTGTAGCTCGTATTGTTCATGCCTAGCGAACGAAAAAATCGTTCCTGGGTGAGTAGATCCAAGGGTTGAGCGAAGGTATTTTCTAAGTAGGATTTAAGAATAATGAACGTAAAATCGCTGTATTTGTATTCTTTTTTGGGCAATAATTTACTGCTGATAATGTAGTTGAGAATTGTTGGTGGGTAATCTGTTCGAAGAAATAAGCTGTCAGCAACTTGCACCGCATGGCTGTCTGATGCGGTTTTTGCATAGTAGTTGCGAAGTGGCATTTGTGCACTATCTAAGGTGCTTTTATAAAACGGCTCCCAAGCTTGCAATTGGGCATGATGCGATAGTAATTCTTTGAGGGTGATGTGGGCCTTATTGCTGCTTGCAAATTCAGGGAGTAAAACACCTAATTCTGTTTCTTTGGTCAA
Source organism: Flavobacterium sp. (assembly GCA_026390995.1). Classification (GTDB taxonomy): domain Bacteria; phylum Bacteroidota; class Bacteroidia; order Flavobacteriales; family Flavobacteriaceae; genus Flavobacterium. Next base: position 2,064 of record JAPLEX010000086.1, read on the forward strand.
TTTTTGGCTCTCGTAGGCCTGCATAAACACAGGTAATGTGCCAATGATTTTGGTTAAAGAGGCAATGTCGTATAAATCGGAATTGCTAATTTTTGGACTAGCGGGTTCGTAGGTTTGGCTGCCAAATGATTTCTGGTAAATCACTTTTCCTTTTCGAGCCACAAGAATTTGCGCACCCGGGGTCATCTTGCCCGCAATTGCTCGATTGATTACGCCTTCTATTTTATCCAATTTGGCTTTGTTCATCCCTACATTTTCGGGTGCCGTAAATCCCAGTCGATTGAGTTTGGTAGTTTTTAATCCAAAATTTACTGGAAATTCGGCATGCGCAGTTACCGGTAATTTACCCTTGGCTTCTATGGCACCAAAGAGTAACTCGGCCGAAACTTCTTGGGCAATATCGCTATTTTGATAGGACAAAACTAGCCCTTCAAGATCATCAAAGTTAGTAAAGGGCAATAAGGTATAGGGTTTGGCAAATACGTCTAGAATTACCCGATTGTTTTTGGCTAATTGTTGCAAATTAGTCAATTCGATGTCTGAAATATCAGTCTTTTTCCAAGCCTTGTCTGATTTATGATAGCCTACAATAACCGTAGTAAACGGTTTGAGTAATACCTGGAGTGAGTCTATGTTTTCGTGCGCCACTTCGGTGATTTCGGTATATTTTTTTAAAGTTAAAATAAAGCTACTGTTGTTGTCATCACCCAATTTTACGTAGGCAATTTTTTCTTTTGCTAAGTTTTGTATAGGCAAAATGGCCTCGGTATTTTTAAGCACCGTAATTGCATTTTCATACAATTGATAATGCAGGGCGTCGTTTTTAGAACCATTAAGATCCTCATACAAATTAGTAAGCACAATGGGTTTTAGTTGGTTTACCCCCGTTTTGTATTTGTATTTCAAGATTTTTTTAACCGAATAGGCCAAGCGTTCTTCCGAGATAAATCCGTTTTGGTAGGCCATGCAAATTTTTTCTTTGGCAACAGGAACATCTTCGGCACACAGCAGGATGTCGTTTCCAGCCATAAAGGCTTCCAAATCAATTTCGCCCGGTGCCCTAAAATTCTTGGCCGCCTTCATATTAAGGGCGTCGGTAAAGATGAGTCCTTTAAATTGCAATTGATTTTTTAAAACATCGGTAATAATATTGTGCGAAACCGAAGAAGGTAAATTTTCTCGCCACTCCAAACTAGGCACATTTAAATGCGCAACCATGACAGAGGCTAAGCCGGCATCGATGAGTTTTTTATAGGGATAAAATTCGATGTCGTTGAGACGTTCTCTAGAAAAGGTAATGGTTGGCAAAGCAGAATGCGAATCGATCGAGGTATCACCATGACCCGGAAAATGTTTGCCCGTAGCCAATAAGCCCAAGCTTTGGTAACCCTTCATTTCGGCCAACGCACTTTCAGTTACATTGTATTTGTCTTCTCCAAAAGATCTAAATCCGATGATGGGGTTTTTGGGATTGGTATTGATATCAAGTACCGGAGCAAAGTTAAAATGGATACCCATTCGTTTGCTTTGTTCGGCCAATTGAACACCTACTTTTTCTAATAAGGTTTTGTCTTTTATAGCGCCCAAGGTCATGTTCCAGGGGTAACGGTAGGTAGAATCCAAGCGCATACTTAAGCCCCATTCGGCGTCATTGCCAATCAGTAAAGGCACTTTTGAATGAGCTTGGTAGCGGTTGGTTAGTTTGGCTTGCCGAACTGGTCCGCCCTGAAAAAAAATAAGTCCCCCAATTTTTTGTTCTACAATGAGTTTGTCAATGGCTTTGGTGTGCGTACTGTCTTTGTTTGAATAGGCCGAAACCATAAACAATTGTCCCACGCGTTCATCAAAACTTAAGGATGCGTATACACTGTCAACCCAACTTTTTTGTTGGTCTGAATCGTAATATTCATGAAAATCCTCAATGAGGGGATACTCAAATGAAACCTCGTTTACTGGACTACTAAGGTTTTTTTTTCGAGGTACACAGCCCCACATGATGAGCAGGAATGCAGTAACTGCCAACAAACAAAATTGACTTTTTTTCATTTAATTTACTTAAAAGAATCGGCTGTGCCAGCTTTCTGAAGCAGGAACTTCCCAACATTCTTGGTATTCTTGGATGGTATTGACTAAGTTATTGAATACTATGGTGTGTTCGGAAACCGCTTTCTCTTTGGCCATTTTTTTGAAATCCAACAAGGTTTTATGGGCTAGATGCTCCCCAGTTTTGTAGGTTACATTCATTTTGTCTAACAAATCAACTTGGTATTTTTTTTCCAATTTTTGAATGAACTGCACCGACTTATCAATCGAACAACCTGTGGCCGCTTGCACGTCTTGGTTTACCGCCAGAATAATAAACCGTTGGTATTGCAGTTGATACGAAGCTTCTAAACCGGTTCCATGAGATTCCCAAGTTGCAAGAAATGCTTGTAAATCGGTTTCGATGGCGAGGACTTCTTCCTTAGAAAATTTTCGGTTGGACTGGTAAATCCAAATTTTAGATTCCTCGGGCAAATTTTCAAAGGGAATATACATAGTACTAATTTTATAAATCTTGTGCAGAGGCGATTAATTCGGCCACATCCATGACTTGAACTTGGGCTTCTTGCTCTTTGTTTTTAATTCCGTCGGTCATCATGGTATTGCAAAACGGACAACCCGTGGCAATAATTTGAGGCGCTACCGCTAATGCATCTTCAGTACGCTCAATGTTGATTTCTTTATTCCCTGGCTCGGCGTCTTTAAACATTTGTGCTCCACCAGCACCACAGCATAAACCGTTGGCTTTTGAGCGCTTCATCTCGACCAATTCGGCATCTAGTTTTTCGATTAATGCTCGAGGTGCCTCATAAATCNTAAATCGCATTGGCACGGCCCAAATAACAAGGATCATGAAAGGTAATTTTTTTCCCTTTGAATTGGCCGCCTTCAATAGTTAATCGGCCATCATCTAATAGGGATTTTAAAAAAGTGGTGTGGTGTACTACCTCATAAGTACCCCCTAATTCGGGATATTCATTTTTTAAGTTATTGAAACAATGCGGACAAGCCGTCACAATTTTTTTTGCTTCGTAGGCATTGAGCACTTCAATATTCATGAGAGCCTGCATTTGAAACAAAAATTCATTTCCGGCCCGTTTGGCAGGATCACCCGAACAGGATTCTTCTACGCCCAATACGGCAAACTCTATTTTTGACTGTTGTAAAATACGCACAAATGCTTTGGTTATGCGTTTGGCTCTGTCATCAAAACTTCCGGCACAGCCTACCCAAAATAATACTTCGGGTTGTTTGCCTTGTGCCAACATCTCGGCCATAGTGGGTACAACTAAATTTTCAGCCATAACTTTGTATTTCAATTGTTTATTTATAATTAGCTAAATAAAATAGCTAAAACTTATTTCCTATTTTTCATCGTCAAAAACTTGGATGGTCACTTCTTTATCAATTAAATCCGTAAAATGACCTCGGTAACGCGTGGCCTTCACCAAATGATTGTCAATCCAGTGGTAATTTCCGCCACGGGGTTTGCCAAACAAGATTCCGTGGTACTTGAATCCGTGTTGTTTTAACCATTGTTCGGTATAGGCACGGTGCTCTTCGGTTCTTGAGGTAAAAAAGAAAATCACATGGCCTTCGTCATACCATTTGTTTAACGTGATCAACGCATCAGGATACACTTCGGCGGTGAGCATGCGCTCGGGCTCTTCGTTTGGAATGTCATCGCAAACTGTGCCGTCAATATCGATTAAATAATTTTTAATTCCTTCGGTAAGCACAGGGCTAATGGTGTGTCCGTTTTCTGAGACTGCCACTAAGTTGTTTTCTAATTCTTCTGCTTTCATGTTCATTTTGTTTCTAATAAAATTTGTTACACTTAATTAAAAACACCCTTAACCTCACTTATAAGAGAATTTTTATATGGATTATATCTTTGTTTTATTCTTTGGCCCAGTTTAACCGATCTTGTTGGTTGTATGGCCAAGGCGCAGCATTGTTTTCAATATTGGTCATCATGGCATTTATCGATTGTGGCGCTGCACTTTGTTCCATGACCAAATAACGACGCATCTCGACAATGATTGATAAAGGACTTATGTTCACCGGACATTCTTCTACACAGGCATTGCAGGATGTACAGGCCCAAAGTTCTTCTGCTGTAATGTAATCGTGTAATAACGACTTGTTATCGGGCACAAACACGCCCTTGTTGGCGTCGATGTTTTTACCCACTTCTTCCAAACGATCCCGAGTATCCATCATGATTTTACGGGGCGATAATTTTTTACCGGTAATATTGGCCGGACAAGATGAGGTACAACGTCCACATTCGGTACAGGTGTATGCATTGAGCAGTTGTACCCAATTTAAATCTTGCACATCACTGGCCCCAAATTTAGATACCGGAGCATCGGCTGCAGGAGCGGCATACGGATCGGCGTTGGGATCGAGCATCAATTTGACTTCTTGAGTCACTGAGGCCAAATTCGACAAGCGTCCTTTGGCATTTAAGTCGGCAAAGAAGGTGTTGGGAAAAGCCAAAAGAATATGCAAATGCTTAGAGAAATAAAGGTAATTCAAGAAAATTAAAATCCCAATAATGTGAAACCACCAGGCTCCGCGCTCAATCAGTACAACTATAGATTCATTCATTCCATTAAAAACTGGAGAAATAAACTGCGAAATGGGAAAAGAACCAACTGCTTTGTAATGGGATACGCCCAATTGTTGCAACTGAAGATCGGCGGCATTCATAACTAAAAATAAGGTCATCAAAACCACTTCAAAATACAGGATATAGTTGGCGTCACTCTTGGGCCAACCTTTCAAATCAGACGAAACAAAGCGCTGTAAGTTGATCACATTTCTGCGCAAGTAAAACACCACAATTGCAACCAAAACCAAGAAGGCCAGGATTTCAAATGAGCCAATCAAAAAGTTGTAGACCATACCCATGCCTGAAAATGCTCGGTGTGTCCCCAATAAGCCGTCGGTAATAATTTCGAGCACTTCGATGTTGATGATGATAAATCCCAAATAGACTATAATATGCAAAAACCCAGCAACAGGGCGGCGCACCATTTTGGATTGCCCTAATGCAATCAAGGCCATGTTTTTCCATCGTGCCGAAGGATTATCAGATCGATCAAGAGGTTGACCGAGTAAAATATTTCGTCTTATTTTTTTGGCGTTTCGAACAAATACACCAATTCCTATAGCCAATACAATGGCAAAAAAGAGGGATGAAAGAAGTGCTATCATGAATTTATTTTTTGATCAAAGTATCTGCAACAGGAGCTGCATAGGGTTTTTCTTTTTTTCCAAATAAAGAAACGTTCACGTAACGCGTGGGATGCAAACGCACATCTTGCAACAACAATTCCATTTCTTTACTGGTTTTTTGCAGGTTGTTGTATAAAGCTTCGTCCTTAACTAATTTTCCCATCGTGCCTTTGCCTTCGTTTAAATTGGCCAACAATACATTTACTTTTTCTAAGCTGCTTTCCAGGGTGCGAATGGTTTTGCCTAAATCGGCTTTTTGTAAAGAATCGGATATTTTAGCAAAATTTCCTGAGGTTGTTTTGATATCTGCCATTGCTCCAGTTAGGTTTTTGGCATTGTCGTTTAGCAAAATATTGGCTGATGCCGAAAGTTGATGCATTTCTTGCATGGTGGCATTGAGTTCAGCAATCGAATTTTTAATGTCGGCTTTGGCTTTGTCATCTAATACCGAATTTACATTGTTGAGCAAAATAGTAGATCGCTCTAAAAAAAGCTCTAATTTTTGTTGAATAGGCGCCAATTTCTCGGCAACCAATTCGGTTAGCCCCGATTTCACCACACCCTTCAGTTCTGAACCTGAAGGCGCCAATTGGGTGTCGGCAGGATTGATCAATAGCATAATTTGTTTTCCGCCAATAAAACCAGGCTCATACAAGGATGCAATTGTTGATTTTGTTACAGGAATGCTTGAATCAACCTGAAAACTAACTTCCATTTTACCCGGATGGGATGCTGAAAGTTTAATGTATTCTATTTTGCCCACCGACAAACCATTAATGGTAACGGCTGCAGAATTGGTTAATCCTTCTACATTGTCAAAGTAAACGGTATAGGAGTTGTATTGGCTAAATATATCTTTTCCTTTCAGGTAGCCGTAGCCCCAAAATAATAACGAGAGAGAGGCAATTACTACTACTGCGGCTTTGATTTCTTTAGTATATTTCAAAATTGATATTATTAATGAATTAAACAGTATCTGGGTATTGTGTTATTTTTTTAAAGCTTCTTGTATACTTACTTTTTTGCCGTTTTTAAAAGCAATAATATAGGCCGAACTATAGCCTTTTGATTTCGCTTCTTCTAAATTGCGTTTGGCAGTGGCGTAGTCAGAAGTATTGCCATAGGTGTATTTGTATACACTTCCGTTTTCGGCATCCAGTTCTATCGGTTCTAGTCCTTTAAAATTAGTCCCTATGGGCTCAACTTTTTTGGTCACAGCAGCCAATTGCACCTTAAATTCAACCGTTAAAGCTGATTCTTTTTTGGGTTTTTCTTTTGGTTTTTCTGTTGGCGTATTGGCTTCAATAGTCGAGTTTTCAGGCAAACTGGGTGACGTCTCTTCAATTTTTCTAGAAGGTTTTTCGTTGTCTGCTTCTTGTCCGTTAGAACCAAAATATTCCTTTTTAAAATCAATTATGGCATTGGCAATTGCTCTGGCTACATCTTCTTGACCTTCTTCAGAATCTAATCTTGCGCCGTCTGTTGGGTTGGAAATAAAACCGGTTTCAATAAGCACTCTAGGCATGTAGGCTTTGTGTAACACCATAAAAGGAGCCTGTTTTACACCCCTACTTTTGGTGTTGAGTTCCTGCACAAACTTATCTTCTAGTTTACTAGCCAATGCTATACTGTTTTCTAAATATTCTTCCTGCATGAGGGTTATTCCGAGCATTGATCCTGGATTATTAGGATCAAATCCTTGGTATTTTTGCTTGTAGTCTTTTTCTAGTGTAATTACCGAGTTTTCACTTTTTGCTACCGCTAAGTTGGAGGCGTTTTTATTTAACCCCATTACATAGGTTTCGGTTCCAGCAGCTACCGAATTTTTATTGGCATTACAATGGATGGATACAAAAATATTGGCATCGGCACGATTGGCTATATTGCTGCGTTCTACTAGCTCTATAAAGACATCTGTTTTACGCGTATAATTCACTTGCATGTCTGGACGTGCTTCTAGCAATTTACCGACTTTTAATACAATAGCAAGCGTAATATTTTTTTCGATATGTCCGTTGTATACGGCGCCATAATCGTGGTCTCCATGTCCGGCATCTAGCGTAACTTTGAATTTGGATTGGGCGAGGGATTTTGTGCCCATAAACAATATAATCAGTAGAAAAAGAGATCTAGTATAGTGCATTGCTAGTTTATTCATAGTATAGTATACATTTTTTTGTTCTGAAAATTAACCCCATTCCATTCTTATTTTACGGCATAAAAAGGTTCGAATTCTCAGATTTATTTTACTAAAAACGCAAGATTTTTAATTAACTAAATGCTTACTTTTGCCCAAATATAATATGTAAGTTTGGCGCGGTATATGTAAGCCATATTTTTACAAAAATAGTATTTAAACCTTTGCACACAAACTTATTTCATATCGTTTTATTAGCATTTTTCCTAACAACAGGAAGTCCCAAAATGCATGCGCAAGAAATAGGTTCAACGACCCCAAAAATTCCCCTAACTGCCAATTCTGTAAACCCAGAAAACGAAAAAATAGCGCCGCCTATTGCCGACACCATTCAAGTTGATTCGATTAAAGGCAAAAAACCTATTTTAGAAAGCAAAGTACATTATAAATCAAGCAATTATGCCAAGCTCGATCAGAAAAAGAAAACCATCACACTCTACGACAAAGCCGAATTGTATTACAAAGATGTCGAATTAAAAGCCGGTGTTATTGTCTTTAACTACTCCAATAATGAAGTATATGCCGGACGAATCAAAGATACAAGTGGAGTGTATATTCAGTATCCAAATTTCAAGCAAGGTACCAACGACGTAGAACCCGATTCCATTCGCTTTAATTACAAAACCAAAAAAGCCTTAATTTGGAATTCCCGAACTGAGCAAAACGAATTTCGCGTAAAAGCAGATGTCTCAAAACGCGTAAATGATTCGGTTTACTTTTTGAAAGGTGCCCGATTTACTACATCTAAAGACATCGAAGATCCCGAATATTATTTTAGAACCAGTCGAGTGAAATATGTGCCTGGAAAAAAAGTAGTAACTGGCCTCACCAATATGGTTATTGCCGATGTGCCTACACCCCTGGCCCTGCCCTTTGCCTTTTTTCCGATGACTACCGAGAATCAGTCCGGCTTAATTATTCCAACTTTTAATGATACGAGAAGTCGTGGGTATTCCTTGCAAAACGGAGGGTATTATTTGTCCCTAGGCAATCATTATGATTTGGCCATTTTGGGCGATTACTACACCAACGGCAGTTATGCGACCCGATTTGAATCTAATTATGCTTGGCGATATAAATTTAGAGGAAACTTTAATGTGCGCTTTGAAAATTTAATTAACAGCGAACGGGGCTTTCCTGATTACAGCAAAACAAACATTTACAACATCCAGTGGTCGCATACTCAGGACAGTAAGTCAAGTCCAAACTCGCGCTTTTCGGCTTCTGTAAACTTGGGAAGCAGCAAATACTTTCAACAATCAGCGAGTCAGATTAATGTGGGTTCTAGTTTAAATAATACGATGAGTTCTTCGGTTTCGTATGCACGCACTTTCAATTCGGTTCCGCAAGTCAATATGTCGCTGACCGCAAACCATTCGCAAAATACCCAAACCGAAGTGATCAACATGACTTTGCCTACACTACAATTGAGTGTAGATCGCGTGTTTCCGTTTGCACCCAAAGACGGGATTAAAAAAGGCTTCTTTAAAAACATCAATTTGCAATACAATTTGCGCGGAGAGAATAGGATAACCACCAACGATACCGAATTTCTTAAACCCGAGATGTTTGCCAAGGCCAAAAACGGTTTGCAACACAGTATTCCGCTGAGCACCAATTTTAAGTTGTTCAAGTATTTTAGCGCCACTACTTCGGTCAATTACGAAGAGGTCTGGTACCTGAAAACCATTCGAAAAAAATACGACATCCTGACCAACAAAGACAGCATTACCGAATTAAGCAAATTTGATGCGTTTCGCACCTATTCGTTTTCATCGAGTTTGGGAACTACCATTTACGGGACTTTTAAATTTGGTGACAACAAAAAAATTCAGGCCATTCGCCATGTGATGCGTCCTTCTGTTTCCTACAGCTACACCCCAAGTTTTGAGCAATATTATGACACCTATGCCGCCGATGCCAGCGGAACTATGGTAAAGGAATATACCCGATTTGAAAATGGAATTTTTGGTGCTCCTGGCAAAACGATTGCCAATTCTATTGGATTTAGTTTGAGCAATACTTTTGAAGCCAAAGTAACCGACAAAGATTCTACCAAGACCGAACCCAAAAAAATCATGTTGCTCAATAACTTGAATTTTTCTACTAGTTATAACGCAGCTGCTGATTCCCTGGCATGGGCTCCCTTGCGTGTGAGTGGTGGAACCTTGTTGTTTAAGGATAAAATGAACGTGAATTTCGGGATGACTTTAAATCCGTATGCGCTAGATCGAAATGGCAAAACCATCAACACCTTTAATATGGACAACGGCGGAAGTTTATTTCGCATGACCAGTGCCAATATGACGCTAAATTATTCAATGTCCAGTCGAGATAACGACAAGAGCAAGAAAAACGACCAAGGGGTGCGCAACGGAGGACGTGATGATGATTTGTTTGGGACCAACACCGATTTTAGCGACCGCAGACAAAGCCAATTTAAAGACGACGACGAAGAGGAGAGCGAATTTAAAGGATTTTACAATGCCGATTTACCTTGGGATATCACTTTTGCCTATCAACTCACCTACTCCAATATTCGCCGTGAAAAACAAATATCGGGGAATTCCTTGATGGTTTCGCTAAATACTGATCTCACCCCGCGTTGGAAAGTAGGAGTTTCATCTGGGTATGATTTTGTTCAGAATGGCGTAACCTTTACCCAGTTTCGTTTTGAACGGGATTTGCTTAGTTGGCGCATGGATTTTAACTGGACACCCTTTGGACAAAATGCCTATTGGAATTTCTTTATTGGAATTAAATCGGGAATCTTGAGTGACATCAAATGGGAAAAACGCACCCTACCTGATCGTGTTTTACGCTAATTTATATGTTATGAAAACAATCATCAATTCAACCCAAGCGCCTGCTCCTATTGGTCCCTATAACCAAGCGGTATTTGCAGGAAATCTTTTGTACACCTCCGGGCAAATTGCTTTAGATCCTGTAACCATGGAATTGGTAATTGACTCGATAGAAGCCGAGACTACTCAAGTAATGGAAAACTTAAAAGCAGTTTTGGCTGCTGCCGAACTCACGTTTGAACACGTGATAAAAACCACGATCTACATTACCGATATGGCCGATTTTGGAAGAATTAATACTGTTTACGCGGCCTATTTTAACGAAAAAACCGCTCCTGCAAGAGAAACGGTTCAAGTGGCAGGATTGCCAAAAAATGTACACATTGAAATCTCCATGATTGCAATGCGTTAATTTTCTATTTGTTTATGGAGTGATAAGCGATCAATCCATCAATGGGTCTACGCAATACGTTTCCAACTTTTATGCCGTGTTTTCCTAATACTAATTCTAGTTCTTCCTTTAAATAAAAGGCAATTGATCCCACAAAATGCACCGGCACTTCGGTACAATTGTCAAATTGTTTGATGTAATTCTCTACAAAATCTTCCATTTCGGCAAAAATAAATTGCTTACACAAGTCTTCATCTTTGTGTTTAATAAGAAACTTAGCAAAGGTGGCCAAATAGGCATTTGGATTGGGTTCTTTGTATAAATTATTTTTAATGTAGTCTGCATCAAGGTTGTATTCTTTTTCAAATGCTTTGGCCATGGTAGCCGGCATTTTATTAAAGTAATAGGCCCGCAACAAATGACGACCAAATCGATTACCTGAACAATCATCCATGGCAATATACCCTAAGGATTGTACTTTTTGGTGCAACACCACGCCGTCAAAATAACTGCAATTTGAGCCGGTGCCTAAAATAGATACAATGGCTTTTTCGTTTTTGGGTGTGGTCGCATAAACCGCCGCATAGGTGTCTTCGTGTACAGCAACAGTGGCATTTGGAAAATATTCTTCGAACACTTGGGTTAAGAAGTTTTTCATTCGGTCGGTTCCGCAGCCGGCCCCGTAAAAAAACAAATTGGATACGTTGTTTTTGTTGTGAGAGATATCAAATTTATCTTCTAAGCGTGCAATGATATCAGCTTTATCTAATACTTCAGGATTCAATCCTAAGGATTGTGTGGTGAATAACACTTTTCCGTTGTCGTCAATTGATATCCAATCGGCTTTAGTAGATCCGCTGTCAACTAATAATTTCATCTTGGGTTGGTTTTTGGTTTAGTATAGCAAATAAAAATCCCGTTCCTACTTGAAGCGCAACGGGATTATATTCTGTTATAAATTCGCAATGTGTACCGATAAATCAATTAATTTACTGGAGTATCCGTATTCGTTATCGTACCATGAAATTATTTTGAAGAAGGTAGAATTTAGTCCAATTCCTGCTTTGGCATCTACAATAGATGTTCTTGGATCAGACACAAAATCTTGTGAAACCACATCGTCTTCGGTATACCCCAAGATTCCTTTCATGGTAGTTTCGGAAGCGTTTTTCAATACGGCCATGATTTCGGCATAGGAAGTTTCTTTGGCCAATTTCACGGTTAAATCTACAGCAGATACATCAACAGTAGGCACACGCATGGACATTCCGGTTAGTTTTCCATCCAATGAAGGAATTACTTTTCCTACTGCTTTGGCCGCTCCTGTGCTCGATGGAATCATATTTACCAAAGCCGAACGACCCCCGCGGAAATCTTTGCGCGAAGGACCATCATTGGTCATTTGGGTCGAAGTGGTTGCGTGAATCGTAGTCATTAATCCCTCAACGATTTCAAAATTATCGTGAATTACTTTGGCCAATGGCGCCAAGCAGTTGGTGGTACAAGATGCATTTGAAACAACTAAATCAGTAGCTTTGGCTTGGGTGTGGTTTACGCCCATTACAAACATTGGTGCATCCGCTGAAGGAGCCGAAATAATTACTTTTTTGGCACCTCCTTTAATGTGTGCACTAGCAGTTTCGATGGTGGTGAAAAATCCGGTACATTCGGCCACAACATCCACGTCTACTTCGTTCCATTTTAAATTGGCAGGATCGCGCTCTGCCGTAATGCGAATGTGTTTTCCGTTTACAAAAAGTTCACCTTCTTTTACTTCAACCGTTCCGGCAAAACGCCCGTGAACTGAATCATATTTTAATAGGTAAGCCAAGTGATCGACATCCAATAAATCATTAATAGCAACTACCTCTACATTTTCTCTGTTGAATGATTCTCTAAAAACAATTCTTCCAATTCTACCAAATCCGTTTATTCCTAGTTTTACTTTTGACATGTTACTTTACGCTTTAGGCACACCGCACGGGGCTAGTTGCCGGTTATAATTCATTTAAATTTGAGTTGATTTTTAGGTTGACATGATGTCAGAAACGCGCAACAATTCGCGGTCTATTTCGGTATGTCCTTTGATGGCTTGCTCTAGTGGCGTTAAGGCTACTTTGTCGTTTAATAAACCCACCATATAATTGGTTTTTCCTTCCAACAAAGATTCAACTGCTTTTACGCCTAAACGACTGGCTAAAACCCGGTCGAAACAAGAAGGTGATCCGCCGCGTTGCATATGACCCAACACCGAAACACGCACGTCGTATTCGGGTAAATTGGCTTCTACGTAATCTTTGAGTTCAAATACATTTTTTCCGATTTTATCGCCTTCAGCAATTACGACTATACTCGATGATTTTCCAGAAGCTTTACTTCGCTTTAAAGAGTCTAATAAACGCTCTAATCCTAAATCTTCTTCGGGGATTAATATTTCTTCGGCTCCTGCACCAATTCCAGCATTCAAGGCAATGTGACCGGCATCGCGGCCCATGACTTCAACAAAAAACAAACGGTTGTGTGAACTGGCCGTGTCGCGAATTTTATCGATTACTTCAACTACCGTATTCAAAGCGGTATCGTAACCAAGCGTGTGTGAGGTGCCAAAAATATCATTGTCAATGGTGCCTGGAATTCCCATCACCGGAAAACCGTATTCTACATTAAATAATTCTGCTCCGGTAAAACTTCCGTCTCCACCAATAACAACCAAGGCGTCTACGCCTGCAGCAACCAATTTTTCATGGGCAGTTTTACGACCTTCAGGAGTTCTAAATTCGTTAGATCGTGCCGATTTTAAGATGGTTCCCCCTTTGTTTACAATATTGTTTACGCTGCGTGGACCCATTTCTTTAAAATCACCTTCAATCATTCCTTGGTAACCGCGGTAAATTCCGATGCATTCAATGTTGTGAAACGCACAGGTACGCACTACGGCACGGATGGCGGCATTCATTCCGGGAGCATCACCCCCTGATGTCAACACACCTATTTTTTTTATGTTTAATGGCATTTTTTTTGATTTAAAATGTAAAATTAGCAAAGATTGACAACTATTTAGGCAGTATTTTTAGATTATGGGAAAGAATAGCTAATTCAATCGTTTTCGTTGATAAGTTTTATTTTTTTACAAAAAACAAACTACCCTACTTAATCTTCTGGCGGGATAGCTTCTAAATTTGGGTTGGTTTTTTCGGGATCTTTTTTCTCTTGGTTGTTGAGGTGAATAAAATCGGGGAGCATTTCTGAATCTTGTAGTTCTTTTTTTAATTGATCTGCTGGTACTTTCTCTACTTTTTGGTTGGCAAATATTTTATGGAGCAATTCCTTGAATGTTTCAAAATTTACCTCATAAGAAATTCCCACGCCTTGTGTATAGCCTACGCCTTCACCTACAAAATAATTCACGTTATTTTCTTTATTGAACACTTTGAGATTCAAGGTGCCTTCTTCGTTTACGCGGTACTGAATCTCCAAATCGCCTACGATGGTCGATTCGTTTACCCCGCCAATGGGCACTCCTACTTTACCATTTATCGAAATGCGCTCGTTGAGTTTGGTCGTAAAGTTCACTCCCACACGGCCATCAGAATATGCGTTAGGGTTTTTATCAATCGCAACAATATCAACACCCATCACAAATTTACCGTCGTTGTCATTAAACACCGATCCAAATAAATCGCCTACTTTTTCGTATAAATTATTTTTAATTGAAGCCTGATTCAATCCGTCTATACTTAAAAATCCACCGGTAGACAGAAGTATCAAGGCTTGTTTTTGGCGAATATCCTTGTCGTCGAGTTTGGTTTGAATTTCTGTCTGCAATACCTTACTCACGGTAGGGAAATTAATATCAAAATTGGGCTCTGGATTGCTTAAGTTTTCTTTTAAACCAATTACGACATCGGTTTGTACTTTTTTATTAAAGGACGCGTTTTCGATGAGCACACCGGGGTTGGCGTTTGTGGTGTACACGGCTTCCAGATTTAGATTGGCCCGCATCGGGTCACCTTCCCAGGTAATAGAACCTCCTTTTTTGACATTAAACTTCTTATTGATTAATCCACCATATCTGAAGTTATAGGTTCCTTCGTAGGCCTGGAAATCGCCCCACATATTAAATTTCCCAAGGGTATTAATTTTAATTAACAACGAGCCAAATCCTTTGCCTTTCATGCCGTGACCTGTGTTTCGGTCTAAAACAATTTCTACCTCGGCATCGGGCGTAATGTCAAACTCAAATTCCAAATCAATTCCGTTGTAATTTCGAATAGTTTCTGGGCCTTTATTGAGTTTGTATTTTTCGTTTTTAGTAATAAAATGCAAGGCATTATTGGTTTCGGTTGATTCGGCATCGCTAATCGGAATTTTTACTTCGGTGCCTTTTTCTGATTTGGCCGCTACTTTTATAAATAACCCATCCAAAGGTCCTTTAATTAATGCATACCCATCCATAAATGCAGTACCGTAATAGGCTGCATCTTCTGAATAATCGGTATCTAATGCCAATAATCGTTTTGCGTTTACCGATAAATCAAATTTCCAATCCGAAAAATTCTTGTGTGCAATGGTCCCGTTTAATACGCCCGAAGTATTGTATTTTTTATCAAAAATAGCCGCATTGCTCACATAAAAATTTGATTCCGTTACATCAACAACTACTTCATCGGCTATGGTGTAATCTACATTAAGGTAAGGAATACGGAGGCCGGCTTTATTTATAAACAGTCGTCCATTAATATCCAAATTGGATAAGCTACCCGATAAATTGGAACGTCCGCTAGCCAAACCGCGAACATTCGTAATGATGTCGCCTCCAAATGAACTCAACACGCCCAGATTAAAGTTGTCAAAATTCAAATCCATGTTCAGGTTGGTTTTATCGGTAGTAACCTCAAAATCCCCTTGGGCGGTAAACGACTCCACATCTTTGTTTTCGATAGTGGCCAGCAAATTGAATTTTCTTAGTTCTTCGTCCCCTGATAAAGCCACATTCAACCTACCTAAAGCAATGTCATTGATAGACAAGTCGTCAATAGAAACGTTGGCTGTAGGTTGATAAACTCCTTTTATTTGCTTTAGATTGACAGAGCCATTCAGGTTTCCTTTGGGCGAAAAGTCATCAATTGTAGGGAGAATTTTTTCTATAGGAACGCCCGTAAAATTCAAAAATAAATCTTTGTCTGTTTTGCCCGACAAGTTCCCATTTAAGGAAACTTGTTTGTCTTCGTGCGATAAGACCAAATTGTCAAAACTAAATTCGGTAAAAGCTTGATTAAAAATTACTTTGTTGTCGCTGTCGTCCTTTTCATTCAAATACCACAAAAAATCTTTGTATTTCAATTCTGATTTTTGAATTCCTACAATGCTTTGTTTGAGTTTATTGATCGTATGGTATAAATTTAAAGAATAGTTGTCTTCGCCTTTATCGCCACCTTTAAATTCCGAACGTACAAACAAAGTATCATTCATCGTTACATTAATTAAACTAAAGTCGCGAATTTTGTACTGCTCAGTTTTGATGCTATCCAACGTAGGCAGTGATTTCAGGTGAACTAAAATGTAATTTAAACTCATTGGTATCGGCGTTGATGTTGCCTTTAAAATCGGTATTAGTCGCCACTGAAATTCCCGGATAAAACACATCGATGACTTTGTTGTAGACCGTAAAATCAAATTTCATGTACTGCCCTGCCTTGACTTTGTTGGGCGAATAATTGGCATACAAACTACCCAAGGCATTCTCGAGCAAGGGTTGCAACTGATTTACCTGAAATTTACCCTGAATTTGTCCGTTAATAATATCTGGTGACGCTACGGCAATGGTGCGCACACCGACTTCATTAAAATTTGAACTGATAGAAAAATCGTCAAAATAGTAGGTGTCTTTTTTGTTCTGGTAGGAGGTTTCAGTCAAGGCTACTTTGCCTACTAGATTGTCTATTGAGGTTCCCGCCAAGTTGATATCCATGTTTCCTTTAAAAATAGAAATGGAATCTTTAGTCACAAAATTTAATGCCTGCAAATTGGCATAATCAACTGCGGCATGAAAATCGTAGGCAATTTCTTTTTTGTTTACGTTCACCGAGCCCATAAAATCTAAATACAGGTTTGGATCATTCACAATGAGTTTCCCTGTAAACAACGGATTTTTAAATCGGCCATCGATTTGAATGTTGGAATACTGGTATTTATTGTAATTCAATTGGGATATGTCACCTTCAAAAGTGGTATTTAGGTGTTTTATTTCAAAGCCACTGCCGTCTACTTTTACATTTAAGGAAACCATACCCACATCAGATCGCTGCAACAAATCACCCAGTTGAAACTGCGTCAACGCAACCAATCCTTTGTATTTGGCTTTTTCGATCTGCAACAAATTGTCCATCGTGAAGTTGGCTTTGGCTAAGCCCAATTTGGATTGCACGCTGCAATTGGCTTTTAAGGAATTAGCTGTCAAATCGGTAGTGCCCTTTAGCTGAAACGTACCAAATCGGTTTAACACTGCTGGAAGATTTTTACCCAAAACATTGGGCAACAAGGTTGTTAAGGTAGAATAATTACTTGTAAGGTTGGTGAATTCGCCGTGCATGTAAAATCGCTCATCGGCGTCACCAAACACATTCTTGAACACAATAGTACCCGCAATCAAAGAGCCATTTCCATCGGTGACGCGCAATTTACGGAAGGTTAAGTTGTTGAGGGTTCCGGTAATATTTCCTTTCAGGGTAAAGTTTTTGCCTTTGGCCAATTCATCATAAAAAAATCGAATGTCATCGCTAGACAATGAGGCTTGGTCTATCCTAAAGAAAAAACGCACCCGGTTATTGAAATCTGAGAAATCATCCAAAGTATACTTGAGCGTCACATCGCCTTTATATAAAGAATGCGGCGTTATCAGATCTATATTTTGCAACCGAATTTGCTCTTTGGTATAACTAAATAGCGTCGATGCATTTTTGACGTACAAGCCTCGGTAATCCAAAAAAGACAATTTTTCAATTGCGGTCGTTACGT
>JAPLEX010000086.1:19773-32626 GCA_026390995.1 Flavobacterium sp.
CCCAGGATTTTAAATTGGCTCATTTCCCCATTTATTTGAGAAAATTCGGCAACACGTGGGTCTTGGAAATTTAAATCCAAATACAAAAAACGGGCGTTGGTGAGGTAGGCGTGCTCGGCGGTGAGTAAAAACGAATTGGTAGAAGGCGTGCCGTCGTCAAAGGCATCAATAAAGCGATCTAGGTTGGAGAAGTTGTCGCCCTTATAGGTTTTCATTTGCAAATACAAGCCATCGACACGCAAATCACCAAAGAGCAAATCTGATTTATCAATTAATTTGTGAAAGTCTAGGATTGAAGTTGCAATGCGATTGGCATAAATTAAGGTGTCTTTATGCTCGTCTAAAATCAACACTTTCTTGAGTTTGATGTCGCCAAATAAAGTTACAGCGGCCCGATCAATATGGATATTAGTATGGTAATCGCGATTAATGATATCGGTAAGATAATGAGCGATTTTGGTTTGAACCACAGGGAAAGTCAATGCAATTGCGCCTGATAATAAAGCGAATACAAGCACTAACAAAAAGCGAAAGAGTATTTTATATAGGCGTTTTATAGCTGCTAAATTTTAGTGTACCAACAAATTAAATTATCAATTGAAATGCTACGGGCATTTATAAAAAAAAGCTAATTTTGGCTACGTCGTAAAAATAACCATTTTTATGAGGAATAATCAAAAATAGTGCAAAAAATACCCACCCATTCATGACGCACAACGCGGTGTACATATTAGCCATTGAAAGCTCTTGCGACGATACCGCTGCTGCCGTTCTTCAGAACGATAAAGTACTGTCAAATGTTGTGGCCAACCAATTGGTACACCAACAATACGGGGGCGTAGTTCCCGAATTGGCCTCGCGAGCACACCAGCAAAACATAGTTCCTGTGGTAACTGCAGCCTTAGAAAAAGCGGGTATTACCAAAGACCAATTGCACGCCATTGCTTTTACGCAAGGTCCTGGTCTTATGGGGTCATTGTTGGTAGGCAGCTCTTTTGCCAAGTCGATGGCGTTGGCGTTGCAGATTCCATTGATTGCGGTCAATCACATGCATGCCCATATTTTTGCTCATTTTATTGATGAGCCCGGTTATAACAAACCTCAATTTCCGTTTTTGGCCCTCACGATTTCCGGCGGTCATACCCAAATTGTACGCGTAAAAAGTTTTACTGATTTAGAAATCATAGGCGAAACTACCGATGATGCCGTTGGTGAAGCCTTTGATAAAAGCGCCAAAATATTGGGTCTTCCCTACCCGGGCGGTCCTTTAGTTGACAAATGTGCGCAAGAGGGGAATCCCAAAGCATTTGCATTTACCAAACCAAAGATTCCAAATTTAGACTTTAGTTTTTCGGGACTTAAAACAGCCATTTTGTATTTTATTCAAAAAAATGTGGCTGAAAACCCCAACTTTATTACCGAACACCAAAACGACATTTGTGCTTCAATTCAACACACCATTATAGAAATTTTGATGGATAAACTTAAATTGGCGGTGCAGCAAACAGGGATTACTCAGGTTGCCATTGGCGGGGGTGTTTCAGCCAATTCGGGTATTCGAGCGGCCTTGGTTTCGGCCGAAAAACAATTTGGCTGGACCACCTACATTCCCAAATTTGAATACACCACCGACAATGCCGCTATGATTGGCATCGTAGGCTATCAAAAGTACTTGAACCAGCAATTTGAATCTGCCGCAGTAGTTTCTAAAGCAAGAATTGATTTTTAAGATGCAATTATTCTACGACGCCACCCTTACTCCTGCCGATACCCTCTTTTCTTTTGACAAAGAAGAAAGTAAACACATTATTAAAGTACTACGCAAAAAGGATGGAGATATCCTACATGTAACCAACGGATTAGGTTATTTATTTACTACCCAAATCACCTTGGCATCCGAGAAAAATTGTACCGTAAAAATTACAGCTATAGCGTTGCAAGAACCGCTTAATTATCAGTTGCATTTGGCCGTAGCTCCTACCAAAATGAACGACCGTTTTGAATGGTTTTTAGAAAAGGCTACCGAGATTGGCATCGCCGAAATTACTCCTGTCTTGTGCGATCATGCCGAACGGAAACACATCAATTTGGAGCGTTTAGAAAAAGTAATTGTTTCGGCCATGAAGCAATCCAATCAATGTTATTTGCCCAAAATTCATCCGTTTACGCCCTTTACTGCTTTTGTGAAAGCAGAACGAACTGGCCAACTTTTTGTCGCGCATTGCGAAGAAACCGAACGCGCTTCCTTAAAAGAAAAACTCATTCTCAATCAGCAAACTACTATTTTAATAGGCCCCGAGGGCGACTTTTCGTCGGCTGAAATACAATTGGCCTTGCAACAAAAATACCAACCCGTTACATTGGGTTCAACCCGCTTGCGCACAGAAACTGCAGCCCTGGCAGCTTGCCACAGCGTAGCTTTTATCCATCAATAACTATGAAAAAAATTGTAGTCTTCGTCGCTTTACTTTCGCAAGTTGCTTTTGCTCAAACGCCCTTGGCTACCGTTACTGTAGAAAGTACCGGAGTGGTTTGTTCACCCGGTCAATGCACTGCATTAACAGCTACCTACTTTGACGGAAAAGCCACCACTTCCTATACGGTGAGCAGCATTCCCTATGCGCCAACTTTCCCGTTTACCGGTGGTACTACCATTAATGCCAATGCAGATGATACCTGGTCTTCTGCTGTAAATCTGCCTTTTAGTTTTAGTTTTTTCAATACCAATTACACCCAAATTTTAGTAGGTTCCAATGGACTAATTACCTTTGGAACGGGCACCTATCTGCCCAATGGCTTTTGCGATTGGAATTTTAGTCAAACCATTCCCAATGCAACATTTCCGGTAAAAAATGCCATTTATGGCGTGTACCAAGACACCAACATCAGCAGTCCCCCAGTAACCAATCCGTTGCTTCAAAATGTAAATTATTATGTATTAGATTCGGGTGTAAATGCAGCACCAAACCGCGTATTTGTTGCCAACTTTAATGAATTGCCTGCTTTTTCTTGTGATGCGGCCAATGGACTTCAAACCTCTCAAATCGTATTACACGAAACCACCAACATTATTGAGGTGATCATCAACAAACGTACCCCATGTACTACCTGGATTTCCGGAAATGGATTGGTTGGGATTCAAAACAGTGCGGGGACTTTGGCTTATGTTCCACCGGGCAGAAACACCGGAAGTTGGTCAGCCACCAATGAAGCTTGGCGATTTAGCCCAACTGGTGCATCGACTACCCAATTAAATTGGCAAATAAATGGTGTGTTTGTGAATGCCGCACCTAATCCTTGGAACTACTGTCCACAAGAAAACGAACAAGTTGCAGCAGTGGTTGCCTACACCAATGGCACGCAAACCAATTACATTTCGGGTACAGTTGGGTATCCGCTATTGGCTCCCATGCCGGCATTTTCAGACCCTATGGATTTAACTATTTGCAGCACCGAAAACCCCATGCAAGTAGCCGATCTATCTGCCAATACTTCATTGATTTTGAATAATTTATCTCCCGGCGATTTTGAAATTCGCTATTATGAAAATGCCGAAGACGCAGGTAATTTAACCAACAATTACATCCAAACACCCTCGGCGTATGAACTTGATGCTAGCCGAATTATCTATGCCGCAATAGAATCCTATCAAACGGGCTGTGTGTATGTAAAACCTTTTCAAGTTACGCTTATTCCTTTTTTAACCTCGCCAACAGGACCTGGCACACAAAATTTTACTGCCGGGCAAACCTTAGCCGATTTAACGGTATTCGGAACTGGAATTGTATGGTATACTGCCCCAATAGGCGGAACCTCATTGCCCAACACCACGCCCTTGACAGACAACAATACGTATTTTGCTGCCCAAAGCGTTGGCGGTTGCGAAAGCAGAAACACCTTAACCAATCGGTTGGCGGTAACCACCTTACTGGTATTGGGTACGCCAACATTTTCAGCCAATATGGTGAAAATAAAACCAAATCCTGTTTTGGATGTAGTTCAAATTGAAAGCAGTGTTTTGGTAGATAAGTTTCAAGTTATTGGATTGGATGGCCGTGAAATAGTTACCGAATCTGTTCCATTTACATCGGCAACAATTGACCTCAGTAACCTAAATTCGGGAGTTTATTTCATTACACTTTCAGCCAAAACCGGAAAAGTGACTCAAAAAATCATTAAAAAATAAGAGATGAATCGCTATTTGCTCCTGCTGCTACTTTGTTATGGCTTGTCGTTTGGGCAGGAAATTGCGCTCTTAAAATACAGCGGAGGTGGCGATTGGTATGCCAACCCTACTTCTCTGCCCAATTTGATTAAATTTTGCAACCAAAATATTGGCACCACAATCAAATCAAAACCCGCTACCGTAACTCCTAGCAGTCCCGATTTGTTTTCCTATCCGTTTGTGCACATGACCGGTCATGGCAATGTAGTGTTTAGCCCTGCTGATCAAGAAAACTTGCGCAACTACTTGTTGGCAGGTGGCTTTTTGCACATTGACGACAATTATGGCATGGATGAATACATTCGAAAAGAAATTAAAAAATTATTTCCAACGCTAAGTCTTCAAGAAATTACCGCCGCGCACCCCATATTTCAAAAGCCCTTTCTCTTTCCCAGTGGAATTCCCAAAATACACGAACACGACAACAAACGCCCTCAAGCATTGGGAATATTTGTAGACGATAGATTGGTGTTGTTATATACAGTTGAAGTTGATTTGGGTGACGGCTGGGAAGACCAAGACGTGCACAATGATCCCGCCGAGGTTCATGCCAAAGCCTTGAAGATGGGCGCCAATATGTTGAATTATATTTTTACCCATTGAGTGTGAATTTTGATTTGTTGCTACAAAAAGAAGTCCAGGATTTTATTGCCGGACATGCCCATTCCGATTGCAGTGCTCTTGCTCTACAAAAAAATCCATTTCCAGCTATTCCATGGCTTGAGATTATTCAGCAAATCCAATCCAAACAAAAATGTGCCGGTAAACTTCCCAAGTGGTTTAGTACACCACGACTCATTTATCCGGTGAAATTATCGGTAGAACAAAGCTCGTCCGAGCAAACTGCGGCTTATAAATCAAGCTTGATACAAGGTGAAACGCTACTTGATCTTACGGGTGGCATGGGCGTGGATGCCTTCTATTTTGCGCAACAATTTTCCCAAGTAACCCATTGTGAATTATCGGCTGAACTTTCGGCAAGCGTGCAACATAATTTTGAGGTATTCGATATCAAAAATGTAGATTTTGTAGTGGGAAACAGCTTGGATTATCTGCAACAAAGCACTCAGCAATTTGATTGGATCTACGTTGATCCTTCCCGACGAAATGAAGCCAAAGGCAAGGTGTTTTTATTGGAAGATTGCCTGCCAAATGTGCCTGAAAATTTAGATTTTTTGTTTGCGCACAGCCCCAATATTCTACTAAAAACCGCCCCTATCTTAGACATCAGTTCGGGATTAAAATCGTTGCAATTTGTAGATCAAGTACATATCGTGGCCGTAGACAATGAGGTAAAAGAACTACTTTGGATTCTGCGAAAATCAGCAGGGTCCTCTCCCACTATTTGCACCCTAAATTTTACTAAAACCGGAAGGGAGCAAGTAGATTTTAACTGGGAAGATCACAATGCATGTTTATTTTCTATGCCTTTAGCCTATTTGTATGAAGCCAACAGCGCCATCATGAAATCGGGGGAATTTACTGCTGTAGGAGCAAGATTCGGACTTGCAAAATTACACGAACACTCCCATTTATATACGCTTGATCACCTTGTGCCATTTCCGGGTCGTCGATTTAAAATAGAGAGTTGTGTGCCCTATTCTAAAAGTGAAATGCAAAAATTTGCTCATTCAAAAGCCAATATTACAACAAGAAATTTTCCTGATTCGGTAGAAGAAATTCGAAAAAAATGGAAAATTAAAGACGGCGGATCTACCTATTGCTTCTTTACCACCGACCTGAACAACCAAAAAATAGTTATACTTTGCAGCAAAATAAATTAATCTTCATGAAAAACATCTATTGCATAGTATTGCTAGCCGTTACATCTTTTTCTTGGGCGCAAACTCCCTGTGAATACACCCAGAACATCACCGATTCGATTGGAACCTACAAAACCACGAAAGACTATTTGGTATACGAACGAAATTTTGCAGGAAATGCCAGTTATCTATTTAATTCTATAGCGGTAACCGATGGCGTACCAATTTTGAACGTGCAGTTTATAGAAAAAAGTGCTGATTTTATAAAAGCCAAATGTTTGGATGCCAACTCCAAAATATTCATTCAGTTGCAAAACGGAAAAATTGTGACCTTAATGCACACCCAACAAGAAACCTGCGGAACCCTAGTGCGAGATGATAATGGGATTAACAACCGGATCATGACCGGTAATTTTTTGTTTCGAAAAGATGATTACCAATCACTTAAAGAAAGTCCGGTTTCGTTTATTCGGATAAAATTTTCGACAGACAACATCGATTATACCTATAAAAAGTTGTTGAAATCAGAATTAGATGGGCAATTGTATGAACCTGAAAATTACTTCCTAAAAATTTATCCTTGTATTGAAGGCAATTAGTTACACGGCCAACTAAAATTTGCAATTGGTAATTCTTGGCCCTCTTCTATGTTGTAATGCCACCATTCTGATGGAAAAATAGTAAACCCATTTTCGGTCATTACTTTTCTAAGAAAAGTTCTGTTTTTTATTACTTCTTTATCCAATTCTAAATAAGAATGACTGGCTTGTTCGCCAAAAAAATCAAACGTTGTTCCAAAATCCAATTCGTTTCCGTTTTTGTCTACCAAGGTCAAATCGACGGCACCTCCCCGATTGTGCAGAGAACCTTTGGCGGGATCAGCCACATAGGCAGGATCTGATACCAAAGCCCACATTTTTTGTTGCACCGAAAGCGGTCGGTAGCAATCAAATAATTTAAATTTATAGCCTTTGGATTTTATTTTTTCTTGGGCAACAAGCAAAGCTTTTACGGTTTTGTACCGCAGATAACATTCCCCGCAGTTGTATACTTTTTCTCCCAAAAAATTATCGGTTGTCGCGTATTTTAAATCATAAACAAAAGCCGAACTGTATGCACTCAATTTAACAAAAGTAGTATCAGAAACAGGAGTTTTAATTTCTTTTACTTGTGCCTTTATAGAAAGATTATAGGCAAGAAACAGCAGTAAAATCAGGTGTTTTTTCATGGGTATGTATTTTGATTTCCAAATATAGAAATAAATAACGGAGTTCGATATAGAGTATACTGGAGTTCGATACAGAATATACTACTGACTTTGAGCTGGTTTTATATTTGGCAGAAAAAAAACGAAAAAAAAAGCCCGAATTTGTTGTTAGATTACGAATGAAAAGTTAAGTTTGCAACCGCTAAAATGAATTCGTTCTTTGAGCTTGGAGAGTTGCCTGAGAGGCCGAAAGGACATGTTTGCTAAACATGCGTATGGGAAACTGTACCAAGGGTTCGAATCCCTTACTCTCCGCTTATTATCCCTCGGGGTGTAGCGTAGCCCGGTTATCGCGCCTGCTTTGGGAGCAGGAGGCCGCAGGTTCGAATCCTGCCACCCCGACAACGGACGCATAGCTCAGCTGGATAGAGCACCTGCCTTCTAAGCAGGCGGTCGAAGGTTCGAATCCTTCTGCGTTCACGAATAAACAAAATAAAGAGTAAAAACGTCCAAGTTCACTTGAGCGTTTTTACTCTTTTTTTGTTTTCAAAGCGTCCCGCCCAAGGATGTTGCGCCAGCAAAATCCTTGGGCGAACGCTTTGCACAATGCCTTTAGGCGTTGTGACTACATTTCCAATAGCAACTCTACTTTTTTAGATGCCATTATGTAACCTGCAAAATCCTTGGGCGAACGCTTTGCACAATGCCTTTAGGCGTTGTGGTGAAAATCTGCAATTAATTAACCAGGTAACTCTATTGTCTTAAGAATTCGCACAACTCTAGGGCTGTTTCAATTGCATATTTATTAGCCTTCTTGTTACTATTCGCTAAACAACTTTTATTTTCTTTATTAACCCTATAATTTAATTGAATTTGAGTATTTTTGCTCTCTGAAAACGTAACCCCACTACCATTCATCTTTATGTTTAATCACTCTATCTCCAGGTTTGATCTGCACCATGTAGCCGATTTCTTGCCTTATCCATTCATTATTGCCGAAGTAATTAATGGCGTGCATTACAACACATTTATAAACGAAAGTTTTAAAAATGATATTGGATATTCGTTAGAAGAAATACCAACCATAGAAGCCTGGTACGCGCATGCTTATCCCGATATTGATTACCGAAATAATGTAATCAATAATTGGAATTTAGAGGAAGTACTTACCTTGAAAACCGGAAATGTTTATGTGCGCAGAAAATCCCAAATTACATGCAAAAAAGGGACCAAAAAATGGTACGAAATCAAAGCATCTGTAGTCAATGATCTACATGTAGTTGCCTTTATTGATTTGGATAAAGAAATTAAATTACAAGAAGAGCTCAAAAACATTAACAGCAACAACGACCGAATGCTTTCGGTATTAGGGCATGATTTACGTGCTCCTATTGCCAACCTAATTGGAATTTGTGATTTGGCCTTAGATAATGATCTCTTACAAGAAGATTTTACAACCTATATGCAACTGATTAATCGACAATCCTATCAGGTGTTAGAAATGCTAGAAACGACACTAAATTGGTCGAGATCAAACTTTGATGCAATTCAGGTGAACCCAGAGATTATTCAAGCCAAACCTTGTATCGAAACAACTTTGGCTGTATACAAAAACACCTATTCTGCCAAAAACATTTCACTAACGGTAGAGGTTGACGATGATTCAACTATATATGCCGATAAAGAAATAGTGTCAATTATCTTGAGAAATATTGTTTCGAATGCAATCAAGTTCACACCAAACAATGGAAATATTCGCATAGAATACAGAAACAATCTCTTGCAAGTTTCAGATTCAGGTGTGGGGATGACTGCCGATAAAATTGAGGGCATATTACTCCGCAATTACAGTTCAACTCATGGTACAAATAATGAAATTGGCATGGGCATGGGGTTGCAATTGGTACAAAATTTAGTCGAAAAAATCAAGGCGAGCCTAACAATAGAAAGTCAACTTAATAAGGGAACTGCGATAAAAGTGAAACTGGTATAACTTAAGACTAATTAGAAATTAATCTTCTACAAGACTAATATAGCTCTTCTACTTAAAGACTGTTGTTTTTTACTATGTTAGGAACCGCTTTCAATTTGAGGTTTACTGATATCATATTGGTAGATTTTTGATTCATACACTACCCCTCTTTCTAGTATTCCAATCGGATCATCCGGATACAACCATTTATTTTTCGAGCAAGGAACGATCATCACTTCATCTGGAATTTCGGTTTCCATTTGATTCTCTTGTAGTTCGTTTGGGGTATTAATCATGATAAATGCAATAAAATAGTTCGAATACAATATAGGATTTAAATAAAAATTTGGTTGACAACTAAGCTAAGCTTTTATTTAAAATCTACACCTCCGCTGCAAAAAACTTTTTGATTTTTTTTCACAACCATTTATCTGCAAATACGCTGGGATGGCTTTTGTTTTTCCCACAAAACCATTTGTGTGTAATTTAATTTGGTTAAATTCGCGGCGAAAGTGAGAAAATAAAACAAAACATACCATGAACAAAAAAGTAGTTATTGTAGCTGCTGCCCGAACTCCAATTGGAAGTTTTATGGGCGCTTTATCAACCGTTGCTGCACCCCAATTGGGAGCAGCAGCCATAAAAGGTGCTTTGGCACAAATCAATTTGGATCCTTCCCTAGTAGATGAGGTTATTATGGGAAATGTGGTTCAAGCCGGAGTAGGTCAAGCGCCTGCTCGTCAAGCTGCCTTACACGCCGGTTTACCTAATTCTGTAATTGCAACCACGGTAAATAAAGTGTGTGCTTCGGGTATGAAAGCCGTAATGCAAGGCGCGCAAGCCATTATGGCCGGTGATGCCGAAATTGTAGTAGCTGGCGGAATGGAAAACATGAGTATGATTCCCCACTACACCCACTTGTGTAACGGCTATAAATTTGGACCTGCAACTTTGGTTGATGGCATGCAACGCGATGGTTTATCTGATGCCTATGACAACCAAGCCATGGGCGTTTCTGCCGATTTATGTGCCTCCGAATACAACATAACTAGAGAAGCGCAAGATGCTTTTGCTATACAATCCTATGAGCGTTCGGCCCAAGCCTGGAACGAAGGAAAATTTGATGATGAAGTAGTGCCCGTTGCTGTTCCACAACGTCGTGGAGAACCAATCATCGTGAGTAAAGACGAAGAATATACCAATGTAAAATTGGACAAAATACCCAGTTTAAATCCGGCTTTTACCAAAGAAGGAACCGTTACCGCAGCCAATGCCTCGACCATAAATGACGGTGCCGGCGCGGTAATTTTAATGAGCGAAGAAAAAGCGCTCGAACTGGGATTCACTCCCTTGGCCTACATTAAAAGCTACGCCGATGCAGCACAGGAACCCAAATGGTTTACCACTGCACCTGCCAAAGCGCTGCCAAAAGCCTTAGCCAAAGTTGGACTCACTGTTTCTGATGTTGATTTTTTTGAATTCAACGAAGCCTTCTCGGTTGTTGGATTGGCCAATGCCCAAATTTTAGGCTTAGACAATGCTAAAGTAAACGTAAATGGTGGCGCCGTTTCCCTAGGACATCCGTTGGGCTGTTCAGGCGTGCGCATCATCATCACCCTAATCAATGTACTGAAACAAAATAATGCCAAATTGGGTGCCGCAGCCATTTGTAATGGTGGTGATTTAGCGGTAATCCCTCTTCGTTTAGAACCTTCTGACCGGAGTGAAATCGTGTCGCAAATTTTGTTTGGAGAGCATTTTGAATTGCTGGAAAAACAGAAGCAATGGCGTAAAGTTAAATTGCATTTTGATCAGTACGAAGGTTGGATAGACGAAAAACAATTTCAGCTACTGAATTCTAATGAATTTCATGCACTCAACCAATTACCAATAGCATTAAATGGTGATTTGGTAGAATACATCACTTATCCTCCCAACCAATTGCTACCTATTACTTTGGGTGCCTCCTTGGCTTTTTTAACAATCGATGCTATAAATCAATCAGGATTTAGTTTTGATGGACAAATTCGCACAGGAGTTCAGCCAAAATCTAATTTGCTAGAAACGGCTTTCCTGTATTTGAATGCACCCTATTTGTGGGGCGGAAAAACCCCTTTTGGAATTGATTGTTCTGGGTTTACCCAAATGGTGTACAAATTAAACGGCTATCATTTGCTAAGAGACGCTTCTCAGCAAGCTTCGCAAGGGATTCCGTTGAGTTTTATCGAAGAAAGTGAAGCCGGCGATTTGGCCTTTTTTGACAACGACGAAGGGAAAATTATTCATGTTGGTATCATCATGGACGACAATTACATCATTCATGCTAGCGGAAAAGTACGTGTAGATCGCTTGGATCATTTGGGCATTTACAACGCTGAAATCAACAAACACACCCATAAACTCCGGGTAATTAAAAAAATAATTTAACTTTTGTTTACCTGAATAGGTAAAAATCATTGCAATTATAATCTTATTTTAGCCGAAATTTTTTTACATTAATATATGAAATCAACCAAAATACTTTTGCTCAGTTTGTTCTCTTTTACGTTTTCTTTTGCTCAAACCGAAGCCGACAAAGTAAAAATTATAGCTGAAACCAATGTTACAGAGCTCAATCGAATCGCCCCTATTTATGATTCGATCTTGCTGGTGCGGCGCTTACCACCCGAGCCAATCGCTTGAATACCGGTGGAAGTTTGGGCCTTCAATTGGATGGACAAAACATGACTATTGGTGTGTGGGATGGCGGAAAAGTACGCAGCACCCACCAATTGCTCACCGGACGTGTAACTCAAGTAGACAATCCTACTTCTGTTTCAGATCATGCGACACACGTTTCTGGAACCATGATGGGAAATGCTACCGCAAGTGCATCGGCTAAAGGCATGGCCAGTCAAGCCAATTTGAGAGCCTACGATTGGACTACAGATACCTACGAAGTTACTCAGGCAGCTGCCAATGCACTCTTGGTTTCCAATCATTCATACGGAAGCGACCCGGCTACTGTTCCTTTATACAAGTGGGGGAAATACGATGCCGATGCCAAAGCATTTGACAACATCATGTATAATGCACCCTACTATTTATTTGTAAATTCAGCGGGGAATTCTAGAAACGCAGGATACAATACCGCCAAAAATGGCTACGATTTATTATCGGGCAAAAGTACCTCCAAAAATGGTATCATCGTAGCTGCCGTAAATCAAGTGAGCAATTATACTTCTGCAAGCAGTGTAACGATGTCTAGCTTCAGTAGTTATGGACCTACTGATGATGGCCGTGTAAAACCAGATATCTGCGGAAAAGGAGTAAATGTTCGTTCGTGTACCTCAACCTCAGACTCTTCGTATTCTTCTTATAGTGGTACATCGATGTCATCACCCAATGTAGCCGGAACTTTATTATTGTTGCAACAACATTTCAAAAATGTAAAAGGGGGTTTCATGCGTTCGGCTACCTTGCGTGGTTTAGCCATTCACACGGCTGATGAAGCGGGTTCAGCTACCGGTCCTGATTATAAATTTGGTTGGGGATTACTCAATGCCGAGCGTGCAGCAGTACTCATTACCAATGACAATGTAGATGCGATGATCAAAGAGAATACACTAAATCAGGCGGCTTCGTATACGTTTAATTTCGAACCCAATGATGCTGCCAAAGCCATCAGCGGAACCATTTGTTGGACA
>JAPLEX010000086.1:32738-34453 GCA_026390995.1 Flavobacterium sp.
AGATTTTAGAATTTCTAAAGATGGCACAACTAACTTTCCATGGAAATTAAATCCCGCGCAAGTTACAGCCGCTGCCACCAAAGCAGACAATACGGTAGATAATGTTGAGAAAATTGAAGTTGCCGCAGGAGCTGGTACTTATACGGTAACCATTAATCACAAAGGCAACTTGATGAATGCCTTGCAAAAATATTCCTTATTACTTAGCAACATCAAAGGCAAACCCATTTTGCTATCTTCAAATGAAGTGATGACCAACCGCGTTTGTTTAGGTTCTGCAACTACTTCATTCAATTTTCAATTGGAAGCCAATCCAAGCTTTAGCGGTGTAGCTGTATTTAGCATCAGCGGTTTGCCTGCCGGTGCTTCCGCTAGTTTCAACGTTGATTCATTAACAAGTTCCGGATCGAATTCAATTGTATTGAGTGGCTTAGACACCCTTGCTGCAGGCACGTACAGCCTCACGGTAACCGCTACTTCGGGTGCAGTAAGTACTAATTTATTTTATACCTTAATCATTCAGAGTCCACAAGCAGTTGGCCCTGCACTAACCACTCCAGTCAATGCGGCAGCTATTGCAACCAATTCAACTACTTTGGTTTGGGAAAACATCGGAAATAATGTGGCCAGTTACAGTATTGAAGTGTCTACTGATCAATCCTTTAGTACAGCTGTACAAACCTATAGCTCAACAACCAATCAACTGAACTTACCAAATTTATTTTACGGAACAACCTATTATTGGAGAGTAAAAGCAGCCAACGAATGTGGTTTTTCTGATTACTCAACCCCAAATTCGTTCACTACCAATTGCAGTTCCAATTTAATAATAACCGCATCAAATGTGAGTATCAGTGGTGCAACTTTTACTTGGACCAATCCAAACGGTGCATCTTCTTTTGAAGTTTTAGTAGTACCCGCCGGAAGTGGTTCTTCAGGCACTTACACCACCGTAAACACCAATACGTATACTGTAAACGGATTAAATTCCTTTTCTTCTTATGATTTTTATGTGCGTTCGAGTTGTGCAGCAGGTACATTTTCTAACCTCGTTACTAATTCATTCAACACCTTAATTAATCACTGTGTAGATGGCGTATTTTTTGATTCTGGTGGTCCAACTGCCAATTACAGCAACAGCGAATATTACACCACGACCATGAACCCAATTAATGCGGGAGATCAAGTATCTGTTACCTTTACTTCGTTTAATTTAGAAAACGGTATTGATAGACTTACTATTTACAACGGTCCAAGCACCACCTCGCCTTTTATTGTAGAGCAATACGGCTTTACCGGAACCAATTCACCGGGAACAGTTACCTCAACGGATGCTTCTGGAAAATTGACCTTTGTGTTTTATTCTGATGGCGCCAATACTGCCTCAGGATTTAATGCCACGGTAACCTGTGCCAATTTGGCCACGACCCAAGTACCCAAAAGCAAGTTCATCTACTACCCCAACCCAGTACAAACTGAGTTGCATTTTGATGCCGTAGAATCTATTCAAACCATTAGCGCCTTCAATCTCTTGGGTCAAATGGTTTTGCAGCAAAACATAAACGACCGTAAAGCAGTAATCAACACCGAAGCTTTATCAACTGGCACCTATTTGTTTAAAGTGCAAACTACATCGGCCACACAAACGGTGAAGATCAACAAAAACTAATTCAATTCGTTGCATAAAAAAAGCCATCTAATTAGATGGCTTTTTT
>JAPLEX010000033.1 GCA_026390995.1 Flavobacterium sp.
CCCGCTCTAAAGATAGCCGAAACCGCTTCACAAGCTTGCTTAGCCTGATAAAATGGCACGAGCATCAACACCGTATGGCTATTTTTGGGGAGTAATTTCAAGACAATTTTGGTAATGATGCCCAAAGTACCTTCGCTGCCCACTAACAATTGAGTAAGGTTGTATCCGGTAGAATTTTTAAGCGTATTGGCCCCTGTCCAAATGATCTCGCCCGAGGGCAACACCACTTCTAAATTGAGTACATAATCTTTGGTTACGCCATATTTTACAGCACGAGCGCCACCGGCATTCTCGGCCACATTTCCGCCTATCCAACAACTGCCTTGGCTGCTGGGATCGGGTGGATAAAACAAGCCTTTTTCGGCAACGGCTTCCCGTAAAACCTGTGTAATTACAGCGGGTTCGACGGTGACTTGCAAATTATTTTCGTCAATTTCTAAAATTTTTGAAAATCGCTCCATACTCAAGCCAATGCCTTGGTGCACACACAAAGCACCGCCACTTAAGCCGGTTTGAGCGCCAATCGGAGTTACCGGAGTATAATACTGGTTGGCCAACTGCATAATTTGTGAAATTTCTTGGGGTGTACCAGGTTTTACCAAGACGGCAGGCGGAAACATAAAGTCTTCGGTTTCGTCGTGCCCGTAGTGGCGGCGTGTAGACTCATCTTGAAAGACGTAGTCTGGGCCCAGAATTTGAATTAGCTGATCAATCAGTTGAGGAGAAATAGCAATCATGGTGAATATTTAGTGTCCCAAATTTATGTATTTTTACGCGACCAATTGTGCAATTCATGGCTTTTACTAAAAAAAATGCATCGGCTTTATCAGAGAGAGACGGAATTTCAATGCCGCCTAGCATTAATAATAAAGCAGCCACAAGGGTACAAAATTTGCGGAGTAAAACCCTTGATATTGAAGCACTCAGCCAACAACTTTTAACCGGAAATATTACGGCCTTAAGCCAAGGTATTACCCTAATAGAAAGCACACAAACCAAACACCAAATTGCTGCAGCCAAACTTATTGCAAGTTGTTTGCCGCATGCCAACCAATCGATTCGAATAGGCATCACTGGGGTGCCCGGAGTAGGCAAAAGCACTTTTATAGAAGCCTTTGGCAATTACTTAACTGGCCTGGGTAAAAAAGTGGCTGTGTTGGCCGTTGACCCAAGTAGTTCCTTGTCGCACGGAAGTATTTTGGGCGATAAAACACGCATGGAAGAATTGGTCAAAAACCCCATGGCCTTTATTAGACCATCGGCAGCAGGAACGACTTTGGGAGGAGTAGCCCGAAAAACACGCGAAACAATCTTGTTATGTGAAGCGAGTGGCTTTGACACTATTTTGATAGAAACCGTAGGCGTTGGTCAAAGTGAAACCGCAGTGCACAGCCTGGTTGATTTTTTCTTGTTGTTAAAACTATCGGGAGCCGGCGATGAATTACAAGGCATTAAACGCGGCATTATGGAAATGGCCGATGCAATTGTAATCAACAAAGCCGATGGGGATAACCTGAAAAAAGCGCAGTTGGCGAGAGCGGAGTTTGCCCGAGCATTGCATTTATTTCCTGCAAAATTGTCGGGCTGGGAACCCAAAGTGCTTTGTTGTAGTGCGCTTACGCAAGCTGGAATTCCAGAGGTGTATACCTTAATTTCAACCTATCTTGACAACGCAAAGCAAAGCGGTTATTTTGAAACAAATCGAGCGGAGCAAAACCAATACTGGATGATGGAGTCCATTCAGGAGCAACTCAATCTACATTTTTTTAGTCATCCCGAACGAATGGCGCTCTTAGAATCCTACAAAAATGGAGTCATGCAAAATGAGATTTCTCCTTTTGAAGCGGCTCAAAAAGTGCTCGCACATTATTTTTCTTCCTAAATTACTTTTTAGATTTATACTCGGCTTCCATATTTCGGATGATGTCTTTGATTTGCTCCGAGCCAATTTTCTTGGCCT
This sequence comes from Flavobacterium sp., assembly GCA_026390995.1. Taxonomy (GTDB): domain Bacteria; phylum Bacteroidota; class Bacteroidia; order Flavobacteriales; family Flavobacteriaceae; genus Flavobacterium. The sequence continues at coordinate 1,961 of JAPLEX010000033.1, forward strand.
TGATCACTTTATTTTTATCTAAAATGTAAATCACTGGCGTGGAATACACGTCATATTTTTCTCGAATGTTATTTAAGTGTACCGGATCATAAAGGTTAATCCAATCTAATTTGTGCTCGGCGATGTATTTTGCATATTTGTCGTAATCATATTGGGTATACACCGAATACACTTTTACGTCTTTTTTATCTTTTAAAAACTGGTGGTATTCATCCAAAATTTTAGGCACTTCGGTTTGGCAATGGCCACAATCTACATCCCAAAATAACACAATCAAATAATCGGCTTGGATATCATGCAATTTAACGTACATCTTTTCGAGTTCAGCCTGATGGGCATAATACAACTTAGTGAGCTCTTCGCTAGTGGTGGCTTTGTCAAATCCCATTGGGCCAAATTGCGGATGGCTTTCGGGTTTTATCATGTATAATTCGGGCGCAACGGCACCCAGCAATAAGGGTTTCATTTTGTTGCTGCGCTCCACAATTTTATCGACCACCGTCTCGTCTTCGTAGATGCCTTTGGCTTTTCCTGTCTTGAAATAAGTGTCGGCCAAGTGCACAAATACTTGGTCAAAGCCCATGATTTTGGAGGTTTCGTAGGTGTAAATAAAATGCCCTAAAAGTAATTTGTACATTGTAGACTCGGGCTTCATTTTTTGTATCATCCGATCTAATTCTACCGATACTGAATCGGGGTGGCGCACCACTACGTTCTCTAAATATTTGTTGAGTTTGGTGGCAAAAAACGGATTGCGCAACATGCCATCGTCTTGAAAATCTACCCCGTCCCAATAGTGCTTTTTAAAGTAGGTAAACACCGCCAAACTATCGGGTCGGCCGTTGGAGGCTTTGGGAATATCTTTGAGCAGTTTGTCCATTTTTAAATTCAACACTCCAGCGATATAGGAGCCTTTGTGTTGCGATAAAAAATTCTCTTCATAGGCTGAAATAAGGCTGCCTATTTCTTTTTGTTTGGCCGTTACAATGTCGGTAGAATCTTTTTTTGTCTTACCCCGGGCAATTTGGAGTGCTTTTTCGATTTCGATATTTTGATCGCCAATGAACCGAATGTAATTGAAAAAGTCATTCTCGCGCTTCGAATTTATGGCTACTAACTCTTTGGCATACAGAAACTCGGCATCGCTCTTGAGTTCTAAAAATTGGGTGTCGTCATCGATAAAAAAATCGAATAAAATTGATTTTTGTTGGCCCACTATTGAGTAGATTCCTCGGTCTAAATGGGAAGACCCTTTAAATTCAATCTTGCCGTTTTTGATGTGCGTGCAGGTATCTTTAATTAAGGTTTTATCGAATTGATAAAAAGTGAGGTACACCAAAGAATCTTTGCAATTTTTTAAATTGATTTTCAGGTGATAGCCTGTTTGGGCTTGTGTCATAAGTGCACAAAGCATAAAAAGTACAATCAAAACGCTTTTTCTCATGCTAAAAATCTAGTTTATAGTTGAAAATTAGGAATACAAAATAAAATGCATTGGCCTCGGTAATGAGTTGTTCCATCTCGGCCTTGAGTTCGGCTTCGTCTAGGTCTTCGTCTTCTTCCATAAACTCAACTTCGTCATCTTTTAGGTTGATGATGAAACGCGGATAATCCAAATGAATGATAAAAATATCGTCGGGGAAATCGGTGTTGTCGCCCAATAAAAATTTAGGTAGTTCCATGCTTGCTCGTGTTATGAAATTATTTATCAGATAAAATTACGGGTGCGCTGCCTTTGCCCATAAAAATAATTTTGGTATTGGGCGAAGCAGCCAGCTCTTTTTGCGCTTTAATTTGTTCATATTGCAATTGCTTGTCAGACAATCCGGCCGAAATAATGCGTTGGTAATCGGCAATTCCTTGGGCTTCAACTCGTTTACGCTCGGCTTCTTGTTTTTCTTTTTGCAACACAAATTGCATTTTTTGGGCTTCTTGTTCGGCATTGATTTTACTCTCAATGGTGGTTTTTACCGAAGCCGGTAAATTGATGTTGCGGATGAGCAGTTGCTCTAGAATTAATCCTCTCGATTTAAAATCTTTTTCGATACTGCTGTAAATGCGTTGTTGAAACTCGTTGCGTTTGGTTGAATACAAGGCCACCGCGTCATAATAAACAGCGTTGTCTCGAATACGGGTTCGGGTTACAGGACGCACAATTTTGTCGGTGTAATTCACCCCAATTTGCTTGAAAATTTTGGGTGCCGACTCAGGCGAAATGCGGTACAAAACCGTCAAGTCAATCACCACTTCGAGTCCGTCATTGGACAACACCCGAATGGCATCATCGCCTTCTTGGGCTCCTTCGCTGTGGATGGCCGACATGGTGTAATTTTGGGTTTGGATGTCAAATTCGGTGACATCCAACAAGGGATTGATGACGTGAAGACCGCTCGATAAAATGTCGTTTTCTACGTTTCCGTACAAGGATTGCACCCCTACTCGTCCGGCATCGATTTGCTTAAACATGGAGGAAAACAAACCCAAAACAATCACCAAAACTCCGGCAATTTTGAGCGTTTGTGCATACTTAGATGCAGGCGATGCATTTTGTTTGAGGGTATAACTTACTACGAGTAAAATAAAGCCCAAAATGAGTATTGTAATCATAGGATATTTTTTATGTTAGAGAATCGAGCTGTTGGGCCGCTAATTTTTTGGTGACCACCACAAAGCGAAGATACAAAAATAATGCGGCGGCCGTCAATCCGGCGCACAATCCAATCCAAACACCCACTGCCTTTAACGAAGTGTAAAATCCCAGAAAATAAGAAGTAGGAAATCCGATGAGCCAGTAGGCCACAAAAGTGAGGTACATGGGCACTTTTACATCTTGCAACCCACGCAAAGCTCCCAGCACGACTACTTGTATCCCGTCGGCGATTTGAAAAAGTGCCGCTACGAGTAACAATTTTGAAGCAATCGTAATTACTTCTATGTTGTCCAAAAACTGATCCGAATGCCCCATATCCAAAAACAAATAGGGAAGTTGGTTGTGTAGTAGTATAAAAAATAAGGCGAAAATTATTTCTAAACCAATGGCCAATAAAAATATAGATCGGGCCACTACAATTAATCCTTTGTAATCGTGCATGCCTTTGTAATTACTCACTCGGATCATCGAAACTACGCTCAGTCCCATGGCAAACATAAAGGTCATAGAAGCCATACTCAACGCAATCTGATTGGCGGCTTGGCTTGTTTTACCCAACATGCCACACAACCAAATTCCGGCGGTAAATAATACTACTTCAAAGAGCATTTGCATGGCTGAAGGAAAGCCCAAACGCACCAATTGCACTACCATTTTACGGTGAATAGCATTCCACCCAAATCCTTTAAAATAGGGTCGTAAACTCGTTTTACTTCGCAGTAAATAATGCATAAATACCACCATCAAAATTCGAGAAATTACCGTACCTATAGCCGCACCCACAATGCCTAATTTTGGAAAAATCCAAACCCCATAAATCAGAACGTAATTAAAAAAAACGTGCACCACATTGGCCATCACGATGGCGTACAACGAATATTTGGTGAGAGACAAACCGTCGGCAAATTGTTTATAGCCTTGGTAAATTATTAAGGGCACCAACGAAAAAGCAACCCAGTCCAAGTAGGGTTTAGCCAAATCAATCACCTCTTTGGGTTGATGTAATAATTCCATAACCGGCTTGGCCACCACGATGAGCAAAAATAAAAACAAGCCCAAAATGGTACACAATAAAAGACCATGCTGAAAAGCCGATTTGATTTTGGCCTCGTCTTGTTCCCCCTGCGCTTCGGCAACGATGGGTGTAATAGCAGTAGAAAATCCAATACCCAATGACATTGCAACAAAAATCATGCTGTTGCCCAAGGATACGGCCGCCAATTGCGAGGTACCCAATTTTCCCACCATGATGTTGTCTACGATACCAATAAGCGTATGTCCCAGCATCCCGAGCATGACCGGATAGGCCAACTGGATGTTGTATCGAAATTCTTTGGTGTATTGAGATAAGTTCAAGGTGTTCATTTTAAAGCCGCAAATATATAGCAATTCATTGCCTTTTTGTGGGTAAAAAAAAGGGATTCGCAAGAGAACAAGGCCTAAATTGCCATTTTACTAAAAAAGTAGATTTTGTTTTTCCAATCACATGATTTGGAAGGAATTGTAAAAAATAGTTCCAATCAACTTCCGGAAAATGTGTATGTTTGTGAAAACTAAACGCTTTTCTTATGATAAAAAAATTACTCTTTTCTGCATTTATGCTTGCCAGGATCAGCGGTTTTGCCCAAGACAATTATTTGGATTTTGACGGCATCGACGATTATGTGGATGTGGCTGGATCAGAAAATATTTTGGCCAACAAAAACACCATTACCCTGAGTTGTAAAGTATTTCCAAAAAATACAAATCCAGGTTTTCCTGCCTTTAATGGCATTGCCGGGTACCGAAACGAATCAAATTTTGACTTCTACTTGATTCAATTATCAGCTACCACCATTGAAGCGCGCTTTCGGAATTCAGCCGGAACGCAATATACCATTTTGTATGATGGCTTGATTTTAAACCAATGGAACCATTTGTTTTTTGTGTATGATGGCGCCAAAATCAATTTGTACTCGGGCAATACCTTAACCAGCACTATTGCCGCTTCGGGATCGGCACCCGCTTTAAATTCAAATACATTTAAAATTGGATTAGTTCAATTTCAAGCCTATGATTGGTACCACACGGGCTACATAGACGAAGTGAGTTTATGGAACAAAGCCCTTAATGCTTCAGACATTGCTGCGATTATGGCCAACGGGGCCGAAGAAATTGCCAATCCTAATTTTGAAAACAACTTATTGCTGTACTACAAATTTAACCAAGGCACTGCCTACGGAACCAATACCGGCATCAGTACGCTTAACGACGAAAATTTTGCCTACGATGGTCAATTGATGAATTTTGCCTTGACCGGAAATGCATCCAACTGGGGTGGAATTCCATTGAGCAACTCGACGTTTACCAACCAACAATTTAGTGTGTATCCAAATCCTGCTACCTCTAGTCTTTCAATACAAGGCAAAGTAGGGCTTTCATCGGTACGTATTTTTGATTTGGCCGGACGACTCATTCAAAGCCAAACGACTGATTTCAGCAACCGAGCAACAGTAGATGTTGCACAATTAACAGCTGGTGTATATTTCGCCGAAATCAATGGTCAAAGCCGCATCCGTTTTGTAAAAGACTAATTTTTCTTACCCTAAAAAGAAAACCCGTCAAGCTCTTGTTTGACGGGTTTTTTATTTAAAATTAGGCGAAACTATTTCTTTTCGATTTCGCGTAAACTTTCCATTTTTTTGTGCGCCAAAAATCCTTTGATGTCTTCAAAGTGTTCTTTCACGCGTTTGTGTCCAAATTCAAATACTTTTTCGGCCAAACCGTCCAAGAAATCACGGTCGTGCGACACCAAAATTAAGGTTCCGTCAAAGTCTTTGAGCGCGTCTTTAATGATGTCTTTGGTTTTCATGTCCAAGTGATTGGTGGGCTCATCGAGGATTAACACATTGACCGGTTCTAGCAACAATTTAATCATGGCCAAACGCGTTTTTTCGCCACCCGAAAGCACTTTTACCTTTTTGGTCACGTCATCGCCACCAAACATAAAAGCACCCAATAAATCTTTGATTTTTGAGCGAATATCACCTACGGCAATTTGGTCAATGGTTTCAAATACCGAGAGGTTTTCATCCAACAACGACGCCTGGTTTTGGGCAAAATACCCAATTTGTACGTTGTGTCCTACTTCTAATTTACCTTGAAAATCAATTTCGCCCATCATGGCTTTGATCATCGTTGATTTTCCTTCGCCATTCTTCCCTACAAAGGCAACTTTTTGTCCGCGTTCAATCACCATATTGGCTTCTTTGAACACCACATGATCGCCATAAGATTTAGACAATTCGTTCACCACAACCGGATATTGTCCACTTCGGGGTGAGGGCGGAAATTTGAGTCGCAAGGCCGAAGTGTCTACCTCATCTACCTCAACCAACGTGAGTTTTTCGAGCATCTTCACCCGCGATTGTACTTGCAAGGTTTTAGAATAGGTGCCTTTAAACCGCTCAATAAATTCCATATTTTCGGCAATCATTTTTTGCTGCTCGTCATAGGCCTTTTGCTGGTGTACTCGACGATCTTTGCGCAATTCGAGGTAATGCGAATACTTGGCTTTGTAGTCGTAAATGCGACCCATCGTGACTTCGATGGTGCGGTTGGTAATGTTGTCTACAAACGCCCGGTCGTGCGAAATCACGACGACTGCTTTGGCCGAATTGATCAAAAAATCTTCCAACCATTGGATGCTTTCGATATCCATGTGGTTGGTGGGCTCATCGAGCAAAATGAGGTCGGGTTTTTTCAAGAGAATTTTGGCCAATTCAATGCGCATCCGCCAGCCTCCAGAAAACTCCGAGGTGGGACGAGTAAAATCTTCGCGTTCAAAACCCAAACCTTTCAACACCTTTTCTACCTCAGCCTCGTAATTGATTTCTTCGATGGCGTAAAATTTCTCGCTCAATTCTGATACGCGCTCAATGAGTTTCATGTACCCATCGCTTTCATAATCGGTACGAATGGTAAGTTGCTCGTTGATTTCGTCAATCTCTTTTTTCATCTCGAAAATTTCGGCAAAGGCTTTGGCCGTTTCGTCAAAAACCGAAAGATTGTCTTTGGTGAGCAAATGCTGGGGCAAATAGGCAATCACCGCTTCTTTGGGTGCCGATATGGCTCCGGTTGAAGGTTTGCTTTCGCCGGCAATAATCTTTAACAAGGTAGATTTTCCGGCGCCATTTTTGCCCATTAGGGCTATTTTGTCGTTTTCATTAATGGCGAATGAAACGTCACTAAATAAAGTGGTTCCGCCAAATTGAACGGAAATATCGTTTACTGTAATCATCGATTGAGATCAGGAGTTATATACTGAGGCGAAATTCTTCGAGTACCGGATGTGCTTTGCCGTATTCTTTTTCTTGAATAAACAATTCCACCGCCAAATCTGACGTGCCAAATCCGGCCAAACGTCCCGATTGGATGTTGTCTTTCATCACGACTTCAATTTCTTTTTCTTCTAGTTTTTCTTTTAATCCGTAAGCCAAAATTTCGCTTCCCGAGAAAATTTTAATTAGTCCCATTTTTAGTATTTAGTTAATCTTCTGTTTCAAAATATACCGGTTCAATCATGATTTTTTCGGCCAATACTTCCACGCGTTCGGTTACGATAGTGGTAAAAAA
>JAPLEX010000052.1 GCA_026390995.1 Flavobacterium sp.
AAGTTGGTGGCGTAGGCCAATAAATTAGTGGCAAAATAAAGGTAAAACAATCTCTTTTGGTACCGCTGCGTCGTGTTGTTATACAGGGGCAAAACCGAGCCCAAAATAAACAGTATATTGACATACAAGATGGCCGTTGTGTCAAAGGCGAGCCCGTAATACGAAAGTGCAAAAAAATCAGAAATAGAATCTACTTTGAGTAGATTGGCATTAAAAAAATAAAAGAGCACACGGGCTATAAAATAAAACACGTAGGCCAAGGCCATACGGTAGCCCAAGACCTTGTATTCGTTGAGGCGCAAATGTTTTTTCATAAGCAATTTCTGTGGGGTCAAAATTACCAATTAAAATAGAACTTGCCGAACTTGTTGACGTTAATTTGGGATAACCCACCAAAATTGTAGTGGCTTTATAGGATATTTTAATTAATTTGCAGGACTCAAAAAAGTACCCTATGACTACTCCTACCCGCTTGTTTGACTTTCCCTATTATCAATTGGCTAATTATCCAATTGCCGATGCTTTTGTAACCAAATACAAGGGCGTTTGGGAAAAAACATCAACACAAGAATTTATCGATAAAGCCAATGCAATCTCGCGGGCATTATTGAGAATGGGGGTTCAAAAAAACGATAAAATTGCCCTTATCTCCTCCAACAACCGTACCGAGTGGAATATCATGGATACCGGCATTTTACAAACGGGTGCCCAAAACGTACCCATCTACCCAACCATATCAGAAGAAGACTACGCGTATATCTTAAACCACTCCGAATCGATCTATTGTTTTGTTTCTGACCAAGAGGTGTATGACAAAGTCATGCGAATCCAAGCACAAACGCCTTTGCTCAAACAGGTATTTTCCTTTAATGAAATTGAAGGATGTGCAAACTGGCAAAGTCTACTCGAATTGGGCGCCGATACGGCCAATCAAGATGTGGTAGAGGATCGGAAAAACAGTGTAAAACCAGCAGAATTAGCAACTATTATTTACACCTCAGGCACCACCGGGCAACCCAAAGGCGTAATGCTATCGCACGATAATATTGTTTCTAATTTATTAAACAGCGCTCCCCGTATTCCGTTTGAAGCCGGTAATTCACGAGCGTTGAGCTTTTTGCCTGTCTGCCATATTTTTGAGCGATTTATCTTGTACCTCTATCAGTGTTATGGTGTTTCGGTCTATTTTGGGGAATCGATTGAAAAAGTGGGCGACAACATCAAAGAAGTAAAACCCAACGTAATGAGTGCAGTACCGCGACTCATCGAAAAAGTATACGATAAGATTTATGCCAAAGGCGCCGAATTAAAAGGAATTAAAAAAGCACTTTTCTTTTGGGCCATCAACTTGGGCTTGCGCTACGAGCCTTATGGGGCCAATGGAGTTTGGTACGAATGGCAGCTCAAGTGGGCGCGCAAACTCATTTTTAGCAAATGGAAAGAAGGCTTGGGTGGCGAACTCGATTTAATTGTTTCGGGGAGTGCGGCCTTGCAACCGCGATTGGCACGCATGTTCGCCGCAGCTGAAATCCCCATCATGGAAGGCTACGGACTTACAGAAACTTCACCCGTAATTACGGTTAATGATATGCGTAATTTTTTATTTCGCGTGGGTACGGTTGGAAAACCAATTCAGCATGTGGAAGTTAAAATTGCAGAGGACGGCGAAATTTTATGCAAAGGGTCGAACGTGATGATGGGCTACTACAAAGATGCCGAGAAAACGACAGAAGCTATCCAAAACGGCTACTTCCATACGGGTGATATTGGCGAATTTGACGTCGATGGCTTCCTGAAAATTACCGACCGCAAAAAAGAAATGTTTAAAACCTCGGGCGGAAAATACATCGCGCCACAACTCATAGAAAATGCGATGAAGCAATCGCGTTTTATTGAGCAAATTATGGTGATTGGCGATGGAGAAAAAATGCCAGCGGCTTTTATTCAACCCAATTTTGATTTTGTGCGTGAATGGGCCAAATTGCATCAAATTACGCTGGGGGATTTCAACAAAGAGCTAATTCAAAACCCGAAAGTGATTGCCCGAATTGAAGAAGAAGTGACATTATTGAACGAAAAATTCGGCAGTTGGGTACGCATCAAACGATTTGAACTAACTCCCGAAGTTTGGTCAATTCAAGAAGGACACCTTACGCCTACCTTGAAGTTGCGAAGAAAAATTATCCTTGAAAAATACCAAAATTTGTACGCAAAGATTTATGGTTAATCAACAATAAAGCAGTAAACGAACTGTCCTTTTGGGCAGTTTTTTTTGTGCTAAAATTTAACATATTTAGTATGCATGCATAGTATTTATTGTTTTACATTTGATTTTCAAAACACCTCAAATGAACCAACAAACCATCGATTATACCCTGCGCACCACTTGGCAAGCGGTAGCCCGTTTGTATAATGAACAAGCTGCAAATTACGAAGGTTCAATGGCAATTGGTTTTACCCTGTTGAGTATCGACAAAGACAAAGGAACACCGGCTACCGAAATTAGTGCGCGCATGGGTATGGAAGCCACCAGCTTAACCCGTACCTTAAAAACCCTGACCGAAAA
>JAPLEX010000043.1:0-23170 GCA_026390995.1 Flavobacterium sp.
GAAAATTTCATTTTAACGATAAAAAAACAAGCCAAACAGGCCTGTGTAGTAATCCCTCTTCCTTGATCAAAAAACCATCCGTCAAAAGCTTGAAAGTTATCGTTAAAGGGTTGAAAGCGGTAGTGTGCCTATTTTCTTCCTTATATACATAGGTTATCATTGCAGCAAAATTTAAAAAATTAAACCAAAATGAAAAAATTATTTTACTTATGTATTGCCCTCGTGGGCATGAGCGCCTCGGCGCAAGTAGGTATTGGAGTGCCAACGGCTGACATAAATGCTTCGGCACAGTTGGAAGTTTCCTCTACCTCCAAAGGATTTTTGGCGCCAAGAATGACACAGGCGCAAAAAAACAACATCAGTAGCCCAGCTGCTGGTTTGTTGGTGTATCAAACTGACGCACCCTCAGGATTTTATTATTTTGATGGTTCGGTTTGGCAAAGCGGTTTAGGCCCACAAGGTCCTCAAGGAGCAACAGGTCCTCAAGGCGCACAAGGTGTTACTGGTGCAACTGGTGCTCAAGGACTTCAAGGTTTAGCTGGTAATGACGGTTTAGATGGAGCAACTGGCCCAATGGGTCCTCAAGGTCCAGCCGGGAATGAAAGGTCCTCAAGGAGTTCCAGGAGTTGCTGGTGCAACTGGTGCTCAAGGACTTCAAGGTTTAGCTGGTAATGACGGTTTAGATGGAGCAACTGGCCCAATGGGTCCTCAAGGTCCAGCCGGGAATGATGGTTTAGACGGAGCAACAGGCCCAATGGGTCCTCAAGGCGCACAAGGTCCTCAAGGAGTTCCAGGAGTTGCTGGTGCAACTGGTGCTCAAGGACTTCAAGGTGTAGCTGGTAATGACGGATTAGATGGAGCTACTGGCCCAATGGGTCCAATGGGTCCTCAAGGCGCACAAGGTCCTCAAGGAGTTGCTGGTGCAACTGGTGCTCAAGGACTTCAAGGTGTAGCTGGTAATGACGGTTTAGATGGAGCAACTGGACCAATGGGCCCACAAGGTCCAGCAGGAATTGATGGAGTAGCTGGAGTACCAGGTCCTCCTGGGTTAGATGGTGCTCAAGGTGCACAAGGAGAAATGGGTCCTCAAGGAGTTCGAGGTTTGGAGTTGCTGGACATGACGGATTTGATGGAGCACCAGGTCCTCAAGGAGATCAAGGCCCAATGGGTCCTCAAGGAGAAATGGGTCCACAAGGTGAACCGGGAACGCCCGCTGATCTTTCGGGATATGCCACTACAGCTTACCTAGCTAATTTTGTAGATTTAACCAATAATCAAATAATTGGTGGTTACAAATCATTTGAAAACAATTTAACGGTTAGTGGATTGACTATAGGATTGGGAGCAGGATCGCAAACTTCTAATATTGCCTTGGGATTATCAGCATTAAATGCTAATACTACTGGAGGTTTTAATACTGGAGCTGGTTACGGGGCCCTTTATCAAAACACAACAGGATCATATAACGCTGCCTTTGGTGTGAGTTCGCTCTCTTTAAATACAACTGGAGAATACAACACTGCAACTGGACCAAACTCACTTACTCATAACTCTTCAGGATCTAATAACACTGCATCAGGATTTCAGGCTCTTGATACGAATGATACAGGATCTAATAATACTGCAATAGGTTATAAAGCTGACGTTACTACAGGTAGTTTAACAAATGCAACAGCAATTGGATACCAAGCCACTGTTGATGACAGCAACAAAATTCAATTGGGTAATACTTCTGTTACTATTGTAAATACCAGTGCTACAATTATAGGAGCAGCTTTCAAAACGCCAAACGGTTCTTCTTCGCAATACTTAATGGCAGATGGTTCTGTGAGTAATGGTGCAGGAGGTAATTTTGTAGATTTAGAAAACAACCAAACCATTGATGGTTATAAAAACTTTACAAAAGATATCACTATTAAAGATCTAACTGTAGGACATGGAGGTTATAATGATATCTCTGATGTAGCCTTTGGTAATAACGCGTTAATAAGTAATCAATCAGGCACTTACAATGTTGCAATAGGACAAAATGCTGCTCATAACAATAATTCCGGAAGTAATAATGTTGTCATAGGAAGTGCAGCAAATTATTACAATGAATCTTCAAGTGAAATTGTAGCTGTAGGTAATGGGGCTTTACACGCTGAAAGAGGTGCTGGTAATGTTGCAATAGGTGCATGGGCAGGTCATAGAGGAAATATTAGTGATGATTTAACAAATAGTGTGTTTCTTGGTAGATATGCTAGTGCAGGAGGCGGTGCGATTGACAATTCAGTTGCATTAGGAAATGGAGCAACTGTGGATGCAAGCAATACGATTCAATTGGGTAACGGTGGTATTACAAGCGTTAAAACAGCAGGAACTGTAACAGCAACAGGATTTAAAACGCCAAACGGTTCTTCTTCTCAATATTTAATGGCTGATGGTTCTGTGAGTAATAGTGCGGGTGGTGATTTTGTAGATTTAACCAATAATCAAACCATTACTGGTACTAAAACTTTTGGTGGACAATCTTCTACTACATCAGCAGCTGTTGAAGTTAATTCAACAACCCAAGGTTTCTTGCCTCCAAGAATGTCTGAAGTACAAAGAAATGCCATTTCAAATCCAGTAGCTGGTTTGTTATTGTGGTGTACCAATTGTGGAGCCAGTGGGGAGATTCAGGTGTATAATGGAACAGCCTGGACAAATATGATGGGCGGAGTTGCTCAAACTCCTCCTCCTGCACTTGGTAATTTTTATCAAGGTGGAATTATTTTTTACTTGTTACAACCCGGTGACCCAGGTTATGATGCAAATACCCCTCATGGATTAATTGCAGCCATAGAAGATCAAGGGAATAATAACGTTAAATGGGATCAATTTGTTTACAGCGAAATACCAGGTATAAATGATGGCATTGGATATGGATCCGCAAATACAACTTTAATAATTAATAGTATAGGTTCTTCAACAAATTTTGCAGCAGGACTAGCAAGAGCATATAGAGGAGGCGGGTATTCAGATTGGTATGTACCAAGTTTAAATGAATTAAACCAGTTATATGTAAATAGGAGTTATTTTACTGGTAGTGCTGCTTTTACTTCAACTGCTTATTGGAGTAGTTCACAGTTTGCAAATTGGGCTGCTATAGTACAAGATTTAAATGCCGGTTGGACACAAGGTAGGAATAGAGGAGATTTAGCGAGTCTTCGCGCAATAAGATCTTTTTAATATTTGATAACTAGTTACCCTCCGATCATTTAGAAGGTAACTAAATAAAGAATTAAAAATTGCATTAATTAATTATGAAAAATAAATATATCTATCTAACGCTCTGCCTCTTGGGATTACTTATCCCGAGTATGCACGCACAAATTGTGTCGGTGGCATCGGGCTCTGGGTTTAATATCAAGGCCGGCACCGTAATAGGCGCGGCGGGTTTAGACCTCACGCCATCCACCGATTTTAGCCTTACAGCTAGTTTGTCGCAATCGGCCACAGTGAGCAATCCCGGCAGTATCAACTTCATCAACCGGAGTTATACATTTGGGGCAACCACCGAGGACTACAGTGGTTTGGTTCGGCTCAACTACCAAGACGCCGAATTGAACGGCCTATCCGAGAGTGAATTGCAGTTGTTGTACCGCAATGGTTCTGTTTGGGCAGCCAATACCGGCAGCATGGGTAATGCCGTTGCCAATTATGTGTCGGCCAGCTTTAATGCAATGCCGCTCAACGAATTGTCCTTGGGTGCCTATGCTACAACTTCGCTACTCATTTCACAATGTGGAAGTACTTTGGCCACGCCAACCTCTGATATCGTGTGTTATCCAATGCCCGATGCTACGGGTTATACCTTTGCGATTACCTACAATGGGGTAACCTATTCTGTAGAATCTGCTGATCCGGTAATCAACCTCGCCGAAGCTACAGGCATGCCATTAGATTTTAATGCTGCCTATGCCATTAGCGTGCGTGTGCAATATGGTAATGCCGCAAGCAATTACGGAGCGGTGTGTACGGTAAATTCACCAGTTTACCTGGCCACTCAGTTGTCTACTGTTTCGTGTGGAGCAACCTTGGCATCGATTGGTTCATTGGTTTATGCCGACATCAACCTGAATGCCACGGCCTACCGCTTTAAGGTAGTCAATAACACAACGGGAGAAGTTCAGTATATTGACAATACCCACCACTGGTTTGCTTTAAACTGGTTGGCATCCTATGAGTACGCGACTACCTATACAGTTTCTGTACAATTGCAAATCGCGGGTACCTGGTTGGGTTATTACGGTACAACGTGTACGGTAAATACACCAAATATTACTTCAGAAAGCGGATCGCTGCAATTGGTTTCTACCCAGTGTGGAGCTACCTTGCCAAGCATAGCAACGGTTATTTACACCACAGCACAAGCAGGTGCTACGGGCTACCGATTCCGCATCACCGATGTGACACCAGGAGCAACGGGAGATAACTTACTGCAAGTAAAAGACCGTTCGTATCACTGGTTTGCCTTAACCATGCTTACGCGTTACAACTACGGCTCGACCTATATGGTTGAGGTTGCGGTAAAAACGACAGGCGGCTACACCGGTTTCGGAAGCCCTTGTTATGTGAATACGCCTGCTTCACCGATGTTAAACAGTTGTGGGGCAGTGATTCCAACGAGTCGTACGTTGGTGTATACAGCAATCACCAAATCGGTGAGTCAATACCGTTTCCAAGTAACCAAAGTGAGTGATCAGTCGTCAAGAACGTTTGACACTAGCCGATTCTGGTTTAGCTTTAAAGTAAATATGCCCGGGTATACGCCTTCTGTAGCCTACTCGGTACGTGTGGCAGTTATGACTTCGGGAACCTGGTCTCCGTTTGGAGATGCGTGTGAGATTACCTCGCCTGCTATACCAAGAACGGATATAAATGCTGAATTTGATTTTACTGCTACGGTATTCCCGAATCCATATTCGGATCAGTTTAGTTTACGCATTGATTCGGATTCCTTCGATCGGATTGCCTACAAAGTATATGACATGCTGGGTAAACTCATCGAAGCCGAAGAGGTTGAATTTAATGACTTAGAAACCAAAGAATTCGGACGTAACTACCCTGCCGGCGTGTACAACATTATTGTAACACAAGGTGAAGATGTAAAAACTCTGCGCATCATTAAGCGATAAATTAATTGGGTTTTTTTTGAAAATGCCTCTCTAGCAATAGAGGGGCTTTTTTTTTAATTAATAATTAAAAATGAAAAATTAATACTCACGTATCAAGTAAACCCAACCTGTAAATGTTTTTCCTGATCGCTGCTCGATGATGTAATAATAGGTGCCGTCAGGTAATTCTTTTCCATCGCTTGATCTTCCGTCCCATTGGTCGGTGTAATTTTTTTGTTCATACACCACCATTCCCCATCGATTAAATATTTGGAGGCGTTCAACATTCAAATTTGTTAGATCAAAATTGTCATTGTCCCCATCATTGTTGGCAGAAACCCCCTTCGGAATAGTGCAAAAATCATTGGTAACCTCAAATTGAGCGCTATTTTCACAGGTAAACGAATTAGTGGCTACAGCTGTGTAGATTCCCTGTCCAACTATAACAATCGAATTTCCTTGTCCAATTACATTAGTATTAAAATACCAGTCAACAGTATTTATAGTTTGATTTTGTTGCAAAATTTCCAATACATAATCGTTACCATTACAACCACCTGTAATTGTAAATTGAGGTATAGGATTGATGGTTACGGTCAAAGTTCTATTAAGTGAGCATTGTCCACTGTCTGGAGTAAACGTATAAACCGTTTGTCCAACTAATGAATTATCTATGGCAGATGGATTCCAATTTCCCAGGATTCCATTGTCCGAAGTGGCAGGCAAACTAGCGACTGCAGCGCCGGTACAGATTGTTAAGTTGTTACCAAAACTAAATGTGGGAGTGGTTTGAGGCGTTACGTTTACCGAGTAGCTAAAACCAGTTGCACATTGATTGGCATCGGCCGTAAAGTTGTAGGTTCCAGATGCCGTATTGTCAATTACAGCAGGCGTCCAAGTTCCTTGGATTCCATTGGCCGAAGTGGCAGGCAAAGTGGGCACAGAAGCGCCGACACAGATAGTTAGGTTATTTCCAAAACTAAATGTAGGAGTGGTTTGAGGCGTTACGTTTACCGAGTAGCTAAAACCAGTTGCACATTGATTGGCGTTGGGTAAAAAGTTGTAGGTCCCAGATGCCGTATTGTTAACTACAGCAGGCGTCCAAGTTCCTTGGATTCCATTGGCAGAAGTGGCAGGCAAAGTGGGCACAGCAGCGTTTGCACAGATTGTGAGATTATTTCCAAAACTAAATGTGGGAGTGGTTTGAGGCGTTACGCTTACCGAGTAGCTAAAACCAGTTGCACATTGATTGGCGTCGGGCGTAAAGTTGTAGGTTCCGGATGCCGTATTGTTAACTACAGCAGGATTCCAAGTTCCTTGGATTCCATTGGCAGAAGTGGCAGGTAAACTAGGCACCGTAGCACCGGCACAGATAGTTAGGCTGTTTCCAAAACTAAATGTGGGTGTAGTTTGAGGCGTTACAGTAACTGTAAATGTAGTCGTAGTAGCACATTGGCCAGCATCGGGCGTAAAGGTATACACGGTTTCGCCAAGTATTGAAAAATCAATTGTAGATGGATTCCAAGTTCCAGTGATTGAATTGTTTGATAAAGTAGGCAACAAAACTTGTGCAGAAACATCTCCTTGACAAGCCGTTAAACTCGTACCAAAATTAAATACAGGAGTGATTAGCGGTGTTACAGTAACAGTAAATGTGAACGAAGCAGCGCATTGGCCTGCATCAGGGGTAAACGTATAGGTTCCAGTATTGGAATTGTCTACTGTGTCTGGCGACCATGATCCTGTAAAGGAATTACTAGAAATAGTTGGTAAGGTTGGTACCGACTCACCACTACAAATTGTGAGGGTATTTCCAAAGCTAAAGGTAGGATTGACTAAAGGAATATCATCATTTACGGTGACACAAAAAACCTGAGTACAATTGGTGTCCAAATCGGTTACCGTAACACAATAATTTCCGGCACATAAATTGGTAGCTGTTGCCGTAGTTTGCGCTTGTGTGTCATTCCATACATAGCTGTAATTACCAGAACCTTGCGTAATCGAAACTGTTGCTGTTCCGTTACAACTAGTAGTTGCGGGGGAATCACAAACCGTATTTGGATTAGTGCTTGTGTTTCCGGTAATAGCTGAATTGACTACCAAAGTTAGCGTTGTGGCTGCTGCACATTGATTTAGCGTTGGTGTAAATGTATAGACCGTGGTTGCATTGGTATTGAATTCAGGAGACCAAACACCAGTTATGCCATTATTGGATGTAGTTGGAAATACGGTCGTGTCAATAGGTGCCCCATAACAAATTGGGTTTGGTGTGCTAAATAAAGGCGTTATAATTGGGTTTTGTATGTTGATTACACTTGGCAATACGGTAACACAATTATTTATTTCTAGAGTAAAATTTGAATAAGTTCCAACGCCTAAATTTGGGATTTCAATAAATCCTAGATCATTTGAAGTGTAATCAATTGGCCCTACAACAGTTGAACCCAGTGTGTATTGCAAGGCGTATACTTCGTTTGAAGTTAAACCAGAAATAGTAATTGAGCCATTTGGAACATTGCAAAGGGTAGGATTAGTGCCGGTTACATCAGGCAAAGAGATGATGCTAAAGAAGGCTTTATAGTTGGTTCCACCATTATTTAAAACAAGCGTATCATCACATTGACTGGTTGAATTGTAATCTCCCGTAATTTCATAATACACTTCAAGTGTATATTCACCGGGTGGTATATTTGTTAAGTTTACGGGGGCATCACAAGTAGGCTGAGAAACACATTGCCATTTTTGTTGACCCGCCACACAAGGCCCTCCTCCTATATTAAATTCATTAGTTCCGGTATTACAGTCGCTAAAAAAACCTAAGTTTCTGGGCGTAAAACTGCCTGTTGTTCCTGTATTTAAATAATAACGGTAGTACATTTTTGCGCCACAAACGTTGGTATTTCCGTTTTTATAGGTTTTTACTTCGGCCCCTCGCATTACCAAGGTAGAGGAATTTTGAATGTGGACGCCAAAATTTTGAGCAAAGGTATTTCCAAGTTCTTGGTTTATTAAATCAGCACCAGCACCAGTAGTGTTGTAAAATTTCCCGTCGCCAGTAGTAAAACAATCATCCATCCAAACCGCCGAAGCGTAGGCGCCAAAATCACAGTCGTTTATTGTAATCGTAAGGGTCGTATTTGTTGCACATTGCCCAAGATTTGGTGTAAAAGTGTAAGTCGTCGTTGTCGTGTTGTCTAATGCCGGATTCCATGTTCCTTGAATCCCATTATTCGAAGTTGTTGGTAAAGCATTGATGGTAGTTCCGCTACAAACAGGACTCGTAGGGTTAAACACGGGAGTTAATACAGGTGAAATGACTACTTCAATGGTCTTAATTTCTATGCAATTGTTTGCATCTGTTACAGTTACTGTGTATGTGCCATTGGCCAGTACACTCACTTTGGGTATAGTTGGGTTTTGATCCGTACTACTAAACCCATTGGGGCCGCTCCATTCCCAAGAAACGCCTTCAGAACAAGTTAAGTTAAGGCTGCTGTTTTCGCAAACAGGACTATTGCTTCCCACTACTGGATTTAAATTACAATTCGAACAATCTGGCGAAGCGCCCAGGGTTTCAATATAGAAAGGCGATACGGCCGCACTGGTTCCGTCCACGATAAAATAATAATATTTTCCGATGGTTAATCCAGATAAATTAAGCTGATTGTTCTTTGTTGAACCATTGGTATATTGAGGAGTTGAATAGGTGTCATTCGTTAATAAAGTAGGACAGCCCCCGTCCAATAGGGTGTTGTCATTGTTTGTGCATGGGTTTTCGTCGGGGCCTGCATCTATGCCCAAAATTTGCATGTTATTTGTAATTCCAGAAATTGTAATGCTTGCGCTAGATTGTGCGGCTCTAAATTTAAACCAAGCTGAATTGTTTTGTGCCGCGTTCCAACTACAGCCGGTGGTATTTGGATTATACATGTCAGAGGTTTGATTGGTAAATCCGTTGTTGGAGGCGACAATAATTTCTGCGGTTCCCAAACAATAGGGCGTGGCGCAATTGTCATAACTGTTTAATGTGGTATAATCTTGAACAGTGTAAGGAGTTTTAAATACCAATTCAACTGCATTAAACCTACCGCCGGTCGCAAAAGAGGTTTCTGTGATTGTAACGGTCCAAGTTCCATTCGGGTCTAGTCCGTTAAAGGCTGTGAAATTATCTTGTGAACGATAATACCCAACACCAAAAGGCTCTGCTGTACCACCATGTTCAAATAGTCTTCGTAAATAGGAATTGTGTCTAAATTTGGTATTGATTTGCTTCACGGTTGAATTAGGTAAACCGCCCACAGCAACTAAATCGATACTCGTTGTTCCTTTTGTTAATGTAATTCGATAGGTATTGTAGTTTCTTGTATTTGCATCATCTCCCAAGTGTAAATTTACTTGCGCTAATTCAAAAATTCCGCCATTCAAATTTGAAATCCCAGAAACAGTAACTGTTTTGGTTAAAGTTCCATTCCAAGAACCTGCTGCTGAGACAGTAGAATTTGAAAAGGTTTGTGATAAAGACAAGCTGGTATAAAAAAGAAATAGGAATGACAGGTAAATTATTTTTTTCATAGGTAAATCGATATCAATTAATATGCGAATATATAAAAGTTACTAAATTACATTCCATTACATAATTGATTTAAATATTTTTTTAAAATTCAATTGCATAGAAAACGGGCATTATTTACTGCACTCCCTCGATAGTACTATGTAAATTCCAATCAAATCATTTTCAGTAGATCATTAAACAAAATCATGTTTTTAAGGCTGAAAAATGGGATCAAAATGCATTAGGCTTTATTGACAGAAAAACTGTCTCATGGGTGTGCGCAATAAGTATCATCCAAACCAAATGTCATTCAAAACCACCCACACAACGGCAGTTAAATTTATACTCATTTCGTGAATAAATTTTTAAAGCGCTAATTTTCAAAAACTTGTCGTTTAAGGCTTTGTTAACAAAGCTCAATTTTATCTGTTCCTTATTCCTTGCTTAAGGACTGGTTTGATTGATTTTTTTGATTTTTAAGTTTGTAAAACAACAGTAATAAAATTGTTAATACATTATTAAGTTTAGTTTAAAACAGGGTTTGGTTCCATATATATTTGTTAAAATATTAACAAATGTTTAATTAGTATTGCTTTAAACAAATGTGATTGGAGTCCAGAAACCAAATCAAAAACGGGGCGTTACCGAAAAGCCATACGAGTAGGTAAACTAAATTGTATTACTTATGAACAAAATTATGAATCAAATTCTAGATTTTCCACAGCTGGTAAATCAGAAAATTTTTAATGCAAAATTAAATTCTTTAGTTGCAAATTTTGACACTACTGATGGAGTTCGCCATTACGTAAAAACAATTTACCAATGGGCGTCGATCTTGTTTTTGATTGCTATGGAATACCACATTATTCTAGCCGCCAAAGATTATTATGGTGCTGCTGATGTTTCCACAATGGGAAAATTGGGTAGTGTGTTGAGCTTTTTGGTTTTGGCCTATTCAGCATTCCCAATTGCCGCTATTATTCGCTCTAGAGGCGAAAGTTTGGGTGATGCTCACAAAGGTATGATCAGCTTTGTATTTAAAGATTTTGTAATGACCAACATTAGAATTTTTGGAGAAGTAATGGCCGTGATTGGATTGTCTTTGGCATTAACTGCTACACTTTCTTTTGTGTTTGATACTAATTTGTTCACCTCCTATATGGGAAACACGGTGATGAGTTCATTTACTGATTTGTATTCATTCCCCCTAAATACTGCAACTTCACTGATGTCAATGCTGCATGTTGATTTTATGAGTAATGCAATCAATGCCTTAATGGGCATGCGATTTGACACAGAAGTAGTTTTTGGCAGTGACTTTGTTTGGAATCCTAGCGATTTAGGCATGGTTGCCAATTCCTATTTTAATGTGCTCATCGGATTAGTGGTCCTGTATGTAAATTTGGCTGTTTATACTTATTTGTATGCGATTGTTTCAGCCGTTGTAAATTTCATCCCGAAATTCGCTTTTCCTATTGCATTAAGAACTAAAAATGAGAGTTAAGTAGTTGGTTTATATATGCAAAAAACCGAGTCTTGTAGGCTCGGTTTTTTTTATGGATTAAACTCCTGTGAGCTTGCTATATAATCCCGAAGCTTCGGTATGAATTACCATGTAATCTAAGAACCACTGTAAACCGTTAACTTACAACTAATAAAACACACCCCCAGCCCCTCTCAAGAGGGGAGTTTTGCGAAGTATACTAAGAACGGCTGGTTGCTGATAGCTGTCAGCTGACAGCTTATAGCGGGAAGCTGGAAGTTGGAAGTGGGGAGCGGGAAGTATGTAAAGAAAATTCGCTTTTACTGTAAACTGACAACCGAAAACTGACAACCGACAACCACTTTAGCCACGAATGCACGAATAAAATAAATTCCAATCTGTGTTCAAAAAAGACGCTTTGCGTCCCGATACTTCGGGATTGCGTCTTTGCGAGGAAATAAGTCATTTAGTCGTAAAGTCAAAAGGGTAGAAGTATACTAAGAACAGCTGTTTGCTGATAGCTCTCAGCTGACAGCTTATAGCGTGAAGTTGGGAGTTGGAAGTGGTGAGCGGGAAGTCTTGTGAAAGTATGTAAAGAAAATTCGCATTTACTGTAAACTGACAACCGAAAACTGAGAACCGAAAACTGAGAACCGACAACCCTAAACCTAACCTCTAACCAAAAAGACGAATAGTCTAATAGATAAGACAATAAAGACTGCTCTTAAAAAGCAACCTACAACCTACCACCCAAAACCTACTACCCTTTTTACGGCGTAAAGGTCAGATGACAGATTAGTTTTTTGTTGCGCGCAAGATGTGTAAACTCTAAATAAGGAAACAGAATTTGGAAAGTGAATTACCCGTTTACTGATTTTTTCAACTTTATCGGTTACGCCACCGTCAATTTCGATGAGCGTTTTTGCGCCTTTTCGGGTAATGAGTTCTTTGAGTTGGGCTGTTTTGGCATAGGTATTTTCAATAAAAGATTGTCCACCAAATCCTGGGTTAACACTCATCAGGCACACCAGATCAATGTCTTGAATTACATCTTCCAACAAATGCACCGGCGTATGCGGATTGAGTGCCACTCCGGCTTGCATGCCTTCGGCTTTGATGGCTTGTAAAGTGCGGTGCAAATGGGTGCAAGCTTCGTAATGCACGGTCAAAATGTCGGCGCCCAATTGCTTGAAGGTTTTGATGTAGCGATCGGGATCAACAATCATCAAATGCACGTCAATGGTTTTGGTGGCGTGTTTGGTGATGGCTTCGAGTACCGGCATGCCAAAGGAAATATTGGGCACAAAAACACCGTCCATGATGTCGATGTGAAACCAATCGGCTTGGCTGGTATTAATGAGCTCAATGTCGCGTTGCAGGTTGGCAAAATCGGCGGCTAATACAGAGGGAGCAATTCGAACGTTTTTCATAGGAGTGGTTTACGGATAGTAAAAAACCCTTGTCAACTTTTTCGTTCACAAGGGCTGTTAGTTTATCCCAAATAGGTTTTTAAGATCTTACTTCTGGAGGTGTGTTTCAATCGGCGAATGGCTTTTTCCTTAATTTGACGCACGCGCTCGCGGGTTAAATCAAAGGTTTCACCAATTTCTTCCAAGGTCATTGGGTGTTGATCGCCCAATCCAAAATACAAACGCACCACGTCGGCTTCTCTTGGGGTTAGGGTTTCTAACGAACGCTCAATTTCAGTACGCAAGGATTCGTGAATCAATTCGCGGTCTGGATTGGGTGATTCGCCCGAACGCAATACATCGTATAAGTTGGAATCTTCTCCTTCTACCAGCGGTGCATCCATTGACAAGTGACGTCCAGAGTTTTTCATGCTCTCTTTTACGTCATTCACCGTCATGTCCAATTCTTTGGCGATTTCTTCGGCTGATGGCGGACGCTCATTGGATTGCTCCAACAAGGCATACATTTTATTGATTTTATTGATTGATCCAATTTTGTTCAACGGCAAACGCACGATACGCGATTGCTCGGCCAAGGCTTGCAAAATCGATTGACGAATCCACCAAACGGCATAGGAAATAAATTTAAATCCACGGGTTTCGTCAAAACGTTGAGCCGCTTTGATTAATCCTAAATTTCCTTCGTTAATTAAATCGGGGAGGGTAAGCCCTTGGTTTTGGTATTGTTTGGCTACAGAAACCACAAAACGCAAATTGGCTTTGGTTAGTTTTTCGAGGGCTCGTTGATCACCAGCTTTGATCTTTTGTGCTAATTCTACTTCTTCGTCGGCGGTAATTAAATCTACTTTTCCAATTTCTTGTAAGTACTTGTCTAACGATGCAGTTTCACGATTGGTTACCTGCTTGGTAATCTTGAGTTGTCTCATAATGGATTGCTTTTTTTAAAGTCTACGGGTCTTGTACGTTTGAATACCAAATTAAGTTACAAAAACAGTAAAATATTTTTTAATTGGAATGAATAGGCAAAAAAAAAGCCCCAACAATCTGTCGAGGCTTTCTGTATAGAATAAAGAAAATTAGTCTTTTTTCTCTTCTCTTGGAGGTCTTGGCAATAAAGCCTTGCGCGATACTTTTTCTTTTCTCGTTTTTGGATCCAAGCCAAAGTATTTCACCATAAACACATCGCCCATATTCACCACATCGGTTACATTTTCGGTGCGTTCCCAAGCCAATTCAGATACGTGTAACAACACTTCGTTTCCTGGCGCGTCTAGGTATTCTACTACCGCTCCAAAATCTAAGAGTTTGATTACTTTCACTTCGTATGCTTCGCCTACAGTTGGTTTGAAGATGATCGAGTCAATTTTGGCCATAACGGCTGCAATTCCTTTTGGATCAGTTCCTAAAATTTCCACCACACCTTGCTCGTCTACTTCGTTGATTACGATAGTCGTTCCAGTTGCTTTTTGCAATTCTTGGATTACTTTTCCACCAGGTCCAATCAAGGCACCAATGAAGTTGCCAGGAATCGTACGCATGATGATTTTTGGTGAATGATCTTTCACGTCAGCTCTTGGTGTAGCAATGGTTTCAACCAATTTACCTAAGATGTGCATACGACCATCACGGGCTTGGTTTAATGCTTGCTCCATGATGTCATAACGCAAGCCATCAATTTTTATGTCCATCTGACAAGCGGTGATTCCGTCTTTGGTTCCAGTTACTTTAAAGTCCATGTCGCCCAAGTGATCTTCGTCTCCTAAAATATCCGATAATACCGCAAAATTTTGTCCGTCTGTAATCAATCCCATGGCAATACCCGAAACTGGTTTTATCATTTGGACACCTGCATCCATCAAGGCCATGGTTCCCGCACAAACGGTAGCCATAGAAGACGATCCATTAGATTCCAATACTTCCGATACAATACGGATGGTATACGGACAATCGGCAGGAATCATATTTTTCAAGGCGCGTTGGGCCAAGTTTCCGTGTCCTACTTCACGACGAGAAGTTCCACGAAGTGGTTTGGCTTCTCCGGTTGAGAATGGAGGGAAGTTGTAGTGCAAATAGAATTTTTCTTCACCTTGTTCAGATGGCGAATCAATTTGGTTGGCTTCTCTAGAAGTTCCTAAAGTTACCGTAGCCAAGGCTTGAGTTTCTCCACGTGTAAACAGGGAAGATCCGTGCACCGATGGCAAATAATCAGTTTCACACCAAATCGGTCTGATATCAGTTGTTTTACGACCGTCCAAACGAATGCCTTTTTCAAGGATTACATTACGCACCGCTTCTTTGTTGGTTTTGTAAAAATACTTCCCAATTAATCCGGCTAAATCTGAATTGGCTGCGAAGTCTTCTTCAGAATACAAAGCTTTGCATTCGTCTTTTACGGCAGCAAATTTTTCGGTACGCTCGCTTTTTCCAGACGCTTCCATTGCAATGGTGTAGCATTTGTCATAGGCGGCAGCTTTTACTTTTTTGTATACTTCTTCGTCTTCTACTTCTCCTTCGTACGATCTGTAAGCGGGTGAACCAACTCCAGCTCTCAAACGCTCTTGCGCTTGAATTTGAATTTTGATGGCTTCGTGTGCAAATTTGATGGCTTCAATCATTTCGGCTTCTGAAATTTCTTTCATTTCGCCTTCTACCATCGCCACTGAATCCATAGAGGCACCAATCATCATGTCGATATCGGATTGGGCTAATTCGGCTTTACTTGGGTTAATCACTAATTTTCCGTTTACACGCGCTACACGTACTTCAGAAATTAAATTGTAGAATGGAATGTCAGATACGGCCAAGGCAGCAGAGGCGGCTAATCCAGCCAATGCATCCGGCATCACGTTTTCGTCGTGCGACATCAATTGAATCATTACTTGCGTTTCGGCGTGGTAATCATCTGGAAAAAGTGGACGCAATACACGGTCTACTAATCGCATGGTTAAAACCTCGTTGTCGCTCGGGCGGGCTTCTCTTTTGAAAAATCCACCAGGAAATCTACCGGCTGCGGCAAATTTTTCGCGGTAATCCACAGTTAGGGGTAAAAAATCTACCGCTGGATTGGCAGTTCTAGCAGAAACAGCTGTAGCCAATAGCATACAGTTGCCTAAGCGAACCACAACTGAACCGTCGGCTTGTTTGGCCAACTTTCCTGTTTCGATTGAAATGGTTCTACCATCTCCTAAATCGATAACTTCTTTCGTTACGTTTGGAATCATAATTTTTAAACTATTCTAATTAAACAATGGGTAAGTTGTGTTGTAGTTGTTGTAGTTGTGCGAACCCAATGAAAAACCAAACTTTTTAGACCCCCAATCCTCCAAAGGGGAACTTATTAAATGCTCAAATGCCTTGCGACACGAAAACTCCTATGAGGCAAAGGAGCTAAAAAAAAGAGGCGCGTGGGCACCTCTTTTTTGTTGATTATTTTCTAATATTCAATACTTTAATAATCTCACGGTATCTGTTGATCTCGGTTTTCTTCAAGTAATCCAACAAACTACGTCTTTTTCCTACCAACATTACCAACGAACGCTCGGTGTTGTAATCGTGACGATTTTTTTTCAAGTGCTCAGTCAAGTGGTTGATTCTGAATGTAAATAAGGCGATTTGGCCTTCTGCAGAACCTGTGTTTTCTGCTTTTCCTCCGTGTTTAGCGAAGATGTCTGTTTTAACTTCTTTAGTTAAGTACATGCTAATATTATTTAAATGATTATTATGTAGAAAATGCGGTTTTCGCAATTCGTGTGCAAAGCTACTATTTATTTTGAGATGGAAAAGAATTCACATTGAAAAATTTAAAGATTAAATGATTTAAAGATTGTTGAAACGAGAACACTATATTGAATCCTTAAACAGGTGGCACTTTGTAGGATAATTTTTCAATCTTTTAATTTTTCAATCTTTAAATAATTTAGCCACTTCCTCATTCACCCATTCCAAAAATCGTTCGTCGGCTGCCGTAAACGGATCGAGTACATGGCTGTCGATGTCTATCTGACCAATGTTTTTTCCCTGCACAAACAAGGGCACCACAATCTCTGATTTTACAGTAAAGCTACAGGCGATGTAATTGTCTTGCGCTTGCACGTCGGGCACCACAAAATTTTGATTGGATTCGGCCACTTGGCCACATATTCCCTTGCCAAATGGAATCAAGGTATGATCGGTAACTGCGCCGGCATAGGGGCCCAAATGCAAGGTTTTGTTTTCATGATTAGCAAAATAAAAACCCACCCAGTTGTAATAGGAGATTTCTTGGCGCAGCAATTCGCAGAGTTGCTGCAGTTTTTCGGTCCTGCTGTACTGTTCTTGTTGTAAAAGCAACTGTATTTTGGGAAGTAGTAGTTCGAATTCCATTGGTTTTTTGTGCAAAAATAGGATTTGTTGGCCAATGTGAAATGCCTATATTTGAAAAAAAATTACCGTGAAAGCTCAGCTCCAAGAATACAAACCGTTTTTACTTTTTTTGGCGAAATTTTTTGGAACCTACGGATTACTCACCGCAGTTTATGAACTGTATCTGCAGCAATATACAGGCGATTTGGTCTTTCAAGTTGATGGATTTACCGCTTTGGTTTCCGAACAAGTGCAATCCCTGCTTCAATTTTTTGGCTATTCTGCCAATTTAATTGCCCAAACAACCGAAGCGGGCATGCGTTTATTGGTAGAGCAAAAACCCATTGCGCGTATCGTCGAAGGCTGTAACGCCATGAGTGTTATTATACTTTTTGTGGCTTTTGTGGTGGCTTTTTCGGGCAAATGGAAAACCACTTTGGTTTTTGTTTTGCTTGGTTCACTGCTTGTTCATCTGCTCAATATTATTCGAATTGCGTTGTTGTGTATGGCTTTGTTGCATTACCCCAAATACCGCGATTTTTTGCACGACATCGTATTTCCTTTATTTATTTATGGCGTCGTTTTCATGCTGTGGATTTTATGGGTATTTAAATTTTCGGGACATGTGGCCAAAAAACAATAAAGCGCTAGCTATTTTTCTAGCAGTTCTACTCGTGATCCTCTTGGCTGCTGTTCGCGCTTTCGAGCAGCAGTTGTTCTACGATCCGTTTATTGCCTTTTTTAAATCCAATTACCAAACCCAAGCCTATCCTGAGTTTGCGACTTGGCAATTATTTGTTTCCTATGCCTTTCGTTTTTCATTAAATACCCTATTATCCTTGCTGTTGTTGTATGTCCTTTTTGCCGACAAAAGCGTCATCAAGGTTGCCACATTGTTTTATGTTTTCTTTTTTCTGGTGCTTATAGGAATATTTTTTGCCTTGTTTTATTTTGTTGAACATCCGGCTACTTTTGTGGTGTTTTATGTGCGCAGATTTCTCATTCAGCCCTTGTTTATTATCCTTTTTATCCCCGCTTTTTATTACCAAAAACGGCAGTAATCAGAAATTCTACTGGATGAAATCAAAAAAGCTTCGGCACTTGGTCAATTATTGTAAATAAAACAACATGTCAAAAAACGTATTGTGTATCGGAGCTCTTTTACTAGACGAACTTTACTTTTGTGATCAAGCGGTGCAATTGCATACCTCCAATCCGGCGCAAAAAAGCGTTTCATTGGGCGGTGTGGTTGCCAATATTGCACAGTATTTGGCGCAATTAGAAGTTGATGTTTCCTTGTTAACTGCTTTTGGAACTGATTCTGATGCGGTTTTTGTACAGCAAAAACTAGACGCATTGTACATCCCCTATACCGAATCAATTTCTGTTGATGCCAATACGGGAAAATATATTTCGATTTTAAATCCGGATGGGAGTTTGCAAGTAGCGGTTTGCGAAGATGCGTGTACCGCAAGCATTACTCCTGATTATTTAGCAAGTAAAGCAGCCTACTTCAATCAATTTGAGATATTGGTTATCGATACCAATCTGTCGAGCGAAACCATACAATGGTGTATTGATTTTTGTAATAGTCAGCACAAAAAATTATTCATAGAGCCGGTATCTGTTCCCAAAGCCCAAAAATTAGCTTCTCTTTCGTTGGCAGGTGTGTTTATGATTACGCCCAACCAAGATGAGCTTTTTGCCATTTTGGGAAACCCTGCTGTTCTATCCCCCAATCAATTACTAGAACAAGGTGTTGCGCAAGTTTGGTTGCGACAAGGCGCAAAAGGTTCGTCTGTACATACCCGAAGTGCCGTGATTGAAATATCTGCCTACCCAGTTTCAGTTGTGGACAGTACTGGGGCAGGCGATGCCGCTTTGGCCGCATGGATTTATGGACATTTAACAAATGAAAATCCAACTCAATGTATCAAAATGGGTCATGCTTTGGCCGCAGAAGTTTTGCAACACAAAGGCGCTGTTGTTCGAGAAATGACTCCGCAAAAATTACATCAATTAACACAAAATAGCCGTTATGATTCCTAATTCGTATCTCCAAATTCATCCCGAAGTACAAGCCGCTTTGGCCCAAAACAAGCCCGTGGTTGCACTTGAATCGACCATAATTTCACACGGAATGCCTTGGCCTCAAAATGCCATAACCGCAAAATCGGTAGAAGACGAGGTGCGGAAAATGGGAGCCGTTCCGGCAACTATTGCGATTATCAATGGCAAATGCATCGTGGGCTTAAGCTCGGATGAAATTGATTATTTTGGACAAGCCAAAGATGTGTGGAAAGTGAGTTTACGCGACATGCCATATGTGATTTCACAACAATTACCTGGCGCAACGACTGTGGCGGCCACGATGCGCATTGCTTCTATGGTGGGCATAAAACTATTTGCCACAGGTGGAATTGGGGGAGTGCACCGCGGCGCGCAAGACAGCATGGATATTTCTGCCGATTTGACCGAAATGGCTCAAACCAACGTAGCCATTGTGGCGGCTGGGGTGAAATCTATTCTTGATATTGGCCTTACCTTAGAATACCTTGAGACATTAGGAATTCCTGTAGTGACCTACCAGCAAGATGAGTTTCCTAGTTTTTATTCGTCCAAAAGTGGATTTAAATCGCCCTTGCGTTTGGATAAGCCGCAAGATATTGCCCAATTGATTCAAGCCAAATGGGATTTGCAATTGGCCGGATCGGTGTTGATAGCCAATCCTGTTCCCAAAGAATTTGAAATGGATCAACAGGCCATCGAAAAAACCATTCAACAAGCCTTGGCGCAAGCCGATGCACAAGGCGTTAAAGGCAAAGAAATTACGCCCTTTTTACTCAAATACATTGCCGACACTACCCAAGGAGAAAGCTTAGAAGCCAATATTGCGCTCATTAAAAACAACGCAAGAACTGCGGCAGCAATTGCAGTGGCTTTATCTAAGTTGTAAAATTTTAACTTAAAACCAACACATTCAAAGGGATATGTGCTTATTTTTGCCTCATGTTAATGAAGAAACCCCTTAGCTTGCTCCTTGCATTTTTTATGTTGCTTTCCCAATTTGGGTTTGCTTTTCAGGTGCACTATTGTGGTGATTCAATCGCATCGGTACAACTCAATGGATTGTCAACTACCCAAAATGTGGAGGATGATTGCTGCGGTATTGTAGAGAAAGAATCGTCCTGTTGCAACGACAAAACCATTCAACTCTCCAAAAAATCAGATACGTTTATACCCATTCAACACGCTACAACTTCGGCTATTTTAGTTGTCTCATCCCACACAACCACCGATTGGTTTTGCCCATCTTTTGGCTCTGCTGTTACACCATCAATTCCTACCTATTATTGGGAATCGCATGCGCCCCCCTTGTTTAAATTGTATTCTCAATTCATTTATTACGATAAAGTTTAGCTTAGTTTTTGTTCACGATTTGTGAAAATACTACTAATCTAATTCCTTTATTATGTACCTAAAAAACAGCGGTGTTTTGCTCCTGAGTTTGGTTACCTGTTTTAGTTTTGCTCAAGACACCTTGAAAACCATACAGCTGCAAGCAAACAAAAAAAGCATCACTAAATCGCTTTCCAATACCTTAAATACACAAGTGGTGACCAGCAAAGAATTGCTCAAAGCGGCATGTTGCAACTTGGCCGAGAGCTTCGAAACCAATCCGTCTATTGACGTCAATTTTTCGGATGCACTCACCGGAACCAAACAAATAAAAATGCTCGGGCTCACCAGTCCGTATTTGCTTATTGCCTCCGAAAATATTCCCTCTGTGCGCGGTGCTTCGCAGGCCTATGGCTTGTCATTTATACCGGGAACTTGGGTAGAAAGCATACAGATTACCAAAGGTGCTGGCTCGGTGGTTAATGGCTTTGAAAGCATCTCGGGCCAAATTAATGCCGAACTAAGTAAGCCCATAAACGAAAAGAAGTTGTTTGTTAATGCCTATGCGTCAACCGATGCGCGCTATGAACTCAACACCCATGTTGGCATCAAGCTCAACCCCAAGTGGAGCAGCAGTTTGTTGTTGCACGGCAATACCCGAACGCTTCGCAAAGACATGAATAACGATGGGTTTATGGACAATCCCTTGGCCAAACAACTCAATTTGTTGCATCGTTATCAATATTACAATCCCGAAAAAGGCTTGGTGAGTTTTTTGTCTGTGCAACTCATGCAAGACGAGAAACAATCGGGTCAGATGAATTTTGATCCACTTACGGATGGCTTAACTACTCGACATTGGGGTGCCGAAATCAAAACCGAGCGCGTGGATATTTCCAGCAAAGTGGGGTATATTTTTAAGGATAGACCGTTTCAGAGTATTGGTTTTCAAAATGCATTTACCTCGCATCGGCAACAATCCTATTTTGGCTTGCGCACTTATAACATTACCCAAAAAAGTTATTACTCCAATGCCGTGTTTAGTTCGATTATTCGCAATACGATGCATAAATTCACTACAGGCTTAAACCTGCAATACGACGATTACCAGGAACAGTTTGAAGCTACGCCCTACCCCAAATCGCTACTGGATGTAGGCGCCTATTTTGAATATACCTTTGACAATGCTGATAATTTTAGTTTGGTTGCCGGTGGCAGAGTAGATCGGCATTCAAGCATGGGAACTTTTGTTACTCCCCGTTTACATATGCGATATAATCCTTGGCCATTTGGCGTGATTCGAGTTTCGGCCGGGCAGGGCAGAAGATTGGCGTCTGTGTTTGCCGAAAACCAAAATTTGATGGGCAGTTCGCGAACCTTTGAAATCGAAAATTCCGGAGGAGATCGCTACGGTTTGCATCCCGAAAAGGCTTGGAATTACGGCTTTAGTTTTTTGCAGAAGTTTCGAATTGGCATCAAAAATGCCGAAATAGGTTTTGATGCCTACCGAACAGATTTTCAAAACCAAGTCGTGGTTGATTTGTATCAAGGCCCACAACAGGTGAAGTTTTATGATTTAAAAGGAGTCTCATTTGCCAACAGCTTTCAACTCGATTTTAATTTTGAACCGGTGCACCAGCTGTACTTTAGAACGGCCTACAAGTATTACGACATTCAAACCGATTACCGTTGGGAAAGAAAAGAAAAACCACTGCAAGCCAAACACCGCTTATTTGAAAACATTGCCTACGAAACGCATCCAACAGCCAAAGGGCACTTTTGGAAATTTGATCTCACCTTCAATTGGTTGGGTGCACAAACGCTGCCCTACACGGTTTCGAATGCGGGCTCAGATCAATTCCCTGCAAAATCGACACCCTATACGCTTGCCAATATGCAGTGCACCCATATTTTCGGAAAGCAATTTGAAATATATGTGGGCGTTGAGAACTTGACCAATTACCGCCAACCCAAAGCAATTTTGGGGGCTAATGATCCGTTTGGTGTTTCGTTTGATACTTCAATTGTATATGCGCCAGTATTTGGCAGTATGTATTATGCGGGGTTGAGATATAAGTTAGACTAAAAAATTTGAAGATTTGATCCCGAAGGCTCGGGATGAAAATGAAATAAGTAAATAATATAGACATGAAAAAAGTACTACTATTCGTAATCCTATTTGGATGTACCTTCTTGGCTCAGAGCCAAACAAAAAATAAAAATGCCAAACACAGCTTTGAGGTGAACGGCAATTGTGACCAATGCCAAAAGCGCATTCAAAAAGCTGCCTTTTCGGTTTCTGGGGTGAAGATGGCGATGTGGGATATTGAAACCCACCAGATGACGGTGATTATCAATGAGGAAAAATGTGAATTATTAGCGGTAAAACAGGCTATTGCCAAGGTGGGGCATGACTCTGATGAGGTAAAAGCGCCCGACGAAGTCTACCAAAATTTGCACGGCTGTTGCTTGTATGAACGGGTAAAATAAGCGTTAAGAAAACGATAAACTAATTGAATTGGGTTGTGAGCAATAGGATTTATCCCTATTTTCACGCTCTCAAAAAAACAACTATGACAAATTTTGATTGGACACAATTACTGAATCCTGAATTTTACATTACCATGGAAATTGCGGGCTACCAATTGGGCTTGTACATCGTGTTGTTTATTGTCTTTGCCGAAACGGGTTTGTTTGCTGGTTTCTTTTTACCCGGGGATAGCCTGTTGTTTTTGTCGGGAATTTATTGTGCGAGTTTGGTGCAAAATGTGGTAACTATCGACAACGATATCATTAATGTAATTCTATTGGCTTCGTCGGT
>JAPLEX010000043.1:23191-56234 GCA_026390995.1 Flavobacterium sp.
TTGGGAAATATGGTTGGGTATTGGTTTGGTGCCAAAAGTGGGTATTACCTATTTAAGAAGGAAGATACCTTTTGGTTCAAGAAAAAATACTTGGTGCAGTCTAAAGATTTCTTCGAAAAATATGGAGGCAAAGCCATTATTTTCGCTCGTTTTTTACCCATTTTTAGAACATTTGCACCCATAGTAGCCGGAATTGTCACCATGGACAAAAAGAAATTCATGTTCTTCAACATTGTGAGTTCGTTCTTGTGGTCGTTTGTGCTCATCTTTTCCGGGCATTATTTATATGGTGTTTTCTTAGAAAAAGGAATTAATCTGAAGGAGCACATTGAGCTCATCGTGATTGTTATCATACTGATTTCGACTTTGCCGGTGATCATGAAGTTAGTTAAAAAGAAGGTGAAGCTATAAAATAAAAAATCCCGTCAACTGACGGGATTTTTTATTTTAGGACATTTGGAAAGATTACATCATTCCAGGCATTCCACCGCCCCTTGGCATTGATCATACCGGCTACAGAAGCGGCATTCTCTAGGGCAACACGGGTTACTTTTTTAGGGTCAATAATACCGGCTTTCAGCATGTCTACGTATTCGTCTGTTTTGGCATTGTATCCAAAATCACCTTTTCCTTCGGCTACTTTTGCAACCACAACAGAGCCTTCTAAACCTGCATTTTCTACAATGGTGCGCAAAGGCGCTTCAATTGCTCTCGAAATAATTTGAATTCCAGTCGCCTCATCGGCATTGATTGATTTTAGCGAAGACAAACTGGCTTTTGCACGCAACAAGGCTACACCGCCACCGGCTACAATACCTTCTTCTACAGCCGCGCGTGTGGCGTGAAGAGCATCGTCTACACGGTCTTTTTTCTCTTTCATTTCAACCTCAGAGGCAGCTCCTACATACAACACGGCTACTCCACCAGCCAATTTAGCTAGGCGTTCCTGTAATTTTTCTTTGTCGTATTCAGAAGTGGTAGACTCCATTTGACCTTTAATTTGGTTTACGCGATTTTTAATCATATCGGCATCTCCAGCACCACTTACAATCGTAGTGTTGTCTTTGTCAATGCTCACGCGTTTGGCAGTCCCCAACATGTCAATGGTTGTGTTTTCTAGTGTATATCCGCGCTCTTCCGAGATTACGGTACCACCTGTTAAGATGGCAATATCTTCTAACATTGCTTTTCTACGGTCACCAAAACCAGGTGCTTTTACGGCTGCGATTTTTAAGGCACCACGTAATTTATTAACCACCAAGGTAGAAAGGGCTTCCCCGTCTACATCTTCGGCAATAATCAACAAGGGTTTTCCCGATTGCGCTACAGGCTCTAAAACCGGAAGCAATTCTTTTAAGGAAGAAACTTTTTTGTCGTACAACAAGATATACGGGCTTTCCAATTCTGCTTCCATTTTTTCTGGATTGGTCACAAAATAAGGAGACAAATAGCCGCGGTCAAATTGCATGCCTTCTACTACATCTACATAGGTGTCGGTTCCTTTGGCTTCTTCTACGGTAATTACACCCTCTTTTCCCACTTTGGCAAAGGCTGCTGCGATCAGTTCACCAATCACGTCGTCGTTGTTTGCCGAAATCGAAGCAATTTGCTTGATTTTCTCCGAGTCACTGCCCACTACTTTGGCTTGTTTAGTCAAGTCGGCGACAATGCATTCTACCGCTTTGTCAATCCCGCGTTTCAAATCCATTGGGTTGGCGCCAGCGGCTACGTTTTTAAGGCCTTCTTTCACGATGGCTTGGGCTAATACCGTTGCGGTAGTCGTTCCGTCACCCGCTAAATCATTGGTTTTGGAAGCAACTTCTTTTACCATTTGTGCGCCCATATTTTCTAAAGGATCACTCAATTCAATTTCCTTGGCTACCGTTACCCCGTCTTTGGTTACTGTAGGTCCGCCAAATGATTTGCCAATAATAACATTTCGTCCTTTTGGCCCTAAGGTTACTTTTACTGCATTGGCTAATGCATCTACGCCACGTTTTAATCCGTCGCGTGCTTCAATGTCAAATTTTATCTCTTTTGCCATGGTATATGTGTTTAACTAAATTTAAAATTAAATGATTGCTAAAATGTCGTCTTCCCGCATAATTAAGTAGTCGGTTCCGTCGAGTTTCAATTCGGTTCCGGCATATTTGCCATACAAAACGGTGTCGCCCACTTTTACGGTCATGGTGTAGTCTTTTTTGCCATTGCCTACCGCAACAACAGTTCCTTTTTGTGGTTTTTCTTTTGCAGTATCTGGTATAAAAATTCCAGATGCAGTTTGGGTTTCGGCTGCTACGGGTTCAATGAGCACGCGATCTGAAAGGGGTTTAATTTGTAATGCCATAATAGATATAGTTAAGTTACTAGTTAATCGTACTAACTTCTTGTCACAAATTGTGCCAAGGGAGGTAATCTGACAATTTTGCTTAAAAATAATGCCTGCATTGTCAGGCTGGCATTTTTGAGTGTGATTCGGATTTATTTTTGAGCTGGAGCAACCGGAGTAGCAGGCGCTGGCACAGCTGGTGCGGCAGGAGTAGCTGCTTTTGGCGCAGCAGGTTTTGGCGCGTTTGCGTCTATTTTGTCAATGATTTTAGAATCATTATCGCTCAATGAACCCGTAAAGCTCAAGCTAGATAATAAGATCAATAGAATTAAAATTGTAGCCAATGTCCAAGTGCTTTTGTCTAAAAAGTCGGTTGTTTTTTGCACGCCACCCATCATTTGTGATCCGCCCAATGACGAAGACAAACCCCCTCCTTTAGGGTTTTGTACCATAATGACAATGATTAATAAAAAACAAACGATAGTGATTAAAACTAAAAAAATCGAAAATGTATTCATGACGTACTCGTGTTTATTGTAATTCTTTTATTTGTAAAATTCGGTCTGCAAAGAAACTACTTTTTTCTGGATATTTCAAAATTAATATTTCATAAGCTTGGATCGCTTTTTGGTATTTTTTTTGCTCCAAGTAGACCTTGGCTAAGGTTTCGGTCATCAAAAAAGACGGGTCTTCTGGTTTTTCGAGCGCTTGAATTAAAATTTCCTTTTGCGAATTTACAGGCGGTATTTTTGGATTTAGCTCAATAAATTTGTCTATCAGATCTAATTTTGCATCCAAATTAGAATTACTTGTAGGCTGCTCTTCCCGAACAATCGGTTGAAATTTCGCCAATTGCAACCATTCTTGAAAAGAGTGTTTTTCACCAATCGAAAAGGCGAGCGGCGAGCCAATTTCTGCTGAAGAAGGCTTGTTTTCGCTGTCTGTGTGTAGGGAAATCTCTTTGGGTTCAGCTGCTGATATCGAGGTGAGTATCGAACTTTCTAGCGTGTTTTCTTTAATGGTAAGCGTCGGAATTATTTCTTCGCTGTCTTTTACATCGATCGCCAACAATTCAGCTGCTTTTTGGTCATAGAGTTGTCTGCTTACCGCTGTAAATGTATTCGAGGTGATAAAATCAAATAGCACCGCTCGATCAGTGGTGCAGGCCGCAGTGTTTTTGAGTTGTTGGTTGTATTTAAAACTGCTTTGGTTATACAAGCCTTTTAAGTACAAGGCACGTGCGCTTTGAAAATAGGGAAATTCCTGTAAAATTTGCTCCAGGGCCTCGGTATGCTTGTCTTGAACAGCATGCGGCTTATGGAGTAAATAGGAAAATTCAGTTGCGTTCACAGTGAGCGATTTATTACCATTTTGCCAAAGACTCGTTAAAGATGTCTTGGGTAATGCGTTCAAAAATTTCATCCAGTGCCGAACTCAATTTAGAGCCCACCAATTGATCGGTTCCGGCATAATCATAGAAAAATGAAAAGCGTTTTTCAAAATTATCGCTCTCTTTGTTTTTATTGGTAAAGCGCACATTCACCGAAATAGTCAAACGGTTTTGTGCGGCACGTTGGTCGGCGGTTGCTGTGGTAGGACTGATGCGGTAATCGACAATCTCCCCTTCGTACACCAAATCGGCTCCCGAACTGCTGAGGTTTAAACTCGTTTGATTTTGAATGAGGTTTTGCAAGCGTTGGGTAAACGTACGTTCAATTCCCGGCTCAATCAAGGCCGCATTATTCTGAAAATAGTTCACTTGAAAGGTACTGGCATCAATTTTACCGGTACCCGTAAAATTATATACCGAACAGCTGTTGCTGATCGACATAAGCAGGAACAATCCAAAACAAGTAAGGCTAAATTTCATTTTAGTGATTAAAAAGTCAAAGATATTCTTTTTCGGCTTAGTTGTTTTCATAAATTCAATAGGACAATTATAAATCAAATTGCTTGATTTTACGGTACAAAGTGCGTTCCGAAATGCCCAATTCATCGGCAGCAGCCTTGCGTTTGCCTTTGTTTTTTTCTAACGATTTTTTGATGAGCTCTATTTCTTTTTTCTCTTTCTTGAGTACTTCTTCCTCTTCGATGGTTTCTGCAAGCAGATAATTATCGTCGGTGTCGTCAAAATGAGATGTGTTATTTGTCTTCGCCATTACTTCTGTTCTCGGTGATTCTTCAAAACTAATTTCACTCTCAACCGATTGACTTCCGTATATTTTTTGAATTAAATTGGGGTTGATGTCTTGGGCACAGAGGGTAAGTTAGTTCCTTCTTGTGGTAAATAGGAAAGTAATGTTGCTCCGCTGATATCGCGTTGGGTTTCTAATACAGAAAGTTGTTCGGCCACGTTGCGAAGCTGACGAATGTTTCCGGCCCAACGAAATTTTTGCAAAACGGCCACCGCTTGCTCGTCTAATTTTAATGGCGGCATTTTGTATTTATGGGCAAAATCGGCGGCAAACTTTCGAAACAACAAATGAATGTCCTCTTTGCGTTCGCGCAAGGGCGGTAATAAAATTTCAACCGTGCTCAATCGGTAATATAAATCTTCTCTAAATTTTCCTTTGGCAATGGCGTCGAGTAAATTGACATTGGTGGCCGCCACAATGCGCACATTGGTTTTTTGCACTTGCGAGGATCCTACTTTTATAAATTCGCCATTTTCTAAAACCCGCAACAAACGCACTTGGGTGGTGAGTGGCAATTCGCCTACTTCGTCCAAGAAAATGGTTCCGCCACTGGCGACCTCAAAATAGCCTTCGCGGGTATTGGTTGCCCCAGTAAACGATCCTTTTTCGTGGCCAAATAATTCACTGTCAATCGTGCCTTCAGGAATGGCTCCGCAGTTTACGGCGATGTATTTGCCGTGTTTGCGATGTGATAACGAATGGATGATCTTCGGAATATTTTCTTTTCCCACACCACTTTCACCCGCGACCAATACGCTGATGTCGGTGGGCGCTACTTGAATTGCTTTCTCAATCGCGCGGTTGAGTTTGGGATCGTTTCCAATAATTTCAAATCGTTGCTTAATGGCTTGAACACTTTCCATAATCCGTTTGTTTAATTCATTAAGGAATAATCAACCGCTTTTCCAATCAAGGTTCCGCTGGTACAATGCGTGATGTGTACGTTTACAAATTCGCCAACTTGGTAGGCTTCTTTGGGAAAGACAACCACCAAATTTTGTGAATTTCTACCCGCCCAATCGGCAGTCGATTTTTTGGATTCCTTTTCTATTAGTACTTCTACCGTTTTCCCCACAAATTCTTGGGTTCTCAAGGCGCTGTGTGTGCGTTGCAAATCGACAATTTCTTGCAACCGGCGCAATTTGGTTTCTTCGGGCACGTCGTCCTCCATTTTTCTGCCTGCCAAAGTTCCTGGTCGTTCTGAATAGGCATACATGTAGCCAAAACTGTATTTTACTTCGTCCATTAGGCGCAAGGTATCTTGGTGATCGGCTTCGGATTCAGTCGGAAAACCGGCGATCATGTCTTGGGTAATGCTGCACTCGGGAATGATTTGGTGAATTTTGGCAATCAAGGCCAAGTATTCTTCACGCGTGTGCAAGCGATTCATTTCTTTCAGGATGCGGTCGCTACCCGATTGAACTGGTAAGTGAATGTGCTTGCATACATTGGAGTATTTAGCAATCACGTGCAAAACTGGTTCGTGCATGTCCTGCGGATTGGAGGTAGAGAAACGAATGCGCATCTTGGGAAACGAAGTGGCTACTAATTCGAGCAATTGGTCAAAAGTTACCGCAGTTGCTTTTTGCATGTCGCTGGCTTTGTCAAAATCTTTTTTCAAACCGCCGCCGTACCACAAATAACTGTCTACGTTTTGACCCAATAAAGTAATTTCTTTGTAACCCGTTTCCCAAAGTTGTTTGATTTCGGCCAAGATGCTTTGCGGTTCTCTGCTGCGTTCACGTCCTCGGGTAAAGGGCACCACGCAAAAGGTGCACATGTTGTCGCAGCCCCGCGTAATGGATACAAAAGCTGAAACGCCATTGCTGTTCAGTCGAACAGGGGAAATATCGCCGTAGGTTTCTTCTTTAGAAAGTAGCACATTTATCGCATCTCTGCCGTCTTCGACTTCTTGTAATAAATTGGGTAAATCTTTATAGGCATCGGGACCTACAACCAGGTCTACTATTTTTTCTTCTTCTAAAAATTGGTTTTTGAGGCGTTCGGCCATGCAACCCAAAACGCCCACTTTCATGCCGGGATTTACGGTGCGTTTTACGGCGTTGTATTTTTCCAAGCGTTTGCGAACAGTTTGTTCGGCTTTATCGCGAATAGAACAGGTGTTCACCAAAACCAAATCGGCTTCCTCCATAATTTGAGTGGTGTTGTAGCCGTTTTCAGATAATATCGAGGCCACAATTTCACTGTCTGAGAAATTCATGGCACAGCCGTAACTTTCGATGTATAGTTTTTTGGTGTTGTGCGCTTTGGCAGGCAACACGGATTGAGTTCCTTGTTTGTGTTCTTCTATTGTTTTATCCATGTGTAATGTAAACGTCGTTCAAACTAGGGGCAAATATAATGCAATTCACGTAATTCTGACAAGTTGTCAGTTATTCAACAAGTCAATTTTAGCAGACAAAATTTGGTTATTGAGAAACAGTATAAAAACAGGAGTGGGTATACCTATTTTTTGGGGTTGGAATTGCTGTTTGAAAAAAACTACTACTTTTGCGGCTCAAACAAATCCAAAGATGGCAAAGAATTTAGTGATAGTGGAGTCGCCTGCTAAGGCAAAAACAATCGAGAAATTTCTAGGGAGCGACTTCCAAGTGGAGTCGAGCTATGGCCACATTGCCGATTTGCCTTCTAAGGAAATTGGGGTAGATGTACTCAACGGATTTAAACCCAAATACGAAGTCTCTGCCGACAAAAAAGCGTTGGTCAGCAAACTCAAAACCTTAGCCAAAAATGCCGAAATGGTTTGGTTGGCTTCCGATGAGGACCGCGAGGGAGAAGCCATTTCTTGGCATTTGGCTGAAGAATTAAAATTAGACAAAGCCAAAACCAAACGAATTGTCTTTCATGAAATTACCAAAACAGCTATATTAAAAGCCATCGATAATCCAAGAGAAATTGATTACAATTTGGTGAATGCCCAACAGGCCCGTCGGGTTTTAGATCGATTGGTAGGGTATGAATTATCGCCGGTTTTGTGGCGAAAAGTAAGAGGAGGATTGTCAGCCGGTCGCGTGCAATCGGTATCGGTGCGTTTAATCGTAGAACGTGAACGCGAAATCCAAGAATTCAATGCGGTTGCTTCCTATAGCGTGTTGGGCGAATTTCTCACAGCAAATGGAAAAACACTAAAAGCCAAATTGGCAAAAAACTTCAACACCAAAGCGGAAGCCACCGATTTTTTACAAAAAAACATAAACACCATTTATACGGTTAGTGATTTAGAAACCAAGCCGGCCAAAAAATCACCCGCTGCTCCCTTTACAACCTCTACGTTACAGCAAGAAGCGGCCCGCAAATTGTATTTACCCGTTGGGATTACCATGCAATTGGCGCAACGGTTATATGAGGCGGGGCTTATAACGTACATGAGAACCGATAGTGTAAATCTCTCCAAAGAGGCTTCTGATGCAGCTCAAGCCGAAATCATCCGATCATATGGGAAAGAATTTAGCAAGCCCAGAACTTTTGCCAATAGAAGCAAAGGCGCACAAGAAGCACACGAGGCCATTCGTCCCACCGATATGTCTCGTCACACTGTAAATGTAGATCGCGATCAAGCTCGATTATATGATTTAATTTGGAAACGTACCCTGGCATCTCAAATGAGTGAGGCCGAATTGGAACGCACCCAAGTTAAAATTGCCGCGTCAAATCACAAAGAATTGTTTGCCGCATCAGGCGAAGTATTGCTCTTTGAAGGATTTTTAAAAGTATATTTAGAAGGAAGTGACGACGACGAAGAAGAACAAGAAGGGATGTTGCCGGCTNGAAGGGATGTTGCCGGCTTTGAAAGTGAATGAAATCCTGCAACAAAATTACATTACCGCTACCGAGCGCTACTCCAGAGCAGCCGCGCGTTATACCGAGGCGTCTTTAGTAAAAAAACTAGAAGAATTAGGCATCGGCCGTCCCTCAACCTATGCGCCTACAATATCTACAATTATAGCTAGAAATTATGTAGAGAAAGGCAATTTAGAAGGTCACGAACGCAAGTATACCCAATTGACTTTGCAGGCCAATGCAATCCAGGAGCAATTGCTCAAAGAAAACACGGGATCTGATAAAGGAAAATTAGTACCTACCGATATCGGAACCATTGTAACCGATTTTTTGGTAAAAAACTTTGGGAGCATTTTAGATTACCATTTTACGGCTAAAGTTG
Organism: Flavobacterium sp.; assembly: GCA_026390995.1. Classification (GTDB taxonomy): domain Bacteria; phylum Bacteroidota; class Bacteroidia; order Flavobacteriales; family Flavobacteriaceae; genus Flavobacterium. The sequence continues at coordinate 31,899 of JAPLEX010000043.1, forward strand.
AGCAGGATTTTGATGAAATCGCCGAAGGAAATGTAAATTGGTCCAAGATGATGCAGGAGTTTTACGATAAATTTCATCCGAATGTGCAAGATGTCGAGGCCAATGCCGAACGCGAAAGCGGCGAACGTATTTTGGGTGTTGATCCCGTTTCGGGCAGACCCGTGAGTGTGCGTTTGGGTAAATTTGGTCCGATGGTGCAAATTGGCGATGCCGAAGCCGAGGACAAGAAATTTGCCAGCTTAATGAACGACCAAAACATTGGTACCATTAGTTTGGAAGAAGCCTTACAATTGTTTTTGTTGCCCAAGAATTTAGGCGAATACAAAGGCGAGGTGATCGAAGTGAATAACGGTCGTTTTGGGCCCTACGTGAAATTTGGCACGCAATTCATCTCGTTGCCGCGCGGGGAAGACCCGATGAGTATAACGCTAGAAAGAGCCCAAGAAATTATTGACGAAAAAGCCAAAGCTGATGCGCCAATCGGAATGTTTCAAAACGAACCCGTACAAAAAGGAGTGGGTAGATTTGGGCCATTTATAAAGTGGAACGGCATGTTTATCAACGTGAATAAAAAATACAATTTTGACCACTTGTCACAAGGTGATATTGAACAATTAATCGAAGAGAAACTACAAAAAGAAGTCGATAAGGTTTTGCATCACTGGAAAGCCGAAGGAATTGTGGTTGAAAAAGCACGATGGGGAAGATCGGTAATCTTAAAAGGAAAACTCAAAATAGAATTGAGCAAAGATGTGGATGCTGCCCAGCTTACCTTGGCTCAAGTAGAAGAAATTATTGCCAAAAAAACGCCCGCCAAAAAGACTGCAGCAAAGAAAGCGCCGGCCAAAAAAGCAGTAACAAAAAAATCAACTCCAAAGAAAAAATAACGTGGACTATACTTTTTTGACCCCTGTTTCTGCCGAAATCATAACCTATGTGGACTATTTGACTCCGCAGCAATTGGGCACTACAATGGTGTTGCATACGTCTTATGATTTTCCGGACCTCGATCAGGTAAAAGTCGCGCTAATTGGAGTAAATGAAACGAGAGGCAGCAGACAGCTTGCTTCCTACGATTTAGATGAAATACGCAAAGCAATATATGGGTTGTTTTCAGGAAATTGGAACTTGACTATTGCCGATTTGGGTGATATTAAATCGGGCGAAACGATAGAAGACACGTATTTTGCTTTACAGCAAATGGCAAAATCGCTGCTAAAAAATAACTGCATTCCTATTATCATTGGAGGCACTCAAGATTTAACGTATCCCTTGTATCGAGCCTATGATGGGTTGGAGCAGATGGTGAATTTGGTTACAATTGATAGTAAATTTGATTTTGGCAAAGAAAAAGATCCGCTCACGGCTGATTCCTATCTCACCAAAATAATCATAGATGAGCCCAACAATTTATTTAATTTTAGTAATGTAGGCTACCAAACCTATTACAACGCGCAAGAAGAAATAGATTTGGTCGAAAAATTATTTTTTGATGCCTATCGATTGGGTGATATTGCGAACAATGTTTTGTTGGCAGAGCCGGTTTTCAGAGATGCTGATTGTGTGAGCTTGGATTTGAATGCAGTAAAATCAGCTGATTCGGGTAATTTCTCCGTGTTTACTCCCAATGGATTTAGCGGCAAAGAAATTTGTGCCTTGGCACGTTATGCGGGAATTAGCGACAAAGTGAGTTCATTTGGCGTCTTTAATCATATTGGCACAAGTCAAGAGGCAGTACTTATTGCACAAATTTGTTGGTATTTTATAGAAGGAGTTCAACACCGATCTAACGAATATCCTTTTGGCAGCAAAGAAAATTACATTAAATATATTGTGCCTTTAGAAGGCGAAGAATTGGTTTTTTACAAAAGCAATAAAACAGAGCGCTGGTGGATTGAGATTCCTTATTTGAGTTCAAACAATACTAAACTCAAAAAAAGCACGTTGTTACCCTGTTCAAACGAAGAATATATTGCGGCTTGTGGAAATGAAATACCGGAACGCTGGTGGAAAGCGCAACGGAAGAATATGTTGTAATACGCCAAGCATTATTGAAATATTATTCTTACAAAATAGTAAAAAATTACATTTCGTCGATGTTAAGCGCCTTTTAACGATCTTTTTTCTTTGAAAATTCAACTGGGTTTTTATTTTTGTTTTCTAAAATAAATTTCTAGGTTTTAATTGTTTTTTAAAAAAATAATAAATAGGTTTACGGCCTCAAAAATTGAATACACACATAACCCAAATTTATATGAAGAAATTCATTGCATTTACAGTATTTTCAGCGCTTTTAGTAGGCTGTGGTGGATCGAGTGACAAAGGTGAATTAGTAGGAATCAAAGGAAAAAAATGGTATCCTGAAAAACCCCTTGGTATGTCATTGATTCCTGGAGGAGCTTTTATCATGGGTAAATCTGATGATGATTTGGCCAACATTCAAGATGCACCAACCAAAACGGTTACTGTACGTTCTTTTTATATGGATGAAACCGAAATCACCAACAGTGAATACCGTGAATTTGTAGAATGGGTTAAAGACTCAACTATTCGTGTTCGTTTGGCCATTTTAGCAGATGAACTAGGTGGAGGTGCTCCTGCCGCAGGCGGAACTACAGCTGCAGCTGGCGGTGCTAAAGCAGCCAAAGGAAGTAAAGGTGGAAGTATTGATAATTTCAAATTCAACGACACTGACCCGGCTAAAATGACGGCCTACGACAAATACATGTATGAGAACTATTACAGTGTGGGTACTGAAGAAGATCCGTATGCGGGCAGAAAATTAAACAGAAAAGTAAAATTAATCAAAGACACCTCTAAATATCCGGACGAATACTACACTGAAGTGATGGATTCGATGTATATTCCAATGGCAGAAGCTTACAATGGATTGCGTACCATTGATGTGAGCAAATTAAAATTCAGATATTCTTGGATGGATATTCAGGCTGCTGCAAAAGCAAAAGCAGGGAAACGTAAAGATTTTATTCGTACAGAAACTCGTCCTGTTTATCCGGATACAACTGTGTGGATTAAAGATTTCGCTTATTCGTATAATGATCCGATGCACAATGATTATTTGTGGCACCAAGCGTATTCAGAATATCCTGTAGTAGGTGTAAATTGGCACCAAGCTAAAGCATTTTGCGCCTGGAGAACATTAAAGAAAAACGCGTTTATCAAATCAAAGAAAACAGGAAGAGATTTAATCAATTCATTCCGTTTGCCAACAGAAGCAGAATGGGAATATTCTGCACGTGGTGGTCTTCAATCTGGAACGTATCCGTGGGGAGGTCCGTATGCCAAAAATGACAGAGGATGTTTCTTGGCTAATTTCAAACCTAATCGAGGTGATTATGCTGGTGACCAAGCGTTATATACGGTAGAAGCTAAGTCTTATGAGCCAAATGGATACAATTTGTATAACATGGCTGGAAACGTTTCAGAATGGACTGATACGTCATACGACGCAGGGGCCTATGAGTATGTTTCTACGATGAATCCAAATGTTCCAGAATAGAAAAACATGCGCAAAGTAGTGCGTGGTGGATCATGGAAAGACGTTGCCTATTTCTTGCAAGTAAGTACACGTGATTTTGAATACGCTGATACGTCTAGAAGTTATATCGGATTCAGAACAGTGCAAGATTACATGGGAACTTCGGTTACCGGAAACACAAAAAAGTAATTTAACCAACTATTTATATCAACTTAACTTAACTAAATTTTTTTATTATGGCATTTTTAAGCAAAAAAGCAATGAATTTCGCTTACGGTATGGGAGCGGCAGTAGTAATCATAGGAGCACTATTTAAATTAATGCACTGGCCTGGAGCAAGCGCGATGTTGATTATTGGTCTTGGAACTGAGGCTTTGATTTTTGGACTTTCTGCTTTCGATCCAGTTGATACAGAATTGGACTGGACCTTAGTATATCCTGAATTATCAGGTGGTGAAGCCCAAAAGAAAGGCGCAAAATCAGATGATGCAAAAGACGCACAAGGTTTGTTATCTCAAAAATTAGACGCCATGTTAAAAGAAGCCAAAATTGATGGCGAATTAATGGCTAGTTTAGGAAACAGCATTAAAAACTTTGAATCGGCTGCAAAAGGAATTTCTCCAACTGTAGATTCAATTGCATCAACTCAAAAATACAGCGAAGAATTGACATTGGCCGCTACGCAAATGCAATCGTTGAATAGTTTATATAAAGTTCAATTGGAAAGTGCTTCTAGAAATGCACAAATCAATGACGAAGTTGCTGAAAACAACTTAAAATTAAAAGATCAAATGCAATCATTAACTTCAAACTTGTCGTCATTGAACAATGTTTATGGAGGAATGTTATCTGCTATGAGCAACAAAGGGAACTAGTATCTTCCTACATTTTTAATATATAAACTAAATTAATTAAGATAAAATGGCAGGAGGAAAATTAACCCCTAGACAGAAGATGATTAACCTGATGTATCTGGTTTTCATCGCCATGTTAGCATTAAATATGTCAAAAGAAGTATTATCTGCTTTTGGTATTTTAAATAATAAAATTGTTGAATCTAATGTAATCACGGACGCTAGAAATGAATCTTCATTCCAGCAGTTATCGCAGAAAGCAGCTGATCAACCCAAACAATACGGTGATAAAAAAGATAAAGTAGAGAAAATCAGAGCAATTTCTAAAGAATTCAATGATTACATCGAAACTATCAAAGCTGACTTCACTAAAGAATTCAAAAAAGACGAAAATGGTAATTTGCCATTTGAGGCGATGGATAAAGGTGATATGGTGGATGAAAAATGGTTTGAAGGAGATAAGCCTTCTAAAAAAGGAAAAGAATTTCTTGAAAAAATCGCCAGTTTTGTAACCAAAATCAAAGATGTTGGTGGAAGCTCAATTGCTGAAATTGAATTGAAGAAAATTCAAAATCGTTTTTCTACAACACCTGTGTTTTCTAAAACTGAAAACAAAAAAATTGAGTGGATGGAGTACAATTACAAAGGGTTCCCTTTGATTGCTACCATTACCAAATTATCTCAATTGCAAGCAGACATTAAAACTACAGAAAGCGACATCATCAACGGAATGTTTCAATCTGATCTTGTTGCTGCTGCATCGCTAACAGCTTACCAACCCATTGTGGTTCCTGAAAAAACAGCGTTCTTTCAAGGTGAAGCTGTAAAAGGAAAAATTATCTTAGGAAAATTTGACCCGAATTTAGTGGCTAAATCGGTTATCGTAAATGGTACTTCTGTAAAAGCTACTGCCGGTCAAGCTGAATTTTCTTTTGGCGCAGGTAATGTAGGTGAGCATGAAATTACCGGTTCATTTAATTTTGATGAAAACGGAAAAGTGATCAGTTTGCCTATTAAAGGAAACTATGTTGTAGTACCAAAACCAAATTCTGCTACGATTTCTGCTGATAAAATGAACGTGGTTTATCGCGGTGTTACCAATCCGATGACCATCTCTTTTGCTGGTATTTCTGCAGATAAAGTTTCTGCTTCTGCACCAGGTTTAAGTTCTAATGGAAAACCAGGGTCTTACAAAATGAATCCAGGTTCAGGAACTGAAGTAGCGATTAATGTTACAGGAACTTTGCCAGATGACTCTAAAGTATCAGACAAAAAAATATTCCGTATCAAAAGTATTCCTGCTCCAACTGGATGTATTGGTGGAGAATATGGTGTAGTGAAAGGAGCTAAATCGCGTTTAGAGGTATCTCAAATTACAGCTAAAATGTTAGATTTCGATTTTGAAGTAAAATTGAGAGTTACTGGATTTAGTTTGAAAGTTGCTGGACAAGCTACTGTAGTAGTTTCTGGTGACCGTGTGAATGCACAATGTAAAGCTGCTTTAGCCAAAGCAGGAAGAGGTGATCAAGTGACTATCTCTGACATTAAAACAAAATTAGAAGGTTCTGATATTTTGTTATCGAGAACAGCTGTGGTTATTTATGAAATTCAATAATTTAAGTTAACCTACCTACTTAAATAACTTATAATTATAAGACAATGATAAAAAATGTAATAATTGCCAGTTTATTTTTCTGTGGAAGCGTAGCTATGGCGCAATCCAATTTGTTGAATGCAAAAGTTCCTTCAGAAATAGGTAAAAAAACACCTGCACAACTCAATTCTGATAATGACAAGCCATTGCCTTATGGGTATGTTCACGATCGTGATGTGTTAATGGGAAAAACTACTTGGGAAATTATCGACTTAGATGAGCGAATTAATTTTCCGTTGTACTACCCGATTGATACGTCAAATATTGGGAAAGACAGAAGATCATTGTTTGATGTTTTATTAAAAGGGATTAAGTCAGGTAAAATAACCGAAGTATATACGGATAGTTACTTCAATACCAAAAGAACGTTCAAAGATATGAGTAGTTCTTTTACATACATTGATACTACAAACTCAGGTAAAGAAGAGATTAATAACTACCCGGAAGATTATAAATCAGGAAAAAAAGTTCTAGATATTCAATATATCAACAAAAAGGAATTAGGAGCTATTGATGTTTCTGATTATAAGATTAAAGGATTTTGGTATTTTGACAAACGTCAAAGTGAATTGAAATACCGTTTAATTGGCATTTGTCCAGTTTCTCCTGAGGCCAAAGAAATCGGTGCAGAAAACCAAGATTTTATTGAGTTGTTTTGGGTATATTTTCCTGCAGTACGCGATATTTTACACGATGCGAAAGCATTCAACAATCGCAATTCAGCCATGCCAGTAACCTTTGATGATTTATTGAATTCAAGACGATTTAATGGAGAAATATACAAAGAAGAAAATGTATATGGTGACCGTGAAATTGCTGAATACATGAGAGAGAATTCTCAAATGCAATTAATTGAATCAGAACGCGTGAAAGATAAAATCCGTGATTTTGAACAAGATATGTGGAACTACTAAGTGTTCCTAGATTAATTATTCATCAACTCCTATCAATTTGATAGGAGTTTTTTATTTCATATGGTAGATTACCTAATAGTTGGTTCTGGCTTAGCCGGCATTTCTTTTGCTGAAACACTCTTGCAGCAGCAGAAAACCTTTGTTGTGATTGATACGCCCATTACTAATTCTTCGCGAGTGGCTGGCGGATTATACAACCCGGTTGTGCTCAAGCGTTTTACTTTGGTTTGGGAGGCTGACGAACAACTCGAGTTATTGAGCTCATTTTACGCCTCTATTGAGCATCGCTTGGGTGAACAATTTGATTATAAACTTCCGGTACTACGCAAATTTACTTCAGTTGAAGAGCAAAACAATTGGTTTATAGCAGCGGATAAACCAAATCTTGACAAATACTTGTCTACTACTTTACATGCAACTACCTATGCCGGAATAGAGTCTCCTTTTCAATATGGCGAAGTTTTGCTAACGGGCTATGTTGATGTTGCTAAACTAGTGACGCAGTATCAAATATTTTTACAGCAACAACTATACTTTCACAACGAAACATTTGTTCATGCCGATTTACATTTAAATCCCCATTCGATATCCTATCAGGGTATAGAAGCCAAACATATAGTATTTGCCGAGGGATTTGCCATGCATTCGAATCCGTGGTTCAATCACTTGCCTTTAGATGGGGCAAAGGGTGAATTGCTACTCATTCATGCACCTGCTCTTAAACTGGATAAAATTCTAAATTCAGCCGTATTTGTTTTGCCCATTGGAAACGATTTATATAAAGTTGGTGCAACCTATAATTGGGATGATAAAACTGAAATCCCTACCGAAGCGGGAAGGACTGAATTAATTGAAAAGCTAAATGAGGTGCTACTATGTGAATTTGAGGTAGTCGATCATTTTGCCGGCATTAGACCTACAGTAAAAGATCGTAAGCCAATTATTGGAACACATGAATCAGACAGCCGATTGCATCTTTTAAATGGCTTAGGCACGAGAGGAGTGCTTTTGGGACCCTATTTGGCCCAATTATTATTTAATCATATCGAAAATTCGGTGCCGTTACCCAAGGAAATTGATCTCAGACGTTTCAACAAAAAGAAGTAGACTATTTTTTTGTTGCAGGGTCGTAGGAAACAAACATATTAATGTAAATGTTACGTGATACTCGCAATACAAGCGGATAAAAAACAATCAACGATCCTATTATTGCGGCAAACGATTCTTTGAGGTTTAATTTGATAAATACATGTGCGATAATAAATGCGGCTATACCTAGCGCAACATTCACCCCATAACTCACATACATCGCGCCATAAAAAAAGGAGGGTTCAATTTGGTATTTTAATCCGCAATGGCTGCAATTTTCGTGCATTTTTAGCACATTTACTAAGTGATACGGATTGGAATCGAGATACATATTTTCATTTTGGCATTTCGGACAACTTCCTGTTAAAATGCTATTTACTTTGGATCCTTTTTTTAACATTTGCAAAAATTTTTAACAAAGGTACTTTTACATTTCCTACTCTACGTAACATTTAACACAATTATGCTCAACATCCACAATTTATCGGTTTCTTTTGGAGGAACGTATTTATTTGAAGAGGTAACCTTTAGAATGGGCGCCGGCGATCGAGTAGGACTAGTGGGCAAAAATGGAGCCGGTAAATCAACCATGTTAAAAATTTTGGCCCGCGATTTCCAACCCGATTCAGGTAGTATCGCTACCGAAAAAGAAGTCCGCATTGGATTTCTTCGCCAAGACATTGATTTTGAACAAGGACGTACGGTACTAGAAGAAGCCTATCAAGCTTTTACAGACATCAAAGAAGTAGAGCGAAAATTAGTAGAAATCAATCATTTATTGGTTACGCGCACCGACTATGAGAGTGCCGAATACTCGCAAATCATCGAAGATCTGTCTGATTACACCCACCGCTTTGAATTGTTGGGCGGATACAATTATATTGGAGAAACCGAGAAGATATTACTGGGTTTAGGTTTTAAGCGCGAAGTATTTAACAACCTCACCGAAACTTTTTCTGGTGGTTGGCGCATGCGTATCGAATTGGCTAAATTGTTGCTGCAAGCCAACGACATTTTGTTGCTAGATGAGCCTACCAATCACTTGGATATCGAAAGTATCATTTGGTTGGAGAGTTTTTTGCGGAATTATCCGGGTGTGGTCGTGATTGTCTCGCATGATAAAATGTTCTTAGATAATGTAACCAACAGAACGATCGAAATTTCCTTGGGCAAGGCCTATGATTTCAATAAACCCTATTCGCAGTATTTGGAATTGCGCCATGAAATTCGCGAGAAACAATTGGCTACACAAAAAAACCAGCAAAAGAAAATAGAAGAGACCGAGAAACTCATTGAGAAATTTAGAGCCAAAGCATCAAAAGCTTCCATGGCGCAGTCCTTGATCAAAAAGCTCGATAAAGTGGAGCGCATTGAAGTAGACGAAGACGACAATTCGGTGATGAACATTTCGTTCCCCGTTTCGAAAGTGCCCGGGAAAGTAGTTATCGAAGCCGAACAGGTTACCAAAGCCTACGGGGACAATGTTATTTTAAAAGACATCAATTTATTGGTCGAACGCGGAAGTAAAATTGCCTTTGTGGGGCAAAATGGCCAAGGAAAATCTACGTTCATCAAAGCGATTGTGCACGAGTTTGAATTTCATGGTCAGATCAAATTGGGTCATAATGTGCAGTTGGGGTATTTTGCCCAAAACCAAGCAGAATATTTAGACGGAGAAATTACCTTGTTACAAACCATGGAAGATGCCGCAACCGGCACCAATCGTTCTAAAGTGCGCGATATGTTAGGGTCGTTTTTGTTTCGCGGTGATGATGTAGAGAAAAAAGTAAAAGTGCTTTCGGGAGGCGAACGCAACCGTTTAGCCTTGTGTAAATTGTTGTTGCAGCCCATCAACGTTTTGGTGATGGATGAGCCCACCAACCACTTGGATATCAAATCCAAAAATGTACTGAAAGCGGCTCTACAAAAATTTGAAGGCACCCTGTTATTGGTTTCTCACGACCGTGATTTCTTGCAAGGCATGTCGAATATTGTTTACGAGTTCAAAGACCAAAAGATCAAGGAATATTTGGGTGATGTCAATTTCTTCTTAGAACAACGCAACCTAGAAAACATGCGTGAAGTAGAGAAAAAAGATGCCGTACAAAAAGCCCAGCCGCAAACCAACGCCAAGCTTTCGTATGAAGATCAAAAGAAAGGGAAAGCGCTACAAAATCGCTTGAGTAAAATAGAAAGTCAAATAAAACAGCTAGAAAGAGACATTCAACACGACGACAAAGCTTTAGCTTCCAATTACGACAAACACATCGAAGACGCTTCTTTTTTTATGGCCTACAACAAAAAGAAAAAAGAATTAGACCAGTTGTTGGATGAGTGGGAAGTGGTTCAAGTTGAAATTGATGCCGTTCATTAATTTTCTTTAAACGGATGGCGTACGTGCCATTTTATTTCCGGTTGCATATAGGTAAATATAGACTTCATAAAGAAATTTAGAATGGGATTCCGGTGTTTAATATAGCCAAACATAGGTATAGCTTTTGCACCTACTGAACTTTTTATTTCTAAGGCAGTTCTGGCTAAAACGAGTTTTTTGGCTTTATTTTTTATAGAAAAAGCCAGCATATCATACAGCATATTCAGGTAAAGCATGGTTCGCTTTTGAATTTCTTCGTTGTAACCTAAAAAATAAGTGTCATTGTCTTCTCTATTTTTGATTAACGTACTGAACCCTACCAATTTTTCATTTTCAAAATAGCCATACAAGCAAAAAGCTTCCCCCAAATTTTCTTTTAAATCATAAAAATGATTGGCGTTCAAGAAAAAAGTATTGAAAGGCGCATTCTTGGCTACGATAAAATACAACTCGTGTAAGGTTTGTTCCAGTTCTTTTATTTCAGCCAATTCAAGCGGTCTTTTGCTGATGTTTTCTCCCTTTTTTCGTGCGCGTTTCCATTGGTCTCTGTATTTTTTTTGCAGGGCATTTACATAATCTGCTTCTGTATTCCAATGTTCTGGAATAGTAAAAACCATATTGGGTTGGATGTAAAACTGATAAAATGATTTAAAATGATTTGCCGATTCTTGATTAAACTCGGTAAAGTAAAAATCTTTTGCTAGTTGAATATGAATGCCAATGCCCTCGGTTTTCAAGGTTTGTACCAGCATTTTCATACCTTGGTTGAGTAGATCAAATTGTTGGTCTGGCGCCATGCTGCGGTCAAAAGCCCAGCCGTTTTCACCCGTAAGCATATTGTTTCCTAGTATGAGCACATTCGAAGCCAAGTTGCGAAACACGAAATTTCGAATTGAGGTTTTTATGCATTGGTCGCGCTCCCCAAACGAACTCAATTTGTATAAATCGATGTATTGGGCAATAGCAATGCCGATCAATTTATCGCCTTGATAAAATCCCATAAAAAAACAGCACATATTGCTAGGTGCTGATTTTTTGGTGATTTCCAAGTAGGATTGGGTTAAAAAAATATTATTTATAGCCAGGTCATTCCAATTGTCTGGAAGCTCGGAGGTGTGGCGATAAATTTTAATCCCAGTTGATGTACTCAAATTTTTTTTCGGCAAATATACTTTAAATCAAAGGCCATCCGCAAATTATTCCGCCCATAAGCATACAGCTTACCACCCAAAATCCTCCAGCAATCAATGTATATTTAAAACTGCGTTGCTCGTGCAAAGCACTTGTGCCAATTACAGGCAATGCCATAAATAATCCAGCCAAAAATCCGTGTAAGGCTCCGTGTCTAAACGTGCGAAACGCATTTCCATAATCGGCCATAAATTCACCGTAGGAAGCTTTTGCTATGGTAGGATCGCCGCCTACCATGCCCATGGCCCCAAACTGATGAATAGTAAGTGTTTGTAGGATAATGGCAATAAATAATGCGTATATAAAAGAAATTCCAAGTGTTTTTGCCAAGTTACTTGCTTTTAAATCGGCATAGTTTAGGCCTGCTTCTTTCATCCAAATTGTACCAAATACTTTTGGGTGATACCAAACAAAACCAACAATAAGCGATGAAAATGCTGCAGTGAGTAGGGCTAAATAATTCATGTCCATAATTTTTTTGTAAAGGTTAATAAACCAAATATAACTTTTTTGCAGTAGGATTTAGCATTGTATCCGTTTTGTCACTGAATTTGCATCATTTGTAATTTATTTATAATTGTAAGAAAAATATTCTATAAAAATACAAATAAATGCATTTAATCGATTATATTTGCTCATAAACGATGTTGCGTATACTTTTACCCCGGAATAAAAAACAGCATTTGTGTTGTTCCCAACAACCAGATGAATTAGCAAACATAAATTAACCTACTCATGAAAAATAAAATTACCTTATTTATTGCTTTAGTTGCATCAGCTAGTCTTTTTGCAGCAGTTTCACCCAAAGAAAAAGAAGCACTTGTAAAATTGTACCAAGCAACTAATGGCGCTCAATGGACACACAGTTGGGATTTAAACGCCCCGGTAAATTCTTGGTTTGGTGTAGTACTTAAAAACGATAAAGTAGTAAGCCTAGATCTATCCAACAATCATTTGGTAGGAGAGTTGCCAGCTGCAGTTACAGATTTATCAAATTTGCAAAAACTAAATTTATTTAGAAATGAAATTTCAGGTGTTATTCCGGCTTCTATTTCTAATTTGAAAGAGTTAAAATATTTGAATTTAAGTTTCAATAAATTGTCAGGAACTATTCCATCGCAATTGGGTGATTTAAGTAACCTGCAATCCGTAGAGTTGTTTATGAACGAATTGACCGGAACAATTCCTGCGCAAATTGGCAATTTAAAACAGCTGAAAATATTGTCTTTATTCAACAATGAACTTTCAGGCACCATTCCATCAGCGGTTTACGACTTAAAATCTTTGCGTGTGTTGTTATTAAATAGTAACAAATTAACCGGTAAATTAAGCAAAGAAGTGGCTAATATGTCATCACTCGAGAATTTAAGCTTATTTGAAAACAACATGGACGGACAAGTGCCCTTTGATTTGGAGCGTTTGCCAAAATTGAAAGAAATGAACATTTCGTACAATAATTTCAGCGGTGCAGTTTCTAGAAACTTAGCACAATTAGATACCTTAAACATGACGATGGTAAACGAATCGGGATTGGCTGTAGTGCTTCCGGTTGAAGATCGAACATCGGCACTTGCAGAAGAAGATTAGTTTTTAATAAATAAATTGGTTTAAATAAATGGTTTGCCACCAACGAAAGTTGGTGGTTTTTTTTGTAGTATTGGTCACCAAATTACGTTGTAATGCGCATTCGCTTATTTATTCTAATATTCTTATTGAGCAGTTGGGCCAACGCTCAGCTGAGTGTAGTTACTTGGAATATTCAAAATTTGGGTAAATCCAAATCAACCGAGGAAATTGAATTTATCGCCCAAACGCTAAAGTCCTATGATGTCCTTGCCATTCAAGAAGTGGTGGCCGGCAATGGGGGCGCACAAGCAGTTGCTCGATTGGCCGATGCCTTGAACCGAAAAGGCGCAACATGGGATTATTGCATCAGCGATCCCACCCAAACTACAGGTGGAACCACCGAACGCTATGCCTTTTTATGGAAATCCAGCCGAGTAAAATTAAAGGGGAAAGCTTGGTTAGAAAAGCAATATGCGCTGCAAATTGAACGCGAACCCTATATGGCTACTTTTGAACAGCAAGGCAAACAATTCACTTTGGTGTCCTTTCATGCCGTACCCAAATCCAAGCAGCCTGAGCGTGAAATTAAACTCTTGGCCAAAGTCACACAAGAATATCCTGGATTGAATCTTATTTTCTTGGGCGATTTTAACTGTCCGCAGTCCAACAGTGTGTTCAACAACTTTCGCAAACTGAACTATCGATCGGCCTTAGTAAATCAAAAAACATCCTTGAAACGCAGCTGTAAAAATGGCAACTGTTTGGCCTCAGAATACGACAATGTTTTTTACCTCCCGAAAAAAAATAAGTTAATTTATGCAGGAGTTATTTCGTTCTACCAACGTTTTGCTTCGCTCAAGGATGCCAAAACAATTTCTGATCATATTCCAGTTGTGGTTCAATTTACTTTTAATTAATTCAGCTGCAACGCACTAACCAATCATATATTTTTTAATTAAATAGCTTGTACGTATCAATATTGGTTGTATATTTGCCCTCGAAACAGCGCGGGATAGAGCAGTAGGCAGCTCGTCGGGCTCATAACCCGAAGGTCACAGGTTCGAGTCCTGTTCCCGCTACTAAGAAAGCCATTCAGCAATGAGTGGCTTTTTTGTTAAATACAGATTAACTATACCATGGAACACAAATCAGGTTTTGTAAATATTATAGGCAATCCCAATGTGGGCAAATCAACCTTGATGAATGCCTTTATTGGCGAGCGTTTGTCTATAATCACATCTAAGGCGCAAACTACCCGTCACCGTATTTTGGGGTTTGTGAATGGCGATGATTTTCAAGTCATTTTTTCAGATACACCAGGTATCATCAAGCCGGCTTATGAAATGCAGGCCTCGATGATGAATTTCGTGAAATCGGCGTTTGAAGATGCCGACATTCTGATTTACATGGTGGAGATTGGCGAGCAAGAACTCAAAGACGAAGCCTTTTTCAATAAAATTATCCACGCCAAGATTCCTGTGTTGTTGTTGTTGAATAAAATTGACAATTCCAACCAAGAGCAACTCGAAGAACAGGTTGCTTTTTGGCAAGCCAAAGTGCCCAATGCCGAGTTGTTCCCCATATCGGCCTTGCAAAATTTTAATGTCAAAGAAGTATTTAATCGCATCATAGATCTGTTGCCAGTTTGTCCGCCTTACTATCCTAAAGATACCTTGACCGATAAACCCGAACGGTTCTTTGTGAATGAAATTATTCGTGAGAAAATCTTGTTGTATTACAACAAAGAAATTCCGTATGCGGTAGAAATTGTTACCGAAGAATTCCTAGAAGACGAGACCATCATTCGCATCCGTGCCCTCATTATGGTGGAACGTGATACCCAAAAAGGCATCATCATAGGCCATAAAGGAGCGGCCTTAAAAAAAGTGGGCATCGAAGCCCGTGCCGATTTAGAAAAATTCTTCGGCAAACAAATCCACATTGAGTTGTATGTGAAAGTGAATAAAAATTGGCGCAGCAATGCCAACCAATTGAAGCGTTTTGGTTACAACCAATAAGCCACTGCATTTATCTCTCTTACCTCATTCAAAAAACGTATTTTTGCCCAAAATTGAATACCCATGAATAATATCGTAGCCATAGTCGGAAGACCAAATGTAGGAAAATCAACCTTATTCAACCGGTTGATTAAACGCAGAGAAGCGATTGTCGATGCCGTTTCGGGGGTAACCCGTGACCGCAACTACGGCAAAAGCGAATGGAACGGAAAAGAGTTCTCGGTAATTGATACTGGCGGGTACATCAAAGGTTCTGACGATGTGTTTGAAGCCGAAATCCGCAAGCAAGTAGAATTGGCGATTGATGAGGCCGACGTGATTTTATTTGTGGTTGATGTAGAAGAAGGCATTACGCCCATGGACGATACCGTAGCCAAGTTATTGCGCAAGGTTTCTAAACCTGTTTTGTTGGCGGTAAATAAAGTAGACAATGCCATGCGCGAGAAAGACGCCTTGGAATTTTATAATTTGGGATTGGGTGAATATTATACGTTTGCCAGTATTTCAGGCAGCGGAACAGGGGATTTATTGGATGCCTTGATTGATGCCTTCCCAGAAAAACCAGAACCGGTAGCCGAAGAAATTGTGTTGCCACGCTTTGCCGTAGTAGGACGTCCCAATGCCGGAAAATCGAGTTTCATCAATGCCTTAATTGGCAAAGATCGTTTCATGGTTACCGACATTGCCGGAACAACCCGCGACTCCATTGATACCAAGTTTGACCGTTTTGGTTTTGAATTTAATTTGGTTGATACCGCCGGAATACGCCGCAAGGCCAAAGTAAAAGAAGACTTAGAATTTTACTCGGTAATGCGTTCGGTGCGTGCCATAGAATACGCCGATGTGTGTATCTTAATCATCGACGCCACCCGCGGATTCGAAGGACAAGACCAGAGTATATTTTGGCTCGCTGAGAAAAACCGAAAAGGGGTAGTGATCTTGGTCAACAAATGGGATTTGGTAGAAAAAGATACCATGTCCACCCGCGATTACGAGGCCAAGATTCGCGAAGAGCTTATGCCGTTTACCGATGTGCCTATTTTGTTTGTGTCGGCGCTCACCAAACAGCGTTTGTTAAAAGCCTTAGAAGCCACTGTAAAAGTATACGAGAGCCGATCGCAACGCATCGCTACTTCCAAATTTAACGATTTTATGCTCAAGGTTATCGAGAGCTATCCGCCACCGGCCTTGAAAGGAAAATACGTTAAAATCAAGTACTGCATGCAGTTGCCTACACCCACGCCGCAATTTGTGTTTTTTGCCAATTTGCCGCAATACGTGAAAGATCCGTACAAGCGTTTCTTAGAAAACAAGATCCGTGAGCAATGGGATTTTTCGGGTGTACCGATGGATATTTATATCAGGGAGAAGTAAAAATATTTTCTTAGAACTTTTATATCGTTATGAATTATGAGTTATGAGTTGATGTTCAGGTTTTGGAATTTGGAATTTCGGTATTGGAATTTGTTTAATTCGTGCATTCGTGGCAAAAGCTGCTAGTCTTTCTTTTTCCTTGATGAAAAAGAAACAAAAAATCAAGACCACAAAAAATCAAGACCTGGGATTTTCGGCGATCAAAATAGGCTCACTTCCTAAAACTCAAAAACTCGGCTAGCGCCTCAAACAGTTCGAGTTTCTTCACGGAAGTTTCTCCTTTTTGATACTCGCCTGCCAAATCCAATGGTCGGAGAAGTCTTCGGAAGTGCTAATATGGATGTTGGAATTTGGGATTTTAATATTGGAATTTCTAATCAGTTGTTCTTAAAATATTTTTATAAACTTCCCACTCCAAACTTCCCACTTCCCACTTCTGTTACCAACTCCCGCCGCTGCCGCCTCCAGAGAAGCCGCCGCCGCCAAATCCGCCACCGAATCCACCGCCTCCGCCAGAGAAACCGCCACCAGATGAGCCGCCAAATCCGCCACCACTGCGGCCTAAGCTGCTAAGCAGAATAATGTCCATCAAGTCGAGACCACGGCCGTTGTTGCCGTTCTTGTCGTTGTTGCCCGAGTTGTTGTTTTTGTTGCGCGACATCAAGAAGAGTGCCACTAAAACTAGAATGGCAATGGGAATAAACGGCACTTCTTTTTTGGATTTCTTTTTGCGTTCGCCTTTGTATTTGCCTTTAAATACATCAATAATCGCCGAGGTACCTTGGTCTAAACCTTGGTAATAATTTCCTTTTTTGAATTCGGGTAAGATGTAGCTTCTGGTAATTTCACCGCCTATTCCGGCCGTCAATCGGTCTTCTAAGCCGTAGCCGGCCGAGATCCAGATTTCGCGTTCGGCTTTGGCCAATAAAATAATTACCCCGTTGTCGTTTTTTTCGGTGCCACCAATGCCCCAAGCATGTCCCCATTTGGGTGTGAGGATGCCAATGTCTTCGCCTTTTAGGCTTTCAATCGTAATCACTACAATTTGAGTGGTCGTGGAATCCGAATAATGAATGAGTTTTTCTTCGAGTTGCTGTTTTTCGGTTTCGTTCAACACCTTGGCATAATCATAGACCGAGGTTTGAAATGCTGGTTTTTCGGGAATCGTAAACTGCGCACATAGCATGTTTCCCCATAACAAAAGGCTCAGTAGTACTAATCTATTCAAGGATTGTTTTCTAGTTTGCATTATCCTTTAGAGATTTCGTTGGACAATTCGTTTTGGTCGTTTTCCTGAAGAGGAAAATAGGTTTTGAGTTGTTGGCCCACTTGGGCAATGCCCGAAACTAAGCCGGTTGCAAAATCGCCCGATTTAAAATGCGAAGCCATCAGGTCTTTGGTTGTGTCCCAAAAATCGGCAGGAACCAACTCGTTGATGCCTTGGTCGCCACAAATCACAAAGTTTTTATCCAGATAGGCCACATAAATAAGCACGCCATTTTTTAGTTCGGTGGCGTGCATATTGAGGGAATGAAAAACCTCCAAAGCCCGATCAAACGGCACTTTGGAGGTTGATTTTTCTAGATGTACGCGAATCTCTCCCGAGGTTTGTAATTCCGCCAAACGAATGGCCTCGACAATTTCGGCTTCGGCTTCGGGCGTTAAGAACGGAGTAGATTGCGACATGATGTAGTGTGTTAGAATTTAACTTCAACCGGTTTTTCAGCTCCTGCAACCGCTTGGAAATAGGCTTTTTCTTTAAAGCCAAATGCGCCAGCAAACAAAGAGTTCGGGAAGGTTTTGATATGCGTATTGTAGGGCGCTACTGCTTCATTAAAACGTGTTCTTGACGTAAGAATTTGGTTTTCGGTGCTGGCCAATTCATCTTGTAATTTCAAGAAATTTTCGTTGGCTTTCAAGTCTGGGTATTTTTCAACCGAAACCAATAATTTAGAAAGTGAACTGCTCACCCCGCTTTGTGCCGAGTTGAAGGCAGCCAATTTTTCGGGAGAGATATTGGTTGGATCAACCGTAATTGAAGTGGCTTTGGCACGGGCAGCGATTACCGCCGTAAGCGTGCTTTTCTCAAAATCGGCGGCACCTTTCACGGTATTCACCAAATTCCCAATTAGATCATTTCGGCGTTGGTAGGCTGTTTGCACATCACCCCAAGATTTGTTGATTTCTTGTTCGTACACCACGGCGGTATTGTTGATGCCTTTTACCCAGCTGTATAAGCCAAATACTACTACTACGATAACAATCCAAGGAATAAATTTTTTGTAATCCATTTTGTTTAAAATTTAAAGTTATAATTCGTTTTTAAGTTGTTGCAATTGCCCTTTGATGGCCTCCAATTTGCTGATAATTTCATAGCTATCCAGCGGTTTTTTCTTGGCCTCTTTCAGGTGCGTTTTTGCGCCCTCTAAGGTAAAGCCTCTTTCCTTAACTAAATGATAAATTAATTGTAAAATTTTGACGTCCTCTGGCGTATACAAGCGGTTGCCTTTGGCGTTGGTTTTGGGGCTAATGGTGTCAAATTCATTCGACCAAAAACGGATCAACGAAGTGTTTACCCCAAATGCTTTGGAAACTTCCCCGATGCTGTAATAGCGTTTGCCTGCTGCTAATTCGATTTGCATATGCCTGTTTGTGTTAGGTTAATCTAAGGATTGGTTCTCTTGGTTGGCTAATTTAGAAATAACTATGTATTCTGCCGCCGAAATGTTGCCATAATAAAAATTAATCGGATTGACCACCTCGCCATTTTTGTGTACTTCGTAATGCAAATGCGGTCCTTCTGATCGTCCAGTGCTGCCTACATACCCAATGATATCGCCGCGTTGCACCCGTTGGTTGGGTTTGCAGTTGTAGCGACTCAGGTGTCCGTATAAGGTTTCGTATCCAAACCCATGACGCAATACAATATGGTTGCCGTATCCAGATACTTTGTTGTCGGCTCGGGCCACCACGCCGTCGCCTGTGGCATAAATAGGGGTGCCTGTTTTGGCCGAGAAATCCATGCCTTCGTGAAACTTGCGCACCTTGGTAAACGGATCACTGCGGTAGCCAAACCCAGAAGCTACTTGGCGTAGATTTTCATTCTTCACCGGTTGAATGGCTGGAATGGCTGTGAGTAATTTGTTTTTGTCTTTGGCCAATTTGGCAATCTCGTCCAGAGATTTAGATTGAATTGCCAAGGCTTTGGTGAGTTCGTCCACGCGTTTGCTGGTGCTCACCACCAGATCCGAATTGTTGTAGCCTTCGAGTTGCGCATAGCGATTCACTCCGCCAAATCCGGCGCGGCGTTGCTCGACAGGAATGGGTGAGGTGTTAAAATACACCCGATATACATTATTGTCGCGGTCTTCGAGAGTAGCAATGGCTTCGTCCAATTGGTTGATGCGTTTGTTGAGTAGCGCATACTGCAACTCGTAATTGTCGAGTTCACGCGTGAGCAAACGGTCTTTGGGCGTTTCTAAAAAAGGGGTGTTTAAGATCAAGAGAAAACAAAGGAATCCAAATAGGGCAGAAGCCAACAAAAACAAGGCCACATAGCCAAATTTGGTGACTATTTTGGTCTTGATTTTTCGGTAGGCTAGATTTTCAGAATCGTAGTAATATTTTACCTTCGCCATATTTTAAAAAATCCTATTTTTGCACCGAAATCTGTCGGCCGAACAAACTTACTAAATGTTTGCTTGTCACCACACATTTTTCATTTATTAAAATGGAGCTGCACCCCAAACGAAGTGCAATTTTTATAAGTTGATTCCCATTGCCAAACCAGATACACACGCTATTTTTTCTCTCATGAAATCACAAGAAATCAGAAAGCTATTTTTAGAATTTTTTCAATCCAAAGGCCATTTGATTGTGCCTTCGGCGCCCATCGTGCTCAAAGACGATCCCACCCTGATGTTTAATAACTCGGGCATGGCGCAGTTTAAAGAATATTTTCTAGGAAATGCCACACCCAAAAGCAACCGCATTACCGATACCCAAAAATGCTTGCGTGTTTCTGGCAAACACAACGATTTGGAAGAAGTGGGGATTGACACCTACCACCACACCATGTTTGAGATGTTAGGGAACTGGAGTTTTGGCGATTATTTTAAAAAAGAAGCGATTCATTGGGCTTGGGAATTGCTTACCGAAGTATACAAAATAGACCAATCGATTTTATATGTCACGGTGTTTGAAGGTAGCAAAGAAGAAAACGTACCCTTTGACCAAGAGGCCTATGACATTTGGAAAACACTCATAGCCGAAGACCGCATTTTATTAGGAAACAAAAAAGATAATTTTTGGGAAATGGGCGACCAAGGACCTTGTGGACCTTGCTCCGAAATACACGTGGATATTCGTTCGGCCAAAGAAAAAGCCTTGATTCCCGGGAAAGATTTGGTAAACAGCGACCATCCGCATGTGGTAGAGATTTGGAACAATGTGTTCATGGAATTTAACCGCAAAGCCGATGGTTCTCTCGAGAAATTACCGGCCCAACACGTGGATACCGGTATGGGATTTGAGCGTTTGTGTATGGTATTGCAGGGCGTACAATCCAATTACGACACCGATGTATTTAGTCCGCTTATTCGCGAAATCGAAACCATTACCGGAAGTACCTATACCATTAAAGCCCCAAATGCCGAGGCCGAAAAAATAAACATTGCCATTCGCGTGATAGCTGATCACGTGCGTGCCGTTGCCTTTGCCATTGCCGACGGCCAATTGCCTTCCAATACCGGAGCGGGCTATGTGATTCGTCGTATTTTGCGACGTGCCATCCGTTACGGCTTTACCTTTTTGAATACCAAAGAGCCCTTTATCTATAAATTGGTCGAAACCTTGAGCGCGCAAATGGGCTTTTCGTTTCCAGAAATCAGTGCCCAAAAAGTATTGTGTACCAATGTAATTTGGGAAGAAGAAAAATCATTCTTGCGCACCTTAGACCAAGGTTTGGTGTTGTTGGATACACTCATCGCCAATGCCGAAAATCAAACGTTAGATGGCGCTAAAGCCTTTGAATTGTTTGACACCTATGGATTCCCGATCGATTTGACGAGTTTGATTGTACGTGAACGCGGATTGCAACTCGACGAAGCCGGATTTGAAGTAGAATTACAAAAACAAAAAGACCGTTCTCGTGCGGCATCCCAAGTAAAAGCAGGCGATTGGATTATTATCTCAGAAGACAGTGCCGAGCCCTTTATTGGGTATGACCACACCGAAGCCGACGTGCACATATTGCGCTACCGCAAAGTGGAAAGTGCCAAAGAAGGAACCGTTTTTCAAATCGTATTAAATACTACACCTTATTATCCAGAAGGTGGAGGCCAGGTAGGCGACAAAGGTTCATTTGAGTTGGCTAATGGAGATGCGGTGTATGTCATCGACACCAAAAAAGAGAATAATCTGATTGTACATTATACGAGAGAATTACCCCATAATTTGCACGAAAAATTTCGCGCTTTTGTGGATGTGAGCCAACGCAGACGTTCGGCGTCCAATCACTCGGCGACGCATTTGATGCACCAAGCCTTGCGCAGTATTTTGGGCACCCACGTAGAACAAAAAGGTTCGTTGGTGAATCCCGATTATTTGCGTTTTGACTTTTCGCATTATGCCAAATTAACTCTGGATGAGTTACAGGCCGTTGAAGATTTTGTGAATGCCCGTATCCACGAACAATTGCCTTTGATAGAGCGCAGAAATATTCCGTTTCAACAAGCGGTCTCTGAAGGTGCGATGGCCTTATTAGGCGAAAAATATGGCGAAACCGTGCGTGCCATCAAATTTGGCGAAAGCATGGAATTGTGTGGCGGAATTCACGTGGGCAACACATCAGATATCTGGCACTTTAAAATTGTGAGCGAAGGTGCCGTTGCGGCAGGAATTCGCAGAATCGAAGCCATTACTTCGGCGGCGGTGAAAGATTATTTTATGGCCAAAACCGATACGCTCAAAGAGATCAATGCCGTGTTGCGGTCTGCCCAAGATCCGGTAAAAGCCGTACAACAATTGCAAGACGAAAACACCAAAATGCAAAAGCAGTTGGAGCAACTCTTGAAAGAAAAAGCCAAAGGACTTGTAGGCGATTTGGCCAGCAAATTACAGGAGCGCAACGGGGTACAATTTTTGGCCACTACGGTAGATTTATCGTCCGAAGGCGCCAAAGATTTGGCCTACGAATTGGGCGCCAACAAAACCAATTTGTTTTTGGTACTCGCAACAGTACAAGACGATAAACCCATGCTCAGCTGCTACATTTCTAAAGAATTGGTGGCCGAGAAAAACCTCAATGCGGGCCAAGTGGTGCGCGAATTAGGGAAATTCATCCAAGGCGGCGGAGGCGGACAACCGTTTTTTGCAACCGCAGGCGGAAAAGACGCGAGTGGTATTGCAGCAGCTTTGGAAAAAGCGGGGGATTTTTTGATGTAATTTGAAGATATTTGAAGATTAGATAATTTGGAAATTCATCTGATTGTGCTGAATTCTCAAATTATATAGAGCTGTGTTCCCAACCTTGTTGATCCCGAGTATTGAAATTGGAATTTGGTCCCGAAGCGTCGGGATTCAATATTGGAATTTATACTATTCGTGCACTCGTGGCGCAACTCTATTTTCCCTATTTTTGGGCAAATTTAATTCATGAAACTCAGCACTCTTGTCGCGTTACAGCCCTTGGATAAAAAAATCGATTACCAGTCGCGTTTGTTGTGGTTGGGCTCCTGTTTTGCCGACAATATGGGCCGCCAATTTGCACAGTTGGGGTTCACGCAAAGTACCAATCCGTTTGGTATTTTGTTGCAGCCCTTGGCCTTGCAGCAATTGGTGGATCGGGCTTTGCAAGACAAAGTCTATACCCATGCTGATTTAATTTTTCACAACAATTTATGGCATTGCTTCGAACTGCATTCTGATTGCAGTAATCCCAGTCCCGAGGCGATGCTGGACGATCTCAATGCCAAACAACAATTACTCAAATCCCAATTGCAACAAGCTACGCACATCGGCATTACCCTCGGAACCGCTTGGGTGTACCGGCATTTGGAATGCGATCGGGTGGTGGCCAATTGCCATAAAATTCCGCAAACGGCCTTTGCCAAAGAACTGCTTTCGGTAGCCGAGATTCAAGCCGCTTTGCAACAACTTATTTCAACAATTCATGCTGTGAATCCCAATGTGCAGCTGGTGTTTACAATTTCACCCGTGCGCCACAGCAAAGACGGTTTGGTCGAAAACCAACGCAGCAAATCTCATTTATTGGTGGCCTTGCATCAGGTGCTTGAAACGCACAAGGCCTATTACTTTCCGGCCTATGAACTCTTGCTCGACGAATTGCGCGATTACCGCTTTTATGCCGATGATCTCTTGCATCCCAGCCCCTTGGCCATTCGCTACATTTGGGACAAATGGCTCAGCGTGACCACCACGCCCGAAGCCCAAGCGCTCATTGCTGAGGTTGCAGCCGTACAAAAAAGCAGGCTACACCGCCCGTTTAATCCAGATTCGGAGGAGCACCAAGTTTTCATAGAAAAGTTGGAAAATAAAGTGGAGGAGCTGCGAAATAGAGGCGTCATTGTTTAATTAATAATTAAAAATGAATAATTAAAAATTGTGGGAGTATACTAAGAACGGCTGATAGCTGATAGCTTTTAGCTTTTAGCTTGAAGTGGGAAGTGGGAAGCTGGAAGTTTTTTTAATGTATACTAAGAACGTCATTGCGAGGAAGAACGACGAAGCAATCTTGTTCAGTCGTAAAGTCATAAAGTCATAAAGTCTACTCATTTACTAAGA
>JAPLEX010000040.1 GCA_026390995.1 Flavobacterium sp.
CTGGGGGAATCAGTTACAGACCGAATTGGATCTATTTCATTGGGGTTAACGCCTCAATTTAAGTTGGGTGAAAATACCGTTTTTTATGTTGATTTATCTTCAAATATTAACGTCAAACAACACAGAGGCTTTGATGGCGGTTTTGTATATCAAAATCGAAATTCAACTATTGGCTCATTTTATAATTTAAGTTTTGGTTTAATGATCTATCTAGGTCAAAACCGTTACCACGCGGACTGGTACTAAAAAATATCCGCATTCATCATATAAAAAAGCGATCCAGTGGGTCGCTTTTTTAATATATAATTAATAATTTGAGATGTATTTAGCACTTCTTAAATTAATTATATTTTATCAAAACTATTGCTTTGCATTCCGCTAACCCACAACTCACAACCAAAAAAGAAAACCCTATCTTTGCCGTCAAATTACCTAAATACGCCCAGTACCCATGAATAAAAAGGATGGCCCATCAAAACGCAGCACTTACCGCACCGGAAGCGTTAGACCAGGTTCAAGTAAACCAAAACCTGCGATGGCCAAAAGAGCCCAAAAGACAAAAAAACCTAAGCCAAGTGTTGCCTCAGCTTCTACAGCCTCAGCCGCCAAACCCGAATGCAAACCCAATCAGGCGCCCAAACGCGCTAAAAGCCCGGATGAAATGCGTTTAAATAAATACATCTCCAATTCGGGTGTTTGTTCGCGTAGAGATGCTGATATTTATATTCAATCGGGGAATGTTAAAGTAAACGGCATACCCGTAACCGAAATGGGATTCCTAGTAAAACCAGGCGATGTGGTCAATTTTGATGGTGTAGAACTCACCCCCGAACGCAAAGAATACATCCTATTAAATAAACCCAAAAACTTTACCACCGCCCTCGACGAAGGCCAAGAAAACAGAAATGTCTTGGAATTGTTGCGCGGGGCCACTACCTCCAAAATTGCTGCCGTAGGCCGAATGGACAAAAACACAACCGGTTTACTGTTGTTTACCAACGACACCGATATGATTCGCAAGTTTGGGTTACCCAACCAGAAATCGCCCAAGATTTACCAAGTTTCCTTGGATAAAAATTTGAAATTCGAAGATTTAGAAAGCATTTCAACCGGCGTTACCCTTGATGGGCACCGTTTGTATATAGAAGAAATTAGCTACATCGAAAAAGAACCCAAGACCGAAATAGGCCTTAAGTTGCGCACGGCCAACGTAAAAGTAGTACGCGCTATATTTGAAAACTTTGATTACAACGTACTCAAAATAGATCGGGTTTCTTTTGCAGGGCTCACCAAAAAGAACTTGCCTAGAGGCAACTGGCGTTTTTTGACCGAGCAAGAAATCATTAATTTGAAAAATATGTAACCCTAATTCCTGCTGAAAAGCGGGAATTTTTGCAATAAACCTATGACGACTCCCGAACAAATTGCCTTCAATTGGCTGTCGGCTTTTAATGCCAAACAGTTGGAAAACTTATTGGACTTGTATGACGAACAGGCCGAACACTTTAGCCCTAAGTTGGCGCAACGCCTACCCGAAACCAAAGGACTCATAAACGGAAAAGCCTCGCTACGGGACTGGTGGGCCGATGCCTTTGACCGCTTGCCTAGTTTGCATTATAAGGTCTTAACCATCACAGCCAACGAAAATCGCGTGTTCATGGAATACTTGCGTCAAGTAGACGGAGAGCCCGAGATGAAAGTGGCAGAGGTTTTAGAAATAAGGAACGAAAAAATTGTATTTTCGCGAGTATACCACGGATCATAATTACCACTATGAAATTACTTAAAAACAGCGTGTATGCGCTTTTGCTTGCCCTTTCTGTAATGGCTTGCAGCTCGAAAAACGAAACTAATTTTTCGGCATTTACCAAGCAGTATTTTGACGATAAGAATGCGCTTTTCCCCTTGGAAGCTACCCAATACGGACAAAACCAATACAACGACCAATTGGTTTTTGAAATGACCGATAGCTACCGTGCCAAGCAGGCAGCATTCTATACTTCCTACCAAGAAATCGGACTAGAACTACTTAAACAACCTACTCACCTATTACCCATTCAGCAGTTTAATGGCACACACCTCACCATGGGGCAGTTTGCCGGAGGGACTAGCGCGCAACCCTTTGCTACTGAAAAGGATTACCGTAACTTTTTGGTGCGCATGGAAAAATATGCCGTTTGGATTGATTCGGCGATGGTATACATGAAAAAAGGAATGGCTCAAAAAGTGGTCTTGCCCAAAGCCTTGACCGTGAAAATCATTCCCGAATTTCAAGATTTGATTACCGCCAATCCCACCGATAATTTATACTATTCCGCTATTAAATTAATGCCCAAAACCATCCCTGCTGCCAAGCAAAAAGAAATAGCTGCCGCCTATGCCCAAGTAATCAGCCAAAAATTGGTACCACAGTTTCAAAAAATGGTCACGTTTTTGCAGAACGACTATTTACCTGCCTGCCGAAATACCAGTGGTATTGGGGCCTTGCCCTTTGGTAAAAAGCTGTATGCTGCCTATGCCAAACAATGGACTACCACTTCGCTTGATCCCGAAACCATTCACCAATTGGGACTTAAAGAAGTAGCCCGATTGCAAGCCGAAATGGAGTTGGTAAAAACTCAAGTGGGTTACAAAGGCAGCTTGAAAGAATTTATGAACGAGGTACGAACCAGCCCAACACTCAAACCTTTTACGACTCCTGAACAGGTATTGGCCAATTTTGACCGCATTTATCAAAAGATCAAACCCAACGTGGATCGTTTGTTTGCCGTGCAACCCAAAACCAAATTTGAGATTCGCCGCACCGAAGCCTTCCGCGAAAACAGTGCAAGCGCCGAATATGTGCAAGGAACTGCCGACGGAACAAGACCGGGGATTTTTTATGTGCCCATCCCCGACGCCAAAAATTATAACGTGCTCGAAGACGAAGATTTATTTTTGCACGAGGCCATTCCGGGACATCATTTTCAGGTGTCTTTGCAACAAGAAAGCACCACTTTGCCCGATTTTAGAAAGTTCAATTGGTTTGGCGCCTATGGAGAAGGCTGGGCCTTGTATACCGAAAGTTTAGGAAAAGAGTTGGGGTTATACCAAGATCCGTACCAATATTTAGGCATGCTCAACGACGAGATGCACCGCGCCATTCGTTTGGTGGTGGACACCGGCATCCATTGCAAAGGCTGGACGCGCGAACAAGCCATTGCCTATTCGATGCAAAATGAAGCCGGAGGCGAAGCCAGTATAACTGCCGAAATAGAACGGTACATGGCCATTCCGGGCCAGGCACTTTCGTACAAAATTGGTCAGCTCAAAATTCTTGAATTGCGCCACAAAGCCGAGTCGCAAATGGGCAAGCAGTTTGACATCAAAAAATTCCACGAGAAAGTATTGGAATCGGGCGTGATGCCATTGGCTTTGTTGGAGAGTAAAATGAATGTGTGGATGGCGGCTGAATAAAAATAGAATAGTATTTTCAGACATAAAAAGATAGTTTTAAAAAACTAAAAAAATCTAATCTATTAGTAAATAAAAAGTTAGAGTTTTTTTTGCACGGGTAATAGCCCCGAAGCGTCGGGGGAACCTACACGCTTTATCCCATAAAAAAAGCCCAAACAAATGTTTGAGCTAAAAGTGCGGGTAATAGGACTCGAACCTACACGCCTTGCGGCACCAGATCCTAAGTCTGGCATGTCTACCAATTTCACCATACCCGCGTGAATTGTGGCTGCAAATATAGATTTATTTTTTGAATCGCAAAAGTTGTTTCAATATAGTTTGGTTAATTCTTGTTTGCATTCTGTTTCTTAGAATTCATATTTTTACAAAACAATATTATCATTTTTATGAATTATCAATCCCGAAAAGCTGAATTAGCAGATTTACCTCAAATCTGGACCATTTTGCAACAGGCGATCCTGCGGCGCAAAGCGGATGGCAGCAACCAATGGCAAGACGGCTATCCAAATCCCGAGGTGGTGGCCAATGACATTGCAAAAGAAGTGGGCTATGTATTGGTGGTTCAAGATAAGATTGCAGCCTACTGCGCTATCTTGATTAACGACGAACCCGAATATGATAACTTACAAGGAGAATGGCTTACACTTGCCGATTTTGTGGTGTTTCACCGCATAGCTGTGGCCGATGAATACTTGGGGAAAGGCCTAGCTAGACTTATGTTTGATTACATCGAATCTTTTGCGCGTCAACACCACATTTATAGCATCAAAGCCGATACCAATTTTGACAACGCAGCCATGTTGCATTTATTTGCCCAAACTGGCTATGTGTATTGTGGCGAAGTCTATTTTCGAGGCAGTCCGAGAAAAGCGTTTGAGAAAGTTTTCGCTCTCTCACTGTAAACTGTCAACGGTTAACTTACAACCAATAAAACACACCCCCTAGCCCCTCTCGAGAGGGGAGTTTGGGGAGTATACTAAGAACAGCTGTTTGCTTTTAGCCACCAATGTACGAATTATCAAAATTCCAATTCTGAGATTCCAAATTCCAACATCTATATTAGTACTTCCGAAGACCTCTCTGACCATTGGATTTGGCAGGCGAGTATCTAAAAGGTGAAACTTCCGTAAAGAAACTCGAATTGTTTGAGTCCGTGAGTGTGCGAACGGGCGAGTTTTTGAGTTTTAGGAAGTAAGCCTATTTAGATCGCCGAAAATCCCAGGTCTTGATTTTTTGTTTCTTTTTCATCAAGGAAAAAGAAAAGGATAGAAATAACGATGTTTTATTTATCTGCTAGTGATTCGATTTTTTGTGCGCTGATATATCGGTACCGCCTCTTTGCATGATACAGAAAGCGTCATTTTGTTTGTTTTGGTTTCTCGCGAAGCCGCCAAGTCGCAAAAAAACTTGATTTAAGAAAATTCAAGACTAAATAAAAAACTTTGCGAACCGATTTATCGGTTCTGCGTCCCGAACCTTCGGGATTGCGAGAGAGATAAAAATGATGATTTTGATGGTTTCTCGAGAAGCCGTGAAGTCGCAAAATGTTCTGTTTGTTAACAGATCGTTCCTAGTATTACAAATCGCTAAAAGCTGAATGCTAACAGCTGAAAGCCAAAAATGGCCAAACAACAAATAAATTCATCGTTTAGCCATTTTTTTAAAGTCAAACCGAATTACTTCGCTGCTTTTTTAAAGTAATAACGTGTAATAAAAATACCATTGCCATCGCCCTTTCCGGCATCACTTTCTACACCACTGGCAATGTGAGTCAATTCCCAGCCTTCTTTGCTGTGGGCATTGAGCATAGAAGTCATCATTGCATCATTGGATGCTATGTTTTGAAAATTGATCCCTACCATGCTGTAAAAGTTCACCAAAGTTGATTCTTTGAGTTCGTCAATTTTAACGTCGCCTCGATTTTTGGATGTTTTTTCTTTCCCGTCTTTGGTTCGGGTAGTCGTAAAATCGGAGTAGTTTACCTCTTGACCATTTTCGATAATTCTGGATCTTCCTAGTCCACCAGGCACAATTGATTCTACCGTAGTGACAATCTTAAATTGAACCCCTTGTGCTTGCATTCCCAATACTGAAAACACGCAAACTACTGCTGCTAAAAGTGATTTTTTCATAATTAATTTTTTAAGTGAATTCCAAAGATATTAAAATCAATCACATAGCAAAAGTTGTTTCAATATAGTTTGGTTAATTCTTGTTTGCATTCTGTTTTTCTAGAATGTATACTTTTATAAAATAGTAATTCAACTCTTATGAACTATCAATTTCGATTGGCCACTTTGGATGACCTGCCTCAAATCTGGACCATTTTGCAACAGGCAATCCTGCGCCGCAAAACCGATGGCAGCAACCAATGGCAAGACGGCTATCCAAATCCCGATGTCGTGGCGCATGATATAGCAAAAGAAGTGGGCTATGTGTTGATGATTCAAGATAAGATTGCAGTCTACTGCGCTATTTTGATTAACGACGAACCCGAATACGACAACTTACAAGGAGAATGGCTTACACATGCCGATTTTGTGGTGTTTCACCGTATAGCTGTGGCCGATGAATACTTGGGGAAAGGCCTAGCTAGACTTATGTTTGATTACATCGAATCTTTTGCGCTTCAACACCACATTTATAGCATCAAAGCCGATACCAATTTTGACAACGCAGCCATGTTGCATTTATTTGCCCAAACTGGCTATGTGTATTGTGGCGAAGTCTATTTTCGAGGCAGTCCGAGAAAAGCGTTTGAGAAAGTTTTTCAATCCGTGCGAAGTGAACTTTGCGCGCCGATTTATCGGCACCGCGTCTTTGCGTGATTCAAAAAGCGTCATTTTTGTTTGTTTTGGTTTTTCGTCAAACCGCCAAGCCGCAAAAATATGATTTAAGAAAATTCTAGACTAAATAAAAAACTTTGCGTCCAAAGAATTCGAGACTGCGTCTTTGCGAGTTGAATTAGTTATAAAGTCAAAAGGGTAGATGTTTACTAAGAATTATGCAAATTCTGTACCCTTACGACCTGTCTATATGATTTGACTGGACAGAAACACCTTTTCAAGTCCCCTTTTTACACAAAAAATCCCTAACTACTTGCTTATAAAGTGATTAGGGAATTTTTCTGTGGTACCTCCAGGGATCGAACCAGGGACACATGGATTTTCAGTCCATTGCTCTACCATCTGAGCTAAGGTACCGTTTGGTATTGAGGGTGCAAATATAGTATCATTTTTAATTTATCCAAACGAAAACCATAAAAAAATCATCCTTACTTTTGCGTCCTAAGATAACTGCTCATGGTCCTCGTAATTGATGTGGGAAATACCCGAATAAAAGCTGCTGTATTTGAGAACAATACACTGCTAGAGACGTTTGCATTTGTTTCCGATCATTGCCAGCATCAGCTGCCAGAAATCTTAAAAAAATACCCAAAAATCAAGCAGCTCGTTCATGCCAATGTGGGCAATTCAATTATAGAGGTGATACAGGAACTCAAACTAGCCATTCCGGCATACAGGATGTCAAATCAAACCAAATTTCCTTTTCGTAACGCCTATACAACTCCCGCAACATTGGGGATTGATCGAATGGTTTTGGCGGCAGGAGCCGTATTGCAATTTCCCGGACAAAATCGATTGGTGATTGATGCGGGCACCTGCATTACCTACGAATATATATCGGCCGATGATGTCTATTTGGGTGGTGCAATTTCGCCAGGTATTGAAATGCGTTACAAGGCCTTGAACAACTATACTGCCAAATTGCCGCTTTTGGAAAAAAAGTTTCCCGAACTCCCCATCGGAAATTCTACCGCCGAATCGATGCATGTGGGCGTGGTACAAGGCGTGTTGCATGAAATAGAGGGAACCCTTGCAGAGCTTGAAGCGCAGGCAGAAAAATTTATCATAATTTTAACTGGCGGTGATGCAGAATTTTTGGCTAAGCGAGTAAAAAATACCATATTTGCCAATTCAAATTTTCTATTGGAAGCCTTGAATAAATTGTACCAATACCAAACCCAAAATGACTAAGAAAATACTGCTTTCCTTGCTGCTTATGGTTTCTTTTATGGCTGTAGCACAACAATCTACTTCGTCCCCTTATTCTTTTTATGGAATCGGGGAGATCCGCTTCAAAGGGACAGTAGAGAATCGACTCATGGGAGGCTTGTCATTTATGCCAGACAGTATTCACGTTTCTATCCAAAATCCTGCTTCCTACTCCTACTTAAAACTCACTACGTTTACTGTTGGAGGCTCATTCAATTCGGGCACGTTGCGCACGTTTACGGAAAAAGAAAAAACACAGCGTTCCACCTTAGATTATTTGGCAGTGGCTATTCCGCTCAAAAAGTCAGGATTTAGTTTTGGTTTAATTCCTTATTCAGCCGTAGGATATCGCATCCGAAATACGGTTGTGGATACAATTCAAAAATTTGAAGGTACTGGAGGGGTAAATAAAGTATTTTTTGGATATGGATATCAACTTAAACCTAATTTAAGTATTGGAGCCGAGGTAAATTATAATTTTGGTGAAATTCAAACCAATAGTTTGAAGTATATAAATGGTATTCAATTTGGAGTATTAGAAGAAAATACTACAGTACTGTCAGGATTTAATTATAAAATAGGCTTGTTATACCAACGCAAAATTGAAAAAATTGATTTTTACAGTGGTCTACATTATAACTACAATAGTAATTTAAATACAACTACAGAACAAACTATTAGTTCGGTTACGTATTCCGAATACCTTTCGCCGCTGGTCGTCGATGAGTTATCCCAAAACCAAAGTACGGCCAGGCTGCACATGCCAAACCAAATTTCTATTGGGGCAGGGATTGGAAAAACTCGCAATTGGATGATCGGAACGGAGTTCACTTGGAACCAATCTAGTGCCATGGGTAATCGCTACGATAACATTACGGTAGCCTCGTTCAAAAACGGATACAAATACAGTTTAGGCGGATTTTGGATTCCTAATTACAATGCCTTTTCCAACTATTTCCAAAAAATTACCTACCGCACAGGTTTTCGCTATGAAAACACCGGTTTAGTGATTCAAAACCAAACCATCAAAGATTATGCGTTTACTGCCGGATTTGGCTTGCCTTTGGGCGGAACATTCTCCAACCTAAATATTGGAGTTGAATACGGACAAAAAGGTACTGTGTTGTCTAATTTAGTTCGAGAAAACTACACCAACGTAGTGATGAGTTTGTCACTCAATGACAAATGGTTTGTGAAACGCAAATACGATTAATGAAACCGGTACAAGGCTTTTCTTTGCAACCAAACCCTTGCGTGCTAGGAGTGCTTGGTTGTTTTTTTATATTGTTTTTTGTGGGTTGCGAAAGTAATTTTAAAGAGGTTCAAAAAATTAATTTTTCCCAATTTGCTCCGGCAGGTGAAGCCGAAGATTTTAACCTCAAATACACTGATTCTGGCCGGATCACCTCGGTATTAGAAAGTAAAAAAATGTTGGATTATGCCAACGTAGAATTTCCCTATACCGAGTTCCCAAAAGGCGTATTAGTTACCCTGTATGACAACAAAGGCAAAAAAACATTTATCCAATCTAATTACGCCATTACCTTTAAAGGCACAGACATTATTGATTTGCAAAATCAAGTAAAAATCAGCAACGAATTTGGCCAAGTTTTAGAAACCGAACAGCTCTATTACGACCAAAAAAACGAATGGTTTTTTACCGAGAAAAAGTTTAAGTTTACCGATCCCAAAGGAGTTTCATTTGGAGAAGGAATAGATTTTAGCAAAGATTTTAAACGGGTAAATTCCCAACGCATTAACGGAGAAATTGATCAAACCGAATAACTATGAATTACTTAAAATACACTCAATACATTTACTTAGCTCTTGCTTTGTATTGCATTTACGACGGCATCGTTAAATGGAATAATCCCGAAAAACCGTGGATCTCTTTCTTTTTTGCAGCGATCGCATTATTTACCTTCTTCTTTCGCCGCAGATTTGCAGCCAAGATGCAAGCCAATCAGTCCAACAAAAAACAAGACTAACAAGTCCGCGTTCCCAAACGACGGAGATTGATTAAAAAAAATGTTTTTCAAGCAAATTATATTTAAACCTTTATGGTTATTAAATAGATAATTGTATTTTCGCAAACTGAATTAAAATTTAACACGAATAAACATGGCAGTTTTACAAAAAATTAGACAACGTTCCTTACTTCTAATAGCCGTTATTGGATTTTCTCTTTTGGCTTTTATTGTACAAGATTTGTATAATAAAGGTGGTTTTGGGAATTCAAAATACATCGGAAGTGTAAACGGAAAAGACATTTCTTTTGAAGACTTTAGAGTGAAAGTGAGTAATGTAGAGAAAAGTGGTCAACAAGGAATGACTTCTACCCAAGCGGTAAACCGAGTATGGGATCAAGAAGTGGCTATTGCATTGTTGTCAGCAGAGTTCGATAAATTAGGCATACAAGCCGGTGAAAAACACATCATAGAGGCCTTTAAAATGGATCAAAATATTGGTCAGAATCCTTTGTTTCAAAACGCAGCGGGTCAATTTGATTTAGCTAAATTCAAAGAATACTTCAAATCCAATCCCGAGCAAGCACAATATGTGAAGGATCGTGAGAAAGAAGCCGATCACCAACTGGAAGCCAATAAAGTCAATATGGATTATGTGGCTGTATTGTATTCTTCCATCAAAGACAGTGAGGTTAAAGTTTCGGATGCCGAAATCACCGAATACATGAAGAAAAACGAGAAAAAATACAAAGCGGATGCCTCTCGTGAATTGGATTACGTAGTGATAGAAGACAAAGCCTCTTCAGAAGACGAAGCCGAGGTGAAAACCAAAGTAAATGGCTTGCTAAACGGAAGTGTTGTCTACAACCAAGCAACCGGTAAAAATGATACGTTGCCAGGCTTTAAAGGCGCTGCCAATATAATTGATTTCGTGAATGAAAATTCAGACATCCCATATGATTCAACCTACACGGCCAAAAAAGATTTGCCTGCAGAACACGCTGAAGCCTTATTTGCCTTGGCGCCAGGATCAATTTATGGACCTTACATGAGAGGGCCGTATTATTGCATTTCTAAAGGAATGGGTCGTAAAGGCGGTGCTTCTGCCAAAGCAAGTCACATCTTAATTAGCTACGAAGGAACTCAGGTTCCCAACAAAAAAGAAAAACGCACCAAAGAACAAGCCAAAGCCAAAGCCGAAACTTTATTGGCGCAAGTGCAAGCCAATCCAACTAGTTTCTTGATGTTGGCCTTGACCAACTCGGATGATTCATCAGCACAACAAGGGGGTGATTTGGGTTACTTTGCTCCGGGTCAAATGGTGAAGCCATTCAATGATTTTGTATTTGGTAATCCGGTTGGTAAAATTGGTTTAGTTGAAACTGATTTCGGATTCCACATCATCAATGTGACCGACAAACAAGATGCGGTTCGTTTGGCGACGATTGCTCAAAAAATTGAACCATCAGAAACTACCACAGATAAATTGTATACCACAGCGGTTCAATTTGAAATGGATGCCAACGAAAAAGACTTTGACAAAACAGCCAAAGCACAAAAATTGACGGTTACTCCAGCGGTTAAAGTAAAAGAAATGGACGAAGTCTGTGGCGGATTAGGTCCACAAAGACAAATCGTGCGTTGGGCATTTGACAAAGAAACCAACGTTGGCGATGTGAAACGATTTGAGGTTGCCAATATGGGTAACGTAATCGTGAAAGTGAAAAAAGCCAACGAGAAAGGATTAATGGCCGTTGAGGATGCCAAACCATCTGTTGAGCCCATCTTGAAAAACAAAAAGAAAGCCGCCATCTTAGCTGCCAAAATGAAAGGTTCTAGCCTTGAAGCGGTGGCCAAATCTTCAGGTGTTGCCATTCAGCAAGCAGTAGACTTGACGGTAGAGAATGCCAATATTCCAAATGCAGGACCTGAACGTAAAGTAGTAGGAACCGCTTTTGCTATTGGCCTAAACAAAGTATCTGCGCCTATCGAAGGGAATTCGGGAGTATATGTGGTAAAACCAACGTTAATCACTAAAGCACCAGCCCTGAAAATGCATGCGGATTACGTAAACAAAGTAAAATCACAAGTACAGTCGTACACCGGACGTGTGATTCCTGCCTTGAAAGACAATGCCGATATCGAAGACAATCGCGCCAAGTTCAATTACTAATTGAAGCACAACATACAAAAAACCCGATTCATTGAATCGGGTTTTTTTATTTAATGAGTTCGGTATAGGGAATAATAGTAGAATACCCTTTGTCTGTAAAATAGGAGGTGGGATCCGTTTTGCTCAAGACCAATACAAAATCGCCGCCCCAAGCACCCAAACTTTTTACCACCCCAGCAAAATCAGAAAAATAGGCTTCTTGCACGGTTTGCATTTCGAGTACATTGCTTAGCATTATTTCGTGTTTTTGCAGTTGATCCAACCAATTTTCATAAGAAGTATCTTCGAGCAAGGCTTCGGTAATTGTACTGATTTCACTCACGTGATCGGCCAAGCGGTGTTGTTTTTTATAATAGGCCGCAATGGCTTCTTTGCTGTTCTGTTTTTGGTTGAGGTAGACAAAATATACGTGTGATTTACAACGCGGATCGAGCACTACTGGAGTAACTACTGGGTTTTCATTTACTAATGAATAGACCACCGCCGTATCGTGTTGCGCACAGGCAATGTCATAGCCGCTTCCGCCAAAACTGGCAAACAATAATCGGTAGGCATCTACCTGCGCCCATTGGGCCAAATTGTTAATTAAGGTTGACGAGGTGCCTAAGCCCCACTTTTTAGGAAAACTAAGTGAAGTTGTAACCGATATCCCGGTGCTGTTTTTCAAAAAATCAGGATTGAATTGTTGTGCTTTTTGGAGTATGGTGAGCAAGGTATTTCGAACGCTCTGTTCGGCACTTGGAAGCGATAGTATTTCTTCCCAATCGAAATGGGTTTCAAACCAACAACTGCCGTCAGCATCCAAGCTTTTCCAATGCATCCCATTTTGTTCGGCAGCATTCACCCGCAGCCACTGACCCAATTGGGTGGGCACAGCCAAGGCTTTTGCGCCACTCAGCACCACGTATTCGCCTGTGAGTAAAAGCTTGCCGTTGCTGTAAAATTGCTGTTCCATCTACTAGTTGCTATGCTCTTAATTGTGCTACAAACGAAACGACCGCCGCGTGGGTCACCGTTTCTTTTTTGAAGTGCTGTTGCACCGCTTGGCGTTCCTGTTCGGTAGCTTCGAGTTGTTGTAAAATATTATTCAGGTGCATTTTCATGTGTCCTTCTTGAATTCCGGTTGTAGTAAGGGAGCGCAGGGCCGCAAAATTTTGGGCCAAGCCAGCTACGGCTACAAGCTGCATGAGTTCGTGTGCCGATGGCTTTTGCAAGAGTTCCATGCTCCATTTCACCAAGGGATGTAAGTTGGTCAAGCCGCCTACGGTTCCTAAAGCCAACGGAATTTCAATCCAAAATTTAAAAACACCCTCTTCTATTGACGCATGGGTTAAACTTCGGTATTGTCCGTCACGAGCGGCATAGGCGTGCACGCCGGCTTCTACGGCTCTAAAATCATTTCCGGTTGCGAGTACAACAGCATCAATGCCATTCATGATGCCTTTGTTGTGCGTAACGGCACGAAACGGTTCAACTTGGGCAATTTGTACCGCTTGCACAAATTTCTCGGCAAACTCGGCGGGATGTTCTAATTTTTTTTCGGCTAACTCTTCAATCGGGCAAGAAACCTCGGCCCGGACCAAACAATTGGGGACATAATTAGACAAGATGCTCATCACGATTTGAATGTCTTTCTCGGCTTCGGTAAATTCAGCATATTCTTGCGCCTCTGCAGTCAGGGTTTTGGCGAATTGCTCCAAACACGAATTGATAAAATTGGCCCCCATCGAATCTTTGGTCTCAAAGGTGGCATGCAACTGAAAATAGTGTGTCAATTTATGCGTTTGGTTGCGCAACTCGATGTGGCTAATACCGCCGCCTCGTGCTTCCATGTTTTTGGTGATGTCATGGGTGGCTTCGCGCAAGTTGGGTTGAATGTGTTGGATGAATCGCGCTAATTTTTCACCATCGCCTTGGTACATAAAATGCACTTGACCTATTTTTTCGGAGTTGATCACTTGGGTTTTAAACCCGCCACGACTGGCCCAAAACTTAGCCGATTTGGCCGCGGCTGCTACCACCGAACTTTCCTCAATGGCCATGGGAATGGTATAGTTTTTTCCGTTGATTACAAAATTAGGTGCCACACCCAAAGGCAAGTAAAAATTACTCACCGTGTTTTCTATAAATTCATCGTGCAATTTTTGGAGCGCCTGGTCGGAGTTCCAATATTTTTTAAGCAAGGCTGTTGCTTCATGCGGGGTGGTAAAATACTGTTCAGACAACCACAGGAGTTTGTCTTCTTTGCTCAGTTTTGAAAATCCAGCAATGCCGTGTGTCATAGTTTGCTCTGTTTAGAAAAGTGTACAAATATAACGGATACTAGTGGGATTGTATGCTAATTTTTTGGCGAACTTCACCTATACGCGCTTGGATTCCTCTCGAATTTATTTCCTAAATGTGACAATAATTGCATTTTTTTCACTAAAATTGAATGTTTTTAAAACGCCTTATTTTTTATGAAAGTACTACACATTTTCGCCTTTGTTTTTGCCCTTCAGTTTTCGGTTTTGGCACAACAAAAAATTACCGTTGAGGATATTTATTCCGGCGCTTTCCGGGCCAAAGGAATGGACGAATTACAAGCCCTTAAAAACACCAATCAATACACCGTACTCAACTTCGACCGCAGTACCCAAAGTATGCAAATCAACCTTTTTGATTTTGCTACACTGAAACAAATTAGCACCCTCATTGACACCAAAAATCAACCGCTACTCAAGGAGGGGATTGATAGTTATGTGTTTAGCCCCAATGAAAAGCAAATTTTATTGGCGTCCAATTCAACCCAAATATTTCGCCATTCCTTTACGGCAGACTATTATTTGTATGATATAGCCACCCAAACGGTAAGCAAGTTGTTTGATTTTCCCGTGCAAGAGCCTACTTTTTCTCCCGATGGACAGCAGTTGGCTTACGCCAAAGACAACAATTTGTTTGTGTATAATTTAGCGACCAAAGCGACTACGCAGCTTACGAATGACGGCCGTAAAAACGCCATCATCAATGGGATTACCGATTGGGTGTACGAAGAAGAATTTGCCTTTGTGCGCGCCTTTGATTGGAGCAAAGACAGTAAAAAATTAGCCTACATCAAATTTGACGAATCCCAAGTGCCTGAATTCAGCATGTCGGTATTTCAAAAGGACTTGTATCCTACGATCGAAACCTTCAAGTACCCTAAAGCCGGTGAAAAAAACTCGGAAGTTTCTCTTCATGTTTTTGATCTGGCCTCTAATCAAACCAAAACCGTTGATTTATCGGCCTATCACGATTTTTACATTGCGCGTTTGCAGTGGACTGCAGATGCCAATACCTTGTCGGCGCAAGTGCTCAATCGGCACCAAGACAATTTAGATTTGTTGTTCATCAACGGGACTACGTTGCAAAGCCGTGTGGCGCTCAACGAAAAAGACAAGGCCTATGTAGACGTAACCGATAACCTTACTTTCTTGTCTGATAACAGTTTTATTTGGACCAGTGAAAAAGATGGATTCAATCATATTTATTTGTATGATTCAGCCGGGAAATTAAAAAACCAAATCACCAAAGGCAATTGGGAAGTAACGGCCTATTATGGCTACGACGCCAAAACCAAGTCGATTTTGTACCAATCTACCGAACTGGGTTCCATCAATCGAGCGGTATACAAAATTGACATATCGGGCAAAAACAAGCAATGTTTGTCGGCAAAAAATGGTACCAATGCGGCCACCTTTAGTCCCAATTTTGATTACTTTATCCAATCGTATTCTTCGGCTACCCAGCCCACACAGTATTCCTTGCACGATACCAAATTGGGGAAATTACTCAAAAACATAGAAAGCAACGAGGCCCTACAAAACAAATTGGCTAGTTATAAATTGGGTTCCAAGGAATTTTTTGTACTCAAAACCGCCGAAGGCCATGAGTTAAATGCCTGGATTTTGAAGCCCGCCGATTTTGATCCTTCACGCAAATACCCACTCTTGATGTACCAGTATTCTGGACCGGGTTCGCAGCAAGTAAACAACGATTGGAACAGTTCCGACGATTATTGGTTCCAGTCCTTGGCCCAACAAGGGTATTTAGTAGCTTGTGTAGACGGA
Source organism: Flavobacterium sp. (assembly GCA_026390995.1). Classification (GTDB taxonomy): domain Bacteria; phylum Bacteroidota; class Bacteroidia; order Flavobacteriales; family Flavobacteriaceae; genus Flavobacterium. The sequence goes on from JAPLEX010000040.1 coordinate 15,740, forward strand.
AGAGGAACAGGATTTAAAGGGGCTGCCTTCAAAAAATGCACCCAAAAAGAATTGGGTAAATACGAAGTCGAAGACCAAATTGCGGCCGCCAAGGTGTTGGGTACTTATCCCTACATTGACGCTTCGCGCATAGGAATTTGGGGTTGGTCGTATGGCGGATTTATGGCCAGCAATTGCATCTTGAAAGGCGCCGATGTTTTCAAAATGGCCGTTGCGGTAGCTCCGGTAACCAGCTGGCGTTTTTATGACAGCATTTACACCGAGCGGTATTTGCAAACTCCACAAGAAAATCCAACCGGCTACGACGACAATTCGCCCATCAATCACGTGAATAAATTGAAAGGCAAATTCTTGCTCATTCACGGATCGGGCGACGACAATGTGCACCTGCAAAACTCCATGCAAATGATGGAAGCCTTAATTCAAGCCAACAAACAATTTGATTCGCAAATTTATCCCGACAAAAACCACGGTATTTATGGCGGAAAAACACGCATTCAGTTGTTTACCAAAATCACCAATTTTATTAAAGAAAATTTATAATCAACTAATCTCAACTAAAACCAATCAATTATGTCAGAAACACAAGTAAAAACAGGACATCCAAAAGGACTTTGGGTGCTTTTCGGAACCGAAATGTGGGAGCGATTCAACTTTTATGGTATGCGCGCCATTTTAACCTTATTCCTGGTGAATTCCTTGATGATGAAAGAAGAAGATGCTTCTTTGATTTACGGAGGATTTTTAGGGTTATGTTACCTCACTCCGATGTTGGGCGGTTTTATCGCCGACCGATTTTTTGGAAACCGCAACTGTATTTTATTGGGTGGTTTAATGATGGCCATCGGTCAGTTTTTGTTGTTTTTTAGCGCCAGTGTGTTTGGCACCAATTTGCCTTTGGCCAATACCTTAATGTGGTCGGCCTTGGGGATTATCATTTTTGGTAATGGATTCTTTAAACCCAATATTTCTTCGATGGTGGGAAGTTTATATCCTAAACAAGAAAAAAGCAAACTCGACACGGCCTTTACCATTTTCTACATGGGGATTAACTTGGGCGCCTTTTTGGGCCAATTGATTTGCCCCTTGATCGGGGATGTAAAAGACGATGCCGGTATTCGTGACATCCACGCCTTTAAATGGGGATTCTTGGCTGCTTCTATGGCTATGCTTATCGGAACGGCCGTGTTCTATGTCTTGAAAAATAAATATGTAGTTACTCCCGAAGGCAAACCTTTGGGTGGATTACCTTCCCAAAATGAAGCCGCTGACTTTGAGGAAGGCGAATCGCAAAAAGCAGTTTTTTCACAAAAATCTTTGATGCTCGCCGGATTGGCCTTTTTTACTTTAGGTGCTTTGATTCATTTTGTTTTTGGACAAAACTTAATTTATACCTTGATTTATTCAAGTGGTTTAACTTTAGCCGGTTTAATTGTGTCGGATTCATCCTTAACCAAAGTAGAGCGCGACCGTATTTTTGTAATTTACATTGTTGCGTTTTTCATTATTTTCTTCTGGGCTGCTTTTGAGCAAGCGGGCTCTTCACTGACATTTATTGCCGACAACCAAACCGACCGTAATTTCTTTGGTTGGAACATGCCGCCGTCTATGGTGCAAATTTTCAACGGTTTATTTGTGGTGGCTTTTGCCGTTCCGTTTTCTATGTTGTGGGATTACTTGCGCAGCAAAGACCGTGAGCCTATTTCGCCTATGAAACAATCGTTTGGATTGGCCTTGATTGCCTTGAGTTATTTTATCATTGCCTACAACGTAAAAGATTTGGGTAACAGTGGTTTATTGGCCATCAAATGGTTGATCTTGTTGTATTTAATCCAAACCTGTGCCGAGTTGTGCTTGTCGCCAATTGGTTTGTCGTTGGTAGGAAAACTATCACCAAAGCGTTTTTCTTCGTTGTTGTACGGGGTGTTCTTCTTGTCAAATGCTTCTGGATATGCCTTGGCAGGAACCTTGGGATCGATCATGCCAGCTACGGGAGATAAATTCTTAAAAGCAAAAGATCTAGGCATCGATTTACAGGCCGTTTTAGATAAAAAAATCACCTTAACGCCAGAGCAAACTGCCTTGTTGTCTGAAAATCAAATCACCGATCACAACCCTATTTTTGCGGGGGTTGAAATTCACAACTTGTTTGAGTTTTTCATGGTGTTTGTCGTGCTCACCGGGCTAGCTGCCTTAATCTTATTCTTACTCACACCGGTCTTGAAAAAGATGATGCACGGGATTCGTTAAGCAACTTTTCAATTTTTTTTATATCTTTCAAACCCACAGGAATTGTTCTGTGGGTTTTGTTTTTAATCTAAAATACTATGTGGAAAAATCACCCGAAGGCCTTGCCGTATTTGTTTTTGTCCGAAATGTGGGAACGTTTTGGTTACTACCTCATGATTGGAATATTTACGCTCTACCTCAAAGATGTGGAAGCGGGTTTTGCGATGACTGAAAAAGAATCAGCCGATTTGTACGGAACCTTTATCGCCTTGGTTTTTTTAACGCCATTTATTGGTGGTCTGTTGGCCGATCGGTATTTGGGCTACAAAAAATCAATCATTATTGGTGGCCTCATGATGGGAGTGGGCTACATGCTCATGGGCGTGCACAGTTTGCCCATGCTCTATTTGGCCATGACGTTGGTCATTCTGGGCAATGGTTTTTTTAAACCCAACATCTCTACGTTATTAGGTAATTTTTACAACGACTCCACATTCAAAGACAAGAAAGACGAGGGCTACAATATTTTCTATATGGGGATCAACGTGGGGGCTTTCATCTGCAATTTCTTTGGAGCCGCGTTGCAAATTTTGTTGGGTTGGCAGTATGCGTTTATGGCGGCTGGAGTAGGGATGTTTATCGGCGTTTTGGTTTTTATTCTCGGATCCAAACACTACCAAGGCTACGATCAGAAAAAAGGAACCCAAGAAGGCGATATGCCGTTTTATAAAATTGTGTTGTTTATTTTATTGCCATCCGTAGTTTTTGGGATCATCGGTTGGCTGCTCAAAGGGGTAACCTCTGAAGCCAATCCCAACAGTTCTGTTTTTGGATCAGACAGTACCGATGCCTTTATTTTTGCTTGTATTCCGGTTATCTTTTTTTATGCCAGTTTGTATTTTAAAGCCAAACCGGCCGACAAAAGACCAATTGGCGCATTACTCTCCATTTTTGCTGTTGTAATATTATTTTGGGCGGTTTTCAAGCTCAATGGATCAGCGCTCACCACTTGGGCTGATCGCTATACTGATCGCTCCATTACCGGAACTACAGAAACGGTTTTTAATGGGCTTAAACTAGCCAAAGAAGTCGAGTACAAAAAAGACACCACCGAGCTGTATGACGCCGCTTTCCGACTCCAAAAAGTGGATGGGGAAGTGCAAAAGGTGGTTGATTATCCGGTATATTTTAGGAATGTTGCCCAAGACAAACTACCCCCAGAAAATACGAAAGTTAGTTTATGGGCTACCAATTTAAGCCAATCCATCAATCCCGGTTGGGTGATTCTACTCACGCCATTGGTTGTGGCATTTTTCACGTATTTACGCAGTCGGAAAAAAGAACCGTCTACCCCCACCAAAATTGCCTTTGGTTTATTGATTTCGGCCTTGTCGGTTTTGGTCATGGTGGCTGCCGTAAAAATGGGAGGCAATGGATCAGAAAAAGTAAGCGTGTGGTGGTTGGTTGCCAATTACGGCATCATCACCATCGGAGAACTGTTCTTGAGTCCCATGGGCTTGTCGGTCGTCTCGAAGTTGAGTCCCACGAATATCACTTCCCTTATGATGGGCGGTTGGTTTTTATCAACTTCCATCGGAAACAAATTAAGCGGCGTGCTTGCGAGCATGTGGGATACCTATGAAGACAAAACTGATTTCTTTTGGATCAACTTTTCCTTATTGATGTTTGCCACCGTATTGATGTTTGTGTTGTTAAAGCAACTCAATAAAGTGATGCAGGAAAAAGGAATTAATTAAATAAAACAACTATGGACAAGAATGTAACCTTAGCAGAAATCCAAAATTTTAAAGGTAAATATCCCAAACAGTTGTGGTATTTGTTTTTTAGCGAAATGTGGGAACGCTTTAGTTTCTATGGCATGCGCGGCATGTTGGTCGTTTTTATGGTCTCCAAGTTGGGCATGGATGACACCACCTCACAGCTGCAGTATGGCGCAACCCAGGCTTGGGTGTATGCCTTTACGTTTGTGGGGGGCTTATTTGCCGACAAAATTTTAGGCTTTCGAAAGTCCCTGTTTTGGGGAGGACTGCTCATGATTGTGGGCAGTGTTATTCTGGCGCTCAATCCACAAACCTTTTTCTTTATTGGCATTAGTTTTACCATCGTTGGAACCGGTTTTTTTAAACCCAATATTTCCTCAATGGTGGGACAATTGTACCACGAAAATGATGTGCGACGCGATGCCGGTTTTTCCTTGTTTTATGCCGGAGTAAACATCGGCGCACTTCTTGGCGGCTATCTTTGTATTGCTGTGGCCAATGGCAATTTGTTTGCCGACTTTATTCCAGAAGCCTTGCGTTGGAACTATGCCTTTGGATTTGCCGCCGTGGTGATGGTCATCAGCCTACTCACTTTTACACAAACTCAGAAAAGTTTGGGTACCATAGGGCTTTCGCCTTTGTCAGATTGGCCCAAAACCAAGCGATTTACTTTTGAGTTGGGTACCTATATTTTGTCTTTGGCTTTAATCCCAATTATCATCTTGATGGTGGCTAATACCACCTACACCGATTACTTTATGATGATTATTGGGCCAGCGTCTATTTTGTATTTGTTTTACGAGATGCGCCAGTTTAGTGCCTCCGAAAATAAAAAGTTGTTGGCAGCTTTGGTGTTTATCTTGTTCTCGATTTTCTTTTGGGCTTTCTTTGAACAAAGCGGCGGCTCCTTGAGTTTATTTGCTTTAAACAACCTGAATAATACGGTTTTAGGTATACCTTTAGATCCCAATGGCGTGAATAATTCAGCCAATTCCTTATTTGTAATTGCTTTTGCTGCCGTGGTAGGATTGGTATGGATAGCCTTGGCCAAGCGCAAAATGGAACCCAATACCGTGGTGAAATTTGGTTTGGGCTTTTTGTTTTTGGCCGGTGGTTTCTTTGTTTTTTATGCCACCCGTTTTTTTGCAGGAGATGATGGCAAAACCTCTTTGGATGTATTTACCTTGGGGTGGTTTGTGATCACCTTTGGCGAATTGTGCTTGTCTCCCATAGGCATGTCGGCCATGACCAAACTTTCACCCCAACGCACCCAAGCCGTCATTATGGGGATGTGGTTTTTGGCAAGCGCCTACGGTCAGTATTTTGCAGGATTGTTGGGAGCAAACATTGCCACTGCCTCCGAGAATGCAAGTAATCACGCCCAGTTATTGGTATACACCGAAGGCTACAAACAATTGGCAATTTATGCCTTACTGGCAGGAGTTGTCTTGGTATTAATTTCACCTTGGGTAAAAAAACTCATGCAAGAAGTAAAATAAATTACTACTTTCGAATTCTAATATTGAAATCAACGATTATGAAAAAAATAGTTTTATTATTCGTCCTTGTTCTTAGCGGTTATGCTGCCCAAGCACAAGATATTTATTGGGAAACCAATGTCGACAAAGCGGCTCAATTGGCCATGAAAACCAATAAACCCTTGTTGTTGTTTTTCACTGGAAGCGACTGGTGTGGCTGGTGTATCCGTTTGCAAAAAGAGGTGCTCAAAACGGCTGAATTTGCCAATTGGGCGCAAGAGAATGCTGTTTTAGTTGAATTGGATTTCCCCAAAAGAACCCCACAACAACCGGAGATTCAGCAACAAAACTCAGCACTCCAGCAGATGTTTCAAGTGCAAGGCTATCCCACCATTTGGTTTGCCAAACCGGGCATGAAAGACGGTAAAATTTCCCTTGACCGAATGGGTAGTACTGGATATGTAGCTGGTGGTCCTGCCAAATGGTTAGAAACCGCCAATCAGATTGTAGCCAAAAAATAAATTTTAGTTTACCACATAGAATCCCTTTTCGCCAGTTGCGTGAAAAGGGATTTTTTCATGCATACAACTGGCTTTCCACCGTTTAATATAGGTTTTGTAGTTGCTGCCATCGGCGACAATTGCTTTGGGATGGCAGGTTTGAATGAGCTGATCCAAATTGATTTTGGGGGAATTGCGCAACAGAATAATCGAATTTTTAGAGCTGGTACATGCAGCTGTAGCCGTATCAATAATACAAAGGGTTTGCCCATTTACAACTCCTTTTTGCGGCAGCTTCCTAAAAACGATCGGCCCTGCAAAATGGGCCGTGGCATAACTGAGCAAAGGCTGTCTTTTGGATTCAGGCAAATTGGTGTAGGCGATTATGTCGTTGCCATTCCGTTCTACTAAAGCAGTGTAGCGCGTGCAATGAAACAGTACGATTTCATGTTCGTACTTAGTTTTCCACACTGCCGTTACAACAGTAAGTTGTACTATAATTAAGGCGAATCCCACATAAAATAAATTACTAAACTGTCGTTTTGAAAGCCCATACATTAGCGCAAAAAGCAACAAATAAAGTGATACGGCCATTTCAAGGGTACAAGGAATGTGTTGAAATACCAAGTTGTCTGCCGAGGCCAAGACATGAATAACTGCATTCATGCTGTTGATGCACCAAGATAAAAGCGCAACCAATACGGGAGGTGGAACGGCTATGATCAACCAAACCAAACAGACCAGTCCCAAGCCCATAATCCCAGCCAAAAATGGCAACAGGAGTAAGTTGGCTACCAAAAACAAACCTGGAAATTGATGAAAATAGTACAAGGACAGCGGCAAGGTGCCTAGTTGAGCGGCTAAGGACAAAGTGCAATTTTCCCACAAATACCGTCCTATTTTTGTTTTGGGATGGTACCACTTTTTCAGATGAGGTTGCAACATAAAAATAAACAACAGCGCCGCATAACTCAACTGAAAACCAATATCAAAAACGGCTTGAGGCATTGCCAACAACAGTAAAAAGGCCGAGACAAACAAGGCGTTTAGGTTGCTGCTGCTGCGGTGTAGAAACAACCCCAAACTCACAAAACTAAACACCGTTACCGCCCGAAGCACCGATGGAGATAAGCCGGCGACAAAAGCAAATGCCCATAAAAATAAAATACTTACTAGCAGTTCTAGGTATTGAAATTTTCTGTTTTTAGGAAACAAACTAAAGCACACCCGCAGCAAGACAATAATAAAACCCACGTGCAGTCCGGAAACCGATAGAATGTGCACGACACCCGCATATTGGTAATCTTTAGAAATATCGGTGGGAATGTCTTGTTGTTGCCCCAAAAGCAAGGCGTTGAATATGGCTGCAACTATGGGCTCACAACCCGCTTGTTTCAAATGCGTGGAGATTCGATTCCTAAGTTTATCTGCATAATAATAGGCATCAATTTGATAGGCGGATTGCCGTTTTATTCGGTTTATTTGAACCCAAGCTTGTGCATAAATATTTTTCTTGCTAAGGTAATTGCCATAATCAAAGGCGGCCGGATTGAGTGGTTTGTTCGCTTGTTGAATTAGGGTTTCACATTGCAGCCGCAAACCCACAGGTAGATCAACAGCTGTATTGTTTTTTGGGCAGTTGAGGAGCAGTTTTCCAAAGCAGGCTTGTTGGTCTATTTTTTGAACTTGCAGCACATACCGTTTGGCGTAGGCAGTCGATTTGAGTTGCTCCCGCAATACAGCTTCTACCAATTGTTTTTTACCGTTTTTGCAAAAATGCGTGTAATGATTGGGGTAGTTGGATTCGCGGTGCAGTCCTTCGCTTAACATGCCCAAGCTTATGGCCAAAAACAAGATGCCCAACCCCCTGAGCCATTTGGCTGAACGGACGAACAATAAAAAAAATACAAATAAGAGGGAAATCAAAAAGCAACTAACTGCTTCAAGTACATGGGTTGAATATGATCCGAGTACACAACCGGCAAGCAGGCCCACGGTAATCCGGGGCATGGGATAATGGAATAGATTCATGATAAAGGCATATAAAAGATGCCTCTAAAATAGTAATTATTCCAATACGCGATTCACTTGTGCAAAGGTTCGGGCATAATAGGGTTCAGCGGTAGAAGAAATGACTACACCTTGCTGGGTGGACGAATGGATAAACTTAATTTCGTCGTTAGTCACCTCGACCACCATCCCCACATGATTGATGCGCTTTCGTCCGTTGGTTTTAAAAAAAATTAAATCGCCTTTCTTAATTTGGTCCCGATCTAATTTCTTACCCAAGTTGGCCATTTCGTGAGATGACCGGGGTAATTCAATGTCAAATTTCATAAACGTGCTATACATCAATCCCGAGCAATCGTATCCGCCAGCCGATGTTCCTCCTGCGTGGTAAGGTGTCCCAATTTCATCGGTAGCAGCATGTATCAGTTGTTGCACCAAATAGCTGGCATCGTCATCCGACACAAAATAATCGGGATCATTGGCCTCATTGAGCATGTATTTAGGTGCTTTTTTTTCGGGGACTACTGTGGGCACTACAGATTTAATGGGAGGTGCAATTTTGGATTTGGCAATTAAATCTTCAATTTGCGTGTGATTGATCACCAAGGTTTTATTTTCGGGTACGCGATAAATGCCTCGTTTTTGCGCTTCGGCTTTTGAGGTAATAATGGTGGCTTTGGGCTTGCAACCCAAAACAAAAAGAAAAATTAAAAAAATAGAGACAATTCGAGTCAAGACAAATAATTTTAGAAATGAATAGGTACTAACGCAGTTGCTGCAAACTTCGTACAATGAGTTGTGCTGTTTTTTTGCTGGCCCCAGCGCCACCCAATTTGGATTCTAATTCGGCGTATTTTTCAAGGAGTTGCTTGCGGTGGTCCGGCTCTAAAATTCGCTGTAATTCCAATTTAATTTGTGCCGAATTGCAATTTTCTTGGATTAATTCGGTTACCACTTCTTGGTCCATGATGAGGTTCACCAACGAAATGTACTTGAGCGTAATGATGCGCTTGGCTATCTGATAGGATGCCCAACTCCCTTTGTAGCAAACTACTTCGGGCACTTTAAATAAGGCCGTTTCTAGGGTTGCAGTCCCCGAAGTTACCAAGGCTGCGGTGGCATGTTGCAATAATTCATAGGTTTTGTTCGAAATGAATTTTACCCGATCGCCGATGATGAAGGGTTTGTATACGCCAAAATCTTGACTGGGTGCGCCGGCAATTACAAATTGATAATCCGGAAAATCGGGTACCACACTCAAGAGTACCGCCAGCATTTTGCTGAGTTCTTGTTTGCGACTGCCCGGCAAAAGTGCAATAATAGGTAAATTGGACAAGTTGTTTTGTTCTTGAAACTCAGCCAAGCTGCAAGGTTCTTGTTGCTTGATGGCGTCTATAAGCGGGTGTCCCACAAACTGTACCGGGAACTGGTGTTTGTTTTCGTAAAAATCTTTTTCAAACGGCAAGATCACATACATCGCATCAACGTCGCGCTTGATGGCTTTGATGCGGCTTTCTTTCCAAGCCCAAATTTGTGGAGAAATGTAATAATGCGTGGAAATTCCTTTTGATTTAGCCCATTGCGCAATGCGCATATTAAACCCAGGATAATCAATAAAAATAAGAGCATCTGGAGCAAAATCAGCAATATCTTCTTTGCAAAAAGCGATGTTGCGCACAATGGTTTTCAGGTTAAACAACACTTCTATAAATCCCATAAAGGCCAAGGTTTTGTAGTGTTTTATCAAGTTTCCTCCGGCTGCCTCCATCAAATCGCCACCCCAACACCGAATGTGGGCCTGCGGATCTTCTGTTTTTAAGGCCTTGATTAAATTGGCTCCGTGTAAATCACCCGATGCTTCTCCAGCTACAATATAGTATTTCATGGCTTAGACTAGTAAGGTTAGGATGGTGAGAAGAATACTGCCCAACACTACCCCACGTGCCATCAGTTCTTTATTCCATTTGAGTAGGGCAAAGAATAAGAGCAGGTTGAGTAAGGCGCCCAAGGTGAGTAATTTACCCATTTTGCCCGAGGCGAAGATAAATTGCAATCCCTCAAGAATACCATAGGTAGTGAACAGCATAATAAAAAGCACACTACCCAGTAGGCTAGTAACTATGCCCAATAGGGCGCCGAGTACAAGATCTACTTTTTTCATGTTATAAATTCCAGTCGTTTAATTCTTGTATGGCATGGTGAGCAGTCAGGTCAAATTGTACCGGAACTACTGAAACATACCCATTGGCCAAGGCCCATTCGTCGGTGTCGGTCCCTTTGTCGTGATTGACAAATTCGCCCGTGAGCCAATAATAGTCTTTGCCTTGCGGTGTTTGACGTTTGTCAAATTTTTCAATCCAGAGCGCATTGGCTTGGCGCGCAATTTTTATTCCTCTTATTTCGCTTGCGGCCAATTTGGGAATATTCACATTCAAGACTACGCCTTTGGGTAATCCGTTTGCCAATACTTCTAAGGCTATTTTTTTTGCATAGTGCTTTGCCGGTTCAAAATCGGCATTCCACTCGTAGTCCAAAAGCGAAAACCCAATAGCAGGTATGCCTTCAATTCCAGCCTCAACTGCGGCACTCATGGTACCCGAATAAATTACATTAATCGAGGAATTTGAGCCGTGATTGATGCCCGACACACACAAATCGGGTTTGGTTTGCAACAATTCATTAATACCCAATTTCACACAATCTACCGGAGTGCCCGAACAATGGTACTCGGTTACTGCAGCGCCTTCGGCAGAAACTTTATGCAAATACAAGGTGTTGTTAATGGTAATGGCATGCCCCATGGCACTTTGTGGTTTGTCTGGCGCCACCACTACGACCGTTCCGATTTCGCTCATTGCGGCAATTAGTGCTCGAATTCCTGGCGCGGTGATGCCATCGTCATTGGTAACTAAGATGAGTGGTTTGGACTGCATGCTACTATTTTACTAAAATTTTATCGCTGTAACTAAACGACGAGTTGTATACTTTAATAAAATACATCCCAGCGCTCAAGCCGCTTACATTAAAATCAAAAGCATTTAACTCTTCGGTGGTTTTAAAGTGGTAATTCTTGATGGCTTCGCCCGATACCGTATGCAGGGTAACCACAATTGTGTTCCAAGGCTTGTCTAATTTAACGTGAAAAATATCCGAGGTAGAATTTGGATACACCTGCACGCTATAGTTTTCCTTAGTTGGGTTGTTGGTAGCCAAGGTAGGAATAGGCTGATCACCTTTGTAAATCATATAGCCTCCTACTCGGTAATACGGATTGTAGCCATCGTTGCAATCGGCACAATTCACGCCCGATACACAATTGGGGTTACTGGCGTTGCAGTAATCGCGATACGTTTCTTTAAAGATGTAAGAAAACTGAAAGTTCCCCAGCGGAATATAGCTGCTCAAATCATATTGGTAGGGCGTCGAAATCGCTCCAGGACACCAGCCGGCTCTATTGTACTGCCAGTTGCCCAATTGTCCGTTGCAATTGTCGGGATTGGGGTTGCAAAATCGCCAAAGTGTTTGGTTGAGCGAGGCATTGGTAATGTCGTTAATTTTTAGTTTGTGTACCGCATAATAAAATTCGGCGGCATTGCTGGTGTTGTTACTTCCCCAGCCGTGACCAGTAGTAATCAGTCTAAAATTCATGGCCGAGGTGTTTGCTGGAATCACAACCGTTTTTACAGGTACAGGCTGCAAGTTACTCAGGTCGCCAAAGTTGTAATAGCCTTCCCAAATTTCATTCACGCTACTGTATTTATAGGTTGGGGTTCCCTGTATGTATTCTAAATTCAAATTAATGTTCCAACCGCCGGTTCCCCAGGTGTCAATGTATACACGAAAGGGCACATTGCCTTGCAGAAGGGATTCAAAATCGGTGACGTCAATGGTATGGTTGCACCCAATTCCGTAGGGTGTGATGTAGCGAATTAATTCTACCCATTCGCCAGCCGAATTCTGAATTTGCACCCAGCACAAACGATCCCAATCGTCGCATCCGCCTGAAACACTTGGGCATGATACAGAAAAATTGGCTACTATGTTTTCGTAAATTCCAACAGATTGTGGCATAGTAAAGGTGCCATAGGCCCATTGCGATCCCAGCGAAGACCAATCGATTAACGCATTTTCAAAAGTTTGAATGGTGCGATCAGCGGTTGGATTGGCTACGTTTACCGTGCTGGTAAAATTGCTTGAGTTGCCATCTGAATCGACAGCCGTAATGCTGATGCTGTGCGTGCCAAAACTGCTTGGGGTCCACCAATAATCGTATTGGGAAACAACGGGATTGGTTGCGGCATATTCCACCCCGTCAATGGTGAAATTCACCGCCGTGATGCTGGCATTGGTTGCCGCCGTACTCACGTTGGCCGTCAATAAATACGGATCCAAACTATTCATTTCAATCGGAAAAGCCGCCGTGATGCGTGTGCTAATCACAACAGGGTCTAAAACTGCTGCAGTGGCTAAACTATTAAGGGCAACTAGAAGGAGCAAAGTAAGAAGGTTTTTTTTCATGAGGAATTGAATTTGAATGGGCTAAATTACTACTTTTTAGCGAATTGCTTCTAGCTGCATCTGCCTAGTAAAATAATGGCGCTATTGTTTCGTTAATATTAAAATAAAATCGCGGGTTTATTCCCATTAATTAACATGAACTTTCTAAATTAGCTCCCGCATCTTTAGGTTCATATTTGCTCATATTTCTCTCGCAATTGGACGAAAACTAATGTAATTACATGAAAGTAATATTTCTATTTATGAAAAGAAACTATAAAGTACTGCTGCTGGTTGTTTTGATGGCAGTAGCCTTGTGGAGCTTTATTCCACGTGAGCCGAAATCTGATCCCGAAAAAGACAAACTCTTACTAGAGTTGCTCACGTTTGTAATTGAGCGTGGGCATTATAATCCGGCCGCCATAGACGACGAATTTTCTAAAGGCGTATACAAAGATTACATCACGGCCTTAGATCCCTCCAAACGGTTTTTCTTGCAAGCCGATATCGATGAATTTGCGGCTTTTGAAACGCAACTCGATGACCAAATTCGCGACAAAGACTTGAGTTTTTTCAATTTGACCTATGATCGTTTGCTGAAACGCATTGACGAAAGCAAAAGCTTTTATACCGATATTTTATCTCAACCATTTGATTATTCTATTGACGAAAGTTTCAACACCGACTACGAAAAATTACCGTATGCCAAAACCACCGAAGAATTGTATGATAAATGGCGCAAACAAATTAAATTATCTACGCTTTCTTCCTTGACTGACAAACTCAAAATGCAAGAAGATTTGCAAAAGGGAATAAAACCATCAACAAAGAAAGCTGACGAACTAGACGAATCAAAAGCGAAAATTCAGCTCACCGAATCTACACCGAGTAAAGAGGTCGCCACTACCCCCAAATCGTTTGAAGCACTCGAAAAAGAAACGCGAGAAAGCTCGTTGAAATCACTCAACGAATACTTTACTTTTCTTCACGATTTAGATCACACGGATTGGTTTTCGGTTTATGTGAATGCCATTGCTACCCGATTTGATCCGCACACCAATTACTTCCCGCCCGACGAAAAAGAGCGTTTTGACGTGAGCATGAGCGGAAAACTCGAAGGCATTGGCGCCCGTTTGCAAAAGAAAAATGATTATACCGAAATCTCGGAGCTCATTTCGGGCGGACCGGCTTGGCGAGGAAAAGAACTCGAATCGGGCGATGTGATTCTTAAAGTGGCCCAAGGCAGCGACGAACCCGTTGATGTGGGCGGCATGCACTTGGACGATGTGGTCAAAAAAATCAAAGGACCCAAAGGCACTGAGGTGCGCCTCACAGTAAAAAAAGTAGATGGTACCTTGAAGGTAATTTCCATCATTCGCGATATCGTAGAAATTGAAGAAACCTATGCCAAATCGAGTGTAGTAGAGAAAAATGGCGTGAAATACGGCATCATTTATTTGCCTAAATTTTACATCGATTTTGAAAATAACGACGGCCGTGATGCCGCCAAAGACATGGCTGTAGAAGTAGAACGACTCAAAGAAGCCGGCGTGAAAGGAATTGTGGTCGATGTGCGTGACAATGGTGGAGGATCGTTAAAAACGGTAGTTGATATTGCTGGACTTTTCATCGAACAAGGTCCAATTGTACAAGTGAAATCGGCCGGAAGAAAAAAAGAAGTTTTGTTTGATCGCGATGCCAAGGTGCAGTGGGATGGTCCCTTGGTGGTTATGATTAACAGTTTTTCGGCTTCGGCTTCCGAAATATTAGCGGCAGCTATTCAAGATTACAGAAGAGGAATTATCCTTGGCAGCAAACAATCCTACGGCAAGGGAACGGTACAAAATGTAATTGATTTGAACCAGTTTGTACGTGGAAATACCGTGGGTGATTTGGGCGCATTGAAAACCACTACCCAAAAATTTTACCGCATCAATGGTGGATCTACCCAATTGGAAGGCGTGAGCAGTGATGTGGCCATACCCGATCGCTATGCCTATTTAAAAATGGGCGAACGCGACATTGACAACGCCATGCCTTGGGACAAAATTGATCCGGCTGAATACAATTTTTGGACCAAACAAGCCAATTTTGATTCGGCTATCGAACGCAGTAAAAATCGAGTTTTGGCCAATTCAACCTATAAATTAATCAATGAAAATGCGGCTTGGATTGATCAACGCAACAAGGAGAACACCTATAGTTTGCAGTTGGATAAATTCAAAAAAGAGCAAGAAGCCTTAGAAGAAAAGGCCAAAAAATACAAATCCATTTCCGACTACGATTCTCAGTTGAAATTTAATTCCCTGCCCTATGAACAGGAGTTAATGAATACAGATATCTCGCTAAAAGAGAAAAGGGATCGTTGGCACGAGGCTTTGGAAAAAGATATTTATGTAGAAGAAGCCCTTAATGTATTGGGTGATTTATTGCCTAAGTCCATGCAAAAATCGGCGAGTACATCGGTCACGAAGAGCAAATCGCCCAAATCCTAAACCTTAAAAAAAGCTTCTTAATCAGAAGCTTTTTTTATTACCATTCGTTTACTTTATTGGCATCCATTTTCAGGAAAATAAACAGCAAAATGGTAAAGCCCCATAAGCCCGATCCTCCATACGAAAAGAAAGGTAGCGGCACGCCTACAGTAGGAAATACACCGACTACCATGGCAATGTTGATGAAAAAATGAATAAACAAGATGCCGGCAACGCCATAGCCATAAACGCGGCTAAATTTGGTTTTCTGTCGCTCGGCCAAATAGATGATTCGAAAGATGAGGCCGATAAACAAGGCAATTACAATCAAACAGCCAATAAAACCCCATTCTTCGCCCACGGTGGTGAAAATATAATCGGTATGTTGTTCGGGTACAAATCCACCTTTGGTTTGGGTTCCTTCTAAATAGCCTTTGCCAAACCAGCCACCAGAGCCAATCGCAATTTCGG
>JAPLEX010000027.1 GCA_026390995.1 Flavobacterium sp.
CCAAGGCCTGAGCCATGACCACGCCCTGCAATTGGAACCTAGGCAAGCAAATGAGTGTAGCGACATAAAAGGCACTCAAGGATGCCAATTCACACAGGATAAAGGCAAGTGTCATTTTTTTGGCAAAGAACTGGTAGCCCAAAATCAGCGAAGCCGCTTTGAACACGTCGCCTACCATTTGCCATAAAAACAAGTCGGTTACGGGTGCAAAATCTTTGGAGAAAAGAAGCGGAACCCAAAAATTCCGGCCTACATACAAGGCCAATAATCCTAGTATAAATAAGGGCAAAACTGCTTTGTAGTAGGTAAAAAATACCTGCTGGGTAGCTTTATTGGTTTTGGCTTCGGCAAGTTTGGGTAAAAAATAGACACTCAACAAGGTGGCAATAAACAAAAAATAATACGACGAAATGCGTGTCATGGCTTCCCAATAGCCGGCTTGCAAAAGACCCAATTGGCCGATCACTAGGTTTCGAACCTGCACATACACCAATGGTCCGAGTACGGTGGCCACCAAGGCCATGAGCGAATACGAACTGAGTTGCCACAAGAGCTGGCGGTCAAAAGCTTGCCACGAAAGTAAATCGGCGAAGTGTATTTTTTGATTCAAATAATAAAACACAACTACAAACAACAAAGCCGGCGGAATAACCAAAGACAACAAGGCCCCTTGCGTGTGCAGCTGCCAAACCAATACGAGCGAAACGAGTAATCCCAAGAAATTTCCCCACAAATTTACGCGGATCACCTGCTGGAACTGCCCCAAGCCATTGAGTACCGAAACCAATAAAATACTGGCGGCATACCAAGGCAAGGCCAAAGCCAGCGCGAGGAAAATGGTGCTATAATCCGTGTTTGTGCCAAACAACCAGCTTGACCAAACCTGGGCAAAAACAACTAAACTTGCGCTTATGATAAGTACCATGGCAGCCAAACTCACAAACACGGTGGCCAATACTTTTTTGAGTGCGGCTTCATCGTCTTTGGTGTCGACCACATATTTTACTACACCATTTTGCAAGCCCAAAGTAGATAAGGCTTCGATTGAGGTAATAAAATTGCGGAAGTTCCCCACCAAGGCCAAGCCCGAGGGTCCCACAAAAACTGCCATTACTTTTGAGCTGATAACCCCTACTCCAATTTTGACCAGCACACTCAAACTGTTCAAAGAAGTGATTTTTAACAAAGGCAAACGGGCTATGCGGCGAAGGAATTCCACTAATTATACGCGTTTAATACCGCAATTACTCGGTCTACTTGTTCAGCAGTCATTACGGGACTGATGGGCAAACTCAAAACTTCACGGTGAATGGCCTCGGTGATGGGAAATGATTGCGCGTTCCAAGCAGCCAAGGCGTTTTGTTGGTGCGGCGGAATGGGATAATGAATCAAGGTTTGGATCTCATGCTGGGCCAAATAGGCTTGCAGCTTGTCCCGCTGCGCTGTGCGAATTACATACAAATGAAACACCTGATCTGCTTGACCGGTATAGATTGGCAATTGAATATTTGGATTGTTTATTTCAGTGGTATAGCGCGCTGCAATGGCTCTTCGCAAAGCATTATCACGATCGAGTTGTGGCAGTTTTATCCGTAAAAAAGCCGCTTGCAATTCATCGAGACGGCTGTTTACACCTAAGTAAGTGTTGTGGTATTTTTGGGCCGAGCCATAGTTGCGCAACTGCCTGATTACCTCAGCCAATTGGGCATCATTGGTCGTCACTGCTCCTGCATCGCCCAAAGCGCCTAAATTTTTTCCGGGATAAAAACTAATTCCCCAAATTTCCTACTTTCTTACCCGAAGGCAATTGGGCTCCATGGGCTTGTGCAGCATCTTCGATCAGTAGCAAATTATTTAATTTGGCCCAAGAACTGATGGCTTCCATATCGGGCAATTGCCCATACAAATGAACCACCATGACAGCCTTGGTTTTAGGGGTTCTATTTTGTTCCAATTCGTTGGCTTCTAACAAAAAATTAGTGGGATTGGGCTCAACCAAAACCGGTACTAAACCCGCTTCGATTATCGCCAAGATACTGGCAATGTAGGTATTGGCAGGAACCAACACTTCATCGCCTTTGTGCAATTGACCCAATTCAATATAGCCACGGCAAATCAGCGTCAAAGCATCCAAACCATTGGCCACCCCAATGCAGTGAGACGTGCCGCAATAGGCCGCAAATTCGCGCTCAAAATGTTGTACTTCTTCGCCTAAAATATACCAGCCTTTATCCAACATCAATTGTAATTGCTGATGAAACTGGGCTTCGTGGGGCGCATTGATTTGCTGTAAGTCTAAAAAAGGAATTTTCATAAAGCGTCAAGTAAGTGTGCCTTTTGCAACTGGATAGTCCAATAGGTTTGCACGATGGGTTTGGCTCCAAAACTTTCTTTCCAGTAGGCCAATCCTTGGTTGGTTTTCATTCCGTTTTGTTCGGATACATTTCCAAAACTGACGTGATGCTTTGGGTGATAGCGTTGAATCACGTAATCAAACAAGACATCGAGTGCAGCGGTATGCATGCGGTCATCGGTGCCCGAACTGTACTGAAAATGCACCACATTGGGCATGATAAACAGCACACAACCGGCTTTGAGTGCCCCGTCTAAATAGGCGTTAAACAACTTGATTTGATCCGGAAAAGCAGCGGCCAATTGGGTAATCTCGGCCAAGGAATGCACCGGATTTACGCCAAAACGCTGTTGCAAATTGGGCGTGAGTACTTCATTCCAAAAGGAATCGTACTGAGTTTCTTCTTTGATTTCGATGCCCAAATCCTGGGCGACTTTTAAGGCCCGTTTTCGATTGCGGTTTGGCATGTAGGGTTCCTTATGATCTACCACCAAAAACAAATCGCTACGGGTTTGCTGTGCTTTAGTAATATACAAAGCCTGATACAATTCATCTGAAAAGCTTTGCTCGTAGATGCGTGGAAGGGCTTTGAGGTTGAGTTGAGTTATTTCATTTTCAATCAAAAACTGGCAGAGTGCAGAGAAAATCGCAAAATAATCTACTGTTCGGATGTTGGGTAATACCAATAAACCTCCATAGGAAAGACCTTGGTGCGAATAGATTTCGTTGCCTATTTTGTTGGCAGGTAATACGGCAACCCAGATATCATTTTCGGTAACCACCAACGAATAATCATCAAAGCGATCTCGGTGGTAGTCCATAAAATCACGGTGAAACAAAAAAGTAGCATTTTTGGCCTGCCCAATAAAGGCATTCCAATTGTCTGCATGGGTTGGCTGAAAGCGTTGTACCGAATAGGTTTTCACAAAATTGTTTTAAACTGTCGAAAATTAGGCAAATATTTTGAAATCAAACTCACTTTCGGGAGTTGAAATAAAATTGCTACTTTTAAACCCCTATTGAACTATGTGTGAAAACAAAACTCCATTTTCTTGTTTTTAGTATTATACTCTTGAGTTTGGCGCCAATTAAAGCCCAAACTATTGAGTTATATAGCCAATTTAACGGACGCTATGATTTTGTTTTTGTGGGCAACACCATGAATTTGGCCGAAAATGGAACCGGTGCCGCTTGTGTGATTAACAGCATTTCATCGGCCACGCTAACGCTCAATGCTAGCTCAACCATAGAAAAAGCCTATTTGTATTGGGCCGGATCGGGCAATGGCGATTTTGAGGTGAACTTAAATGGCACTGCACTTACCGCTTCACGCACCTTTGGACTCACGCAAGCCACTTCGGGGCTGCCCTTTTTTAGTGCCTTTGTAGAAGTGACCAACTTGGTGCAAACCACCGGAAATGGTCTCTATACTTTAGCTGATCTAGACGTGTCCGACGTGCTGACTCCAAGCGCTTACTGCAACAACGGGACCAATTTTGCCGGCTGGGCTTTGGTTATAGTATACAGCGATTCGAGCTTACCGCTCAATCAGTTGAATGTCTATGATGGATTGGATTATGTACCGACAGACATTTCAATTACCTTAAACAACTTGAATGTCATAGACAACCAGAATGCCGCCATTGGCTTCGTAGCCTGGGAAGGCGATCGCGGATTGGCCGTGAATGAATCGCTCAAAATAAACAACATTCTCATTGGCAATCCCCCTTTGAACCCAAATACCAATGCGTTTAATGGCACCAACAGTTTTACCGGCGCCACCGATTTATACAACATGGATTTGGACGTGTATCCGATACAAAACACCATTCAAATTGGGGACACTTCGGCGCAAATTCAGTTGAGTTCGGGCCAAGATTTTGTGATGATCAACACCATTGTCACCAAGTTTAACAGCCAATTGCCCGACGCAACAATCACCATCGATCGAGCGCTGATGGAATGCAACAGCCCAAATTTTCGTGTAAATTATGCGGTGCACAACAACAATTGCACCGATCCTTTGCCTGCTGGCGTTCCGATTGCGATATATTTGAATGGCGTCTATTGGCAATCGGCAAGCACCCAAACGGTGATTCCGATTGATGGCAGCGAAACCGGTAGCATCGCCTTGACCTTGCCTACTGGAATTCCCAGTCCCTTTGATTTGAAATTTGTGGTGGATGATGACGGAACCGGTGTTTCACAGGTGATTGAATTGAACGAAACCAACAACAGTGCACAAACAACCCTTAGCCTAGAAACAGCCGCCGTTTTACCCCAATTAAATTCGCTGCAAGCGTGTAATGAAGGTTTCAGCCAAGGAACTTTTTCGTTGGCCTCGACTGCAACCCAATTACAACAAGCAGGAACCAATACCGTAGTATTTTATCCCAGCCAAACCGATTGGATTGCTCAAACCAATGCCATAAGCAATTTGGCAAATTACACTGCTGTTGCACCAGCCACGCTCTATGCCGAAGTTTCCAACGGACGCTGCTACCAAACTGCACCCATAGAAATAATCATAAAAAATTGTCCGCCACGGGTGTACAATTATGTCTCGGCAAACAACGACACCTACAACGACAGCTTTAGCGTAGATTATTTGCGAAATATTTTCTTGCAATATACCATTGACATCTACAACCGTTGGGGTACAAAAGTGTGGACAGGATCAGCCAATACTGCCGATTGGGATGGCACAAGCAACACCAATATTGTCATCGGCAGTACCAATTTACCCGACGGCACCTATTTTTATGTGATCGATTTAAATGACTCCGACAATCCACAACCGCTCACTGGTTTTGTGTACCTCACCCATTAAACGCACAATTGTTTACTTTTACGCCTCCATTTAGAACGAGATTCCTGTGAAACAAATTAGCTCCAGTCAAAACGCCTACATCAAATCGTTGGTGCAACTTCAAGAAAAAGCCAAACGCCGAAAAGAAACCGGCACCTTTCTCATTGAGGGTTTGCGCGAAATTGAATTAGCTCATGCCGGAGGTTATGTCTTGGAAACAATTTTGTTTGATCCCAGCATCGTGGACAAACACAGCTTAGAAAAACTTGTTTCATCCAATACCGAATGGATTGAAATCTCGGCCGAAGTATACCAAAAACTAGCCTACCGCGACACCACCGAAGGAGTCTTGGCCGTGGCACATTCCAAATCCTTGGCTCTTGCCGATTTGCAATTGGGTGCAACCCCCTTGATTCTTGTAGCCGAAGCACCCGAAAAACCCGGGAACATTGGCGCTATTTTGCGCACCGCCGATGCAGCCAAGGTGGATGCCGTTTTGATAGCCAATCCTAAAAACGACATTTACAATCCAAATACCATCCGCTCGAGTGTGGGCACGGTTTTTACCAACCAAATTGCGACAGGCAGTTCGGCTGAAATTATTGCCTATTTACAAGTAAATACCATCTCTATATTTAGCGCTATTTTACAGGAAAGCGCACCGTATTATACCCAAGATTTTACTAACGCTACAGCCATCATAGTGGGTACCGAAGCTACTGGTCTCACCCAAGAATGGCGAGAGGCCGCCACGCAAAACATTCACATTCCCATGCAAGGCGCCATTGACAGCATGAATGTATCGGTCGCGGCGGCAATATTAATTTTTGAAGCCAAACGCCAACGCGGTTTTTAGGTTATTTTTAGCAAACTGCACTTGCACAGCTCGAAGCAATGCCGTACTTTTCAGCATTGATTTGCACCCCTTCTTATGGCAGAACTAGATATCGAGAAAGAAAACAAAGCCATTGCGCAAGAATACAAAGAGTTGCTGCGCATCAGTTACCAAAAACTGAGTGCAGATGACAAAAAACTCATCCGTAAAGCCTTTGATGTATCCGTTGAGGCCCACCAAAATCAACGCCGAAAATCGGGGGAAGCCTATATTTTTCATCCCATAGCGGTAGCCAAAATTGTGGCCTCCGAAATTGGCTTAGGCGCCACTGGAATTGCTGCTGCCTTATTGCACGATGTGGTTGAAGACACCGAAATTACCTTGTCGGATATTGAAACCTTATTTAATCCAAAAGTTGCTCAAATCGTTGAAGGATTGACCAAAATTTCTCAGGTTCAAAAGGACCTCAATGTTTCGATTCAGGCAGAGAATTTTAGAAAAATGTTACTTACCCTGAATGATGATGTGCGGGTGATCTTAATTAAACTGGCCGATCGCTTGCACAACATGCAAACCATGGAATCCATGGCAGAGAATAAACAAATAAAAATTGCTTCTGAAACCTTATACATTTATGCGCCTTTGGCCCATCGTTTGGGCTTGTATAACATCAAGATGAAATTGGAAGATTTAGGTCTCAAGTATACCGAACCTACCATTTATCATGAGATTTTGAGCAAAATGAAAGAGACTAAAGAAGAACAAGAATCCTATATTGCTGATATATCTCAGGTAATTCAACAATCCTTAGACGAAGAACACTTAGATTATGCAATCAAAGGTCGACCCAAATCGGTCTATTCCATTCGCCGAAAAATGCTCAATCAAAATGTGCGGTTTGAAGAAGTGTACGACAAATTTGCCCTGCGCATTGTGTACCGATCCAAACCCAACGACGAGAAATTCTTGGCCTGGAAAATTTATTCGATTGTAACCGATCATTACCGTCCCAGCCCTAGCCGTTTGCGAGATTGGATATCCTCTCCAAAATCGACCGGGTATGAGGCGCTTCACCTTACCGTGATGGGCCCGAAAGGCCGCTGGGTAGAAGTGCAAATTCGCTCGGAACGCATGGACGAAATTGCCGAGAAAGGCTATGCCGCACATTACAAATACAAACAAGGCGCCACCGAAGAAAGTGGTTTGGACGTGTGGCTCAATTTACTCAAAGAAGCACTCGAAAACTCCGAAAGCAATGCGGTTGATTTTGTCGAAGATTTCAAAATGAACTTGTATGCCAAAGAGATTTTTGTATTTACCCCCAAAGGCGAAATAAAATCCTTGCCCAAAGGCGCTACTTCGCTCGATTTTGCATTTAGTATTCACTCCGAAATTGGCGTCAAAACCAGAGGTACGCGGGTAAATGGCAAATTGGTTCCCTTGAATTTCGAGTTAAAAAGTGGCGATCAAATTGAGGTGATTACTTCGCCCAATCAAAAACCCACGATGCATTGGTTGGATTATGTAACCACTTCGCGGGCCAAAAATAAAATTAGAAATGTCTTAAACGAAGACACCAAAAAAATTGCCGAAGACGGAAAAGAACTATTGCAACGCAAGCTCAAACACCTAAAAGTGACACTCAACGAACAGGTGATCAACGAATTGGTCAATTATTTTAGGCTAAAAACCAGTTTGGATTTGTTTTACCGCATGGGAATTGGCTCGATAGAAAATCAGCAACTCAAAGATTACGCGGCACAAAAGAGCAACACCTTGATGAATTTCTTTAAGAACAAAATTAAACGTTCTTCACCAAATACCGCCGATGCCGATATCCATAAACCCGAGATAAGCAGCAACTATGACATGCTGGTTTTTGGAATTGATCAAGATAAATTAGACTATACGCTTTCTACCTGTTGCAGCCCCATTCCGGGTGACGATGTGTTTGGTTTTGTGACCATAAACGAAGGCATCAAAGTGCATAAAAAAGATTGTCCGAACGCCATCAGTTTGCAATCCAATTATGCCTACCGCATTATGTTGGCCAAATGGATTGATTCGTCTCAACAAGAATACAAAGCCATACTCAACATCACCGGCATGGACACGCTTGGACTCACCAACGAACTCACCAAAGTGATTTCCAACAACATGCACGTAAACATTCAAAGCATCTCCTTGAGTGGCGAAGCAGGCATTTTTAATGGCCAAGTCGCGGTGATTGTGCGCAACAACAACATCCTGAAACGCCTTATTGACAACATTAAGAAGATTGATGGGATTGAGAAAGTGACTAGGGTGTATAAGAATTAAGAATGTTGATTGTCTATTTTTGATTTTTGATTTACTAGAAAGCTTTACCTAGTATACACGGCCTTTCGACTTTATGACTTTCGACTTTACGACTTTCATCTAAATCCAATCGTGTCTAAAAGCTAATAGCTTTTCTTTTTCCTTGATGAAAAAGAAACAAAAAATCAAGACCTGGGATTTTCGGCCATCCACTAGTGGTTTACTTCCTAAAACACAAAAACTCGCCCGTTCGTTACCTCACGGTCTCAAACAGCTTGTGTTTCTTAACGGAAGTTTCACCTAGTGGATCCGGGCCTGCCAAATCCAATGGTCGGGAAAAATTTCTTAGCACCAAAGATGGCCTAAGTATACTTCAATCAATTATTAATTTTTCATTATTAATTACAGAAGTACTCAGTATACTTAATTCCTTTCGACTTTACGACTTTCGACTTTTGACTTTCGACTTTTGACTTTCGACATTACGACTTACAATTGTTAATTACTCCCCCTTTTTTGTTAATTAAAAAAAAATCCAACCCCTATTTTAATTCCGTCAATTTGATAAAAAAAGTATCTTTGCGGCATGACTTTAATAGCGAAAGATAATAGTTCCAATCAGGAAATCGTAAAGAATGTTTTTACGCTCTATCTTGAAAAAAATGGCCACCGAAAAACACCCGAACGCTTTGCGATCCTGAGTGAAATTTACGACAGCGACGAGCATTTTGACATCGAGAATTTGTACCTCAAAATGAAGAACAAAAACTACCGCGTGAGTCGTGCCACCTTGTATAATACCATTGAATTGCTGTTGGATTGTGCCTTGGTGCGCAAACACCAATTTGGTCAAAACCAGGCGCATTACGAAAAATCCTATTTTGACAAACAACACGACCACATTATCATGACCGACAGCGGAGAAGTGATAGAGTTTTGTGATCCGCGCATTCAACTGATCAAAAAGACCATCGAAGAAATATTTGACATCGAAATACACAACCATTCGCTGTACCTCTACGGAAACAAAAAGGTAATTAAAAATGAATAATTAAAAATTAAATGGCGTTCCCTACCGGTCGGGCTTTTCACTCCCAATCTTTTTTCGCCAATGCTTGACGCAAAAAGGATTTCCGTTTCAATCCCTAACGCACATAACAACAACAACTAGATAACTACACATGACTGCAGACTTACTACTCGGATTGCAATGGGGCGATGAAGGAAAAGGAAAAATCGTTGACGTACTCACTTCCAATTACGACATTATTGCTCGTTTTCAAGGCGGACCAAATGCCGGACATACGCTAGAATTTGACGGCATCAAACACGTGTTGCGCACCATTCCCTCGGGGATTTTTCACCCCAACTCCATCAACATTATTGGCAACGGCGTCGTGATTGATCCAGTAGTTTTCAGCACAGAGATTGACGGCTTGGCCAAGTTCAAT
>JAPLEX010000031.1 GCA_026390995.1 Flavobacterium sp.
TCGATTGGCTTTGTCCTGTAATGCCGAGTACACTACCTATTTTGGCGGAACTGTAGCGGGTGCCTTAGCGGCTATGAATGCTACGATGACGCGCGTAAATGGTGTGTTTGAAAAAGATTTAGCCATTCACATGAACATGATCGACAATACGGCGATTATTTTTACCAATGCCGCCTCCGATCCCTACACGACTATGGGGCAATGGAACGGTCAATTGCAAACTACCTTGACCAATGTGGTTGGAGAAACCAATTATGATGTGGGACATATGTTTGGTGCATCAGGCGGAGGAGGAAATGCCGGATGTATTGGTTGTGTATGTGTAAACGGACAAAAAGGAAGCGGAATTACTTCGCCAGCCGATGCCATTCCCGAAGGAGATACTTTTGATATTGATTATGTGGTGCACGAATTGGGTCACCAATTTGGCGGAAACCACTCCTTTTCAAACAGTGTAGAAGGAACAGGCGTAAACGTAGAGCCAGGTTCTGGATCAACGATTATGGGCTATGCCGGAATCACCAGCCAAGACGTACAACCGCATTCGGATGATTATTTTGTGTATGGCAATGTGAAACAAATTCAAGACAACATGGTAGGCAAAACCTGTCCGGTGCGCACTACCTTAACCAATGTAGCTCCTGTAGTTGATGCCGGAGCCGATTATACCATTCCAAAAAGCACCCCGTTTATTCTTGACGGAACCGCCACCGATACCGACGGAGATGTGTTAACCTATTGCTGGGAGCAAAATGATACCGCAACCAATCAAACAGGAGCCAATAGTGCTGCTTCGGCTACCAAAACCGGTGGACCAAACTGGCGTTCGTATAGTCCAGTTGCCACTAGTAAAAGATATTGCCCACCTTTGGCGCGTGTAATAGCAAATTCTAATACCACTCAAGGTGCCGAAATTGTAGTGGAAGCGTTGAGTTCGGTGGCGCGTACCTTAAACTTTGTATTGACGGCACGTGACAATTATGCAGGAGCGGGTCAAACCAAATCAGATGCCATAGTCGTAACCGTATCGGCTGCAGCCGGACCGTTTTTGGTTTCGGTTCCCAATACCGCAGTGGATTGGGCCGTTGGAACAAATCAAGATGTAACTTGGGATGTAGCCGGAACTACAGCCAATAATGTGAATGCCGCGACAGTTGACATTTATTTATCTACCGATGGAGGATTTACCTATCCCATTCAATTGGCAAGTGCAGTTCCAAATGACGGATCTGAAACCATCACCGTTCCCAACAACATTGGAACTACCAATCGTATCATGGTGAAAGGACACAACCACATTTTCTATGATATTTCAAACACTAATTTCACCATTTCACAAGCCTTGGTTGATTTTACCATCAATGCCATTGGCGGAAATGCACTACAAACCTGTGCAGGAACAGCCGTAGCAAAAGAGATACAGTTTACCACCTATATGGGCTTTGCTGACAACACTAGCTTTACAACTAGTGGGCAACCGGCAGGCACAGTGATCACCTTTAATACCAACCCAATTAATACAACAGGCGTTGTGTTGATGAGCATTGATAACACAGCGGGTGCTGCTCCGGGCGTTTATCCAATTGTGGTAACTGCCACTGCAGGATCAATCGTAAAAACAATTACCTTAAACTTCCAATTATTTGCTTCGACTTTTGCTGGGGTCAATCTAAGCAGCCCAGCTAATTTGGCCGGAAGCCAAGCCACTTCGCTCACGCTTTCTTGGACAGCTGATGCCAATGCCACTTCGTATGACGTTGAGGTAGCTACTGATGCCGCTTTTGCTTCTATTGTAGCAACGGGAACTGCGAGTTCAAACAGTTATGCCATTTCTGGCTTGAGCAACCAAACCGATTACTATTGGAGAGTTCGTCCTACAAATTCATCCTGTTCGGGCGAGTTTAGCGCAGCCAATCAATTCACAACCGGGAACGTCTTGTGCGCAACTTTGCCTTCGGCTAACGTGCCTTTGGCCATTGCTTCTACAGCCAACGTGACCGTAAATTCTACCTTGGCCGTAACCGAAAATCTCACCTTGACCGATGTAAACGTGAGTGTAAATATTACGCACTCTTGGGTGCGCGATTTAACGCTAACCTTAATTAGTCCAGCGGGAACTGCCGTTCAATTGGTGGCTCGTCCCTGTACGAATGTGGCGTTAAATGATATAATTGCCACTTTTGACGATGCGGGAATACCGATAGCTTGTGCCAATAATCCAGCGGTATCTGGCACCGTACAACCTACACAAGTGTTATCTGCTTTTAACGGACAAAATTCGTTAGGAACATGGACCTTACGCGTGTTGGATTCGGCCAATCAAGATGGTGGATCAATCGTGGGATGGAGTTTGAATCCGTGTGGTATTCAAGTACCATTGAGCGTTGACCAAAACAGTTTGGCCAATTTTGCGGTATATCCCAACCCAACCCAAGGCAACTTTACGGTACAATTCAATTCAGACTCTTCGCAACCGGTTCAGGTAGATTTGTATGATTTACGTGGCCGTTCAGTATACCATTCTAATTTTGAAAACACTGGTTTCTTTACGCAAAACATTCAATTGACTGCCCTACAAATCGGCATGTATGTATTAAAAGTAAAAGACGGAAACAAACAAGTGATGCGTAAATTAGTAATAAACTAATCGCGTTTTCTCCATAAAATGAAAGGCCGTTGTGATGACGGCCTTTTTTTATAGCTAACAGATATAGTGTCTCAACAAGAGACATTAGGAAACTAGTTTAGATTTTAGAGTATATTTGAGGCAAACAAGCAGTATATGGAACGCATTATCTTAGGTATTGATCCCGGCACCACCATCATGGGTTTTGGCCTGATTAAAGTGGTCAATAAAAAGATGGAGTTTTTGCAACTCAACGAATTGATCTTGAGCAAGTATGACGACCATTACACCAAACTAAAAGTAATTTTTGAGCGCACCATCGAACTCATCGAAACCCATCATCCCGATGAAATCGCCATCGAAGCGCCTTTTTTTGGCAAAAATGTGCAATCGATGCTCAAGTTGGGAAGGGCCCAAGGAGTGGCGATGGCTGCGGGCTTGTCGCGCCAAATTCCCATTACCGAATACGAACCCAAAAAAATAAAAATGGCTATTACCGGCAACGGAAATGCAAGCAAAGAACAGGTGGCCAAAATGCTACAACAGTTATTGGGCCTCAAAGAACTCCCCAAAAACTTAGATTCTACCGACGGTTTGGCCGCTGCCGTGTGTCACTTTTTTAATTCTGGCAAAGTCACGGGCAGCAAAAGTTACAGCGGTTGGGATGCCTTTGTGAAACAAAACGAAAACAGAGTAAAGTAAATAGATAATCCTTTTTTACAGTTTAAATTTAATGGCCGGCATTTACATTCACATTCCGTTTTGCAAACAGGCCTGTCATTATTGTGACTTTCATTTCTCGACTTCTGTCCAAAACAAAACTCAATTACTAGAAGCTTTAGTTCAAGAGATTCAATTGCGCCAAAAGGATTGGCAAGACGAACCCATAGAAACCATCTATTTTGGCGGAGGCACGCCTTCGGTCTTGACGGTGGAAGAATTGCATTTTTTATTGGATGCTGTTTATGCCAATTTCCAGGTCATTGCAGCGCCCGAAATTACGCTCGAAGCCAATCCCGATGATCTATCACCCGAATATCTCTTGGCGCTATCGCAAACCAAAATTAACCGGTTGAGTATTGGCATACAGTCTTTTTTTGATGCCGATTTACAGCTCATGAACCGGGCGCACAATGCCGAGCAGGCTAAGCAAAGTTTGGCCTTGGCTACTCAATATTTTGACAATATTACCCTCGATTTAATATACGGGATGCCTAATATGACCAATGACCAATGGCTGCAGAATATTGAAACCGCCTTGTCCTATGGAATTCCGCACATTTCATGCTATGCTTTAACCGTTGAGCCCAAGACAGCTTTACAAAGTTATATTCAAAAAGGGCAAATGCCGCCGCTAGATGAAGCATTGGCCGCGGAGCATTTTAAGTTGCTGGTGAAATTGCTCGAAGCGAATGGTTTTGTGCACTATGAATTTTCTAATTTTGGCAAACCCAATTATTTTTCTCAAAACAATTCGAGCTATTGGTTGGGCAAAAAGTACCTAGGCATAGGTCCTTCGGCACACAGTTTTGATGGACAATCCCGATCGTGGAATGTGTCAAATAATGCCAAGTACATCAAGGCCATTCAAAGCCAAGAGCTGCATCCAGAAACTGAAATTTTGAGCCTTACCGACCGCTACAACGAATACATCATGACCGGCTTGCGCACCATTTGGGGGGTTTCGTTAGACAAAGTGGAAAAGGAATATGGCGTCAACTATATAAACTACTTAAACAAACAAATTCAATCCCATGTGCAAAACGGATTGCTAAAAATCGAAGACGGCATTTTGACCACAACAGCCCAAGGCAAGTTTTTGGGTGATGGCATTGCGGCAGATCTGTTTTTTATTAATAATAATTAAGAAGTAAAATGAGAACAACAGATAGGAGGATCTTAGCTTACTTTTATACTACTTTATTGATCTTTTTCGTGACATAAATTAGCGGTTATATTTCCCCATCAACGCTATTCCTTTCCATGCCAACTCCGGCTTAATAAGCACAATGCAAAAAACCCCGGCAACGATGAGGAATTTGAGTAAGTTGTGCAAAAGCAAGAAGTCGCGTTTGGTTTGGGAAGACCACAGTTTTTGCAAAAAGAAGAGCATGACCATAAACCCAAAGTAAAAATAGGCGTCCATATAGCCCACATCATATACTGATATCAAGAAATAAACCGGTATAATCGTAAACAACAAGAGTGCTGTTATCACTGCTTTTGAGGTTTGGGCGCCATAGGTAATGGCAATGGTGTGGTAATCGTTGGCCAAATCGCCTTGGATGTTTTCTAAGTCTTTCACCAATTCGCGCACCAACAACAAGATGTACAAAAACAAGGCGTGAAAAATAATCACTTCATAGAAATTCTTGTAGTACAAAAACACCGCAAAAAAAGGCAAAACCGCCAATAAAGCCGCCATCATATTGCCCAATATGGCGTAGCGTTTTATTTTGTGCGAATAAAACCAAATGCCAAAAATGTATACAGAAAAATAAAGTACGGCACGAAAGGACACAAAAAAGGCAATCAGTGCCACCAAAAAATTTAAACTAAAATAGACTTGGAGTTTGGTTTTTTGGCTCACTAACCGATCAATATACGATTTGGTAGGCCGGTTGATTAAATCCTTTTTGCTGTCGTAAAAATTATTGATGATGTAGCCCGATGCCACGGTGAGACTCGAAGCCAAAATGAGGATAAATAACTGAAAATCAAAAAGCACAGAAAGCGGTGCTTTTTCGGGAGCCAAGATAAAAATGGCCGATAAATACTGCGCTAAAATCAGAATAGGAATATTGTAGCCACGCACCACCGAAAACAAACTGATGCTTTTTTTGATAAGCAATTTGTGTTTTTTGCTTAACATTCTAACTCAATTAGAATTGGTAAACCACCTCTAATTTGTAGTCCTTGAGTGCAAGTTTGGCTTTTTCTAAATCTTCGGTGAAGCCCAAAATGTAACCGCCACCACCCGATCCGCAAAGTTTTAAGTAGTAATCATTGGTGTCAAGGCCTTTTTGCCACAAACCATGAAATTGTTCTGGAATCATGGGTTTAAAGTTTTGCAACACCACTTGTGACAATTTTTTGGTATTGGTAAACAAGGATTTCAAATCGCCGCCCAAGAAATTCTCTACGCAGGCATCGGTGTATTTCACAAATTTATTTTTGAGCATCTTGCGGAATCCTTGGTCTTTTAAGTTTTCCATAAACAAGGTAACCATGGGAGCGGTTTCGCCCACGATACCTGAATCCAACAAAAACACAGCGCCTTTACCCGAAATGCTTTGACTGGGGATTCCGGTGGCTTCTAAATTGTCTTTGGAGTGAATTAAAATGGGAATGCTCAAATAGCTGTTTAGTGGGTCTAAGCCCGAACTTTTTCCGTGAAAAAATGATTCCATCTGACCAAAAATGGTTTTCAAGGTCAAAAGTTTTTCGCGGGTAAGGTTTTCTAAAACGGTAATTTTATCAAAGGCATATTTGTGGTAAATCGCGGCTACTAATGCGCCACTACTGCCCACGCCATACCCTTGTGGAATGCTTGAATCAAAATAAAGCCCTTGGGAAATATCGGCATTTAATGCGGTGATATCAAACTGCACTAAATGGGGCTGATCGACTTGCAATTGCTGCAAATAAGTGGCAAATTTGGCCAAATTGGCGTTCGATTGCACCGCTTCTGCTGTTGGCGCACCATCCGATTTTAAAGCACCGTTGTAGCAATTATATGGAATTGATAGCCCTTTGGAATCGCGGATAATGCCGTATTCGCCAAAAAGTAAAATCTTAGAATAAAATAAAGGACCTTTCATTTTTTAATTAATAATTAAAAGTGAATAATTAATAATTTTCGTTCTTCTAATACCTTTTCTCTATGCAACCCCTATTTTAAGGGAAAAATCAAAATTCAGCAAGCAACAATCATTTGCGCGCCATTTCCAATTTCGTCACAAATATACTGTTCCTTTTGACAATAGCCAACCAATTCAGCCTGAATAAATTGCAAACAACTTTCTTTATATGCCAACGGATACAACACATGCACATTGGCCCCGGCATCGAGCGTAAAGCAAATGGGGGTGTTGGTGCGCGCTCTAAATTGCCAAATGCGTTGAATAATCTCGAGCGTATTGGGCTTCATCAAGATAAAATAAGGCTGCGACGTCATCATCATGGCGTGCAAGGTCAAAGCCTCACTTTCAACCAACGCAATAAAGTGTTCCAAATTGCCTGTAGCAAAAATAGATTTCAACTGCGCCAAATGTTCGTGCGCCTGATCAAAGCGGTTCTGGGCAAAGGGATGTCCGTGCATGAGCTCGTGGCCCACCGTACTTGACACCTGTTTTTCTCCTTTATCTACTAATAATATGGTGTCTTGGTATTGCTCAAAAACCGAATGGATTTCACCTGGAAAAGAAATGCCGTACTGGTTTGAACTGCCTTCAATGCTGGGTGTTTCGCCCCAAACTACCGCACTTCCTTTGATACTTCGGCAGGCACTTCCCGATCCCAAACGAGCCAAAAAAGAGGCTTTTTGCGCGACATAATCGGCGGAAAGTTCAGGATATAATTGCTGTTCCAAGTGCATGATGTTTACGGCCAAAGCCGCCATGCCTGAGGCGGATGAGGCAATCCCAGAGCTGTGCGGAAAGGTGTTGTGAGAAGAAATTACAAAATGATAGTCTTTCAAATACGGGCAATAGGGCGCTATGCGCGCAAAAAACTGTTCCATTTTGGGATGAAACTCGGGTTTGGGCTGCCCTTCAAAAAGCAACTCAAACGAATAAGCAGTTGCTGTATTTTCAAGGCGTGTATACTGAAATTGGGTTACCGTATGGCAATTTTTTAAGGTGAAACTCAGCGAAGGATTGGCCGGAATTTGCGCATCAGCTAGACCCAACTCATTTTTTTGATGGAACAATTTTCCCCAGTATTTTACCAAGGCAATGTTGCTTGGGGCACTATAGGTTGCGGTTCCGCCACTCACTTGTGCGGGGTTACCAGTTGGAATAAAGTCAGCTGCGTTGCGCATGGATGGATGTTTTGGCAAATATAGTTTTTTTTCTTTGTGGATGCAGAGTTGGCGGTTATCGGACTAGATGATTGAATGATTGAAAAATTGAATAATTGAAAGATTTCGTCCTGAAGTAACAGTTGTGCCCCAAAGTTTTGGAATTTGGAATTTCATCAATGGAATTTTTAAAATTCGTTCATTCGTGGCTAAAATTGTTGTCAGTTTTGAGTTCTCGGACTAGATGATTTAAAGATTGAAAAATTGAATGATTGAAAGATTTCGTCCTGAAGTAACAGTTGTGACCCTAAGTTTTGGAATTTAAGTATAGGAATTTTTAAAATTCGTGCATTCGTGGCTAAAATTGTTTTCAGTTTTGAGTTCTCGGACTAGATGATTTAAAGATTGAAAAATTGAATGATTGAAAGATTTCGACCTGCAGAAACAGTTTCTTCCCGAAGTTTTGGAATTTGGAATTTCAACATTGGAATTTATTTAATTCGTTCATTCGTGGCTAAACACTGATTGCTAACAGCTGACCGCTTTACCACAAAACCCCTACATTTGAAAAAATTTACACCATGAACAAATACCTTAAAATTGCGATTTTTGTTGTGAGCTGTTTGGCCATTGGCTATCTCTCGGGTTTGGTTACGCGTGAAGCGATTCCCACCTGGTATGCCACGATTGTAAAACCAAGCTTTAATCCCCCCAATTGGGTGTTTGCACCCGTTTGGAGCTTTTTGTATATGGCCATGGGTGTTGCGGCTGGATTGGTTTGGAGCCGAATGGATTACGAGCCGGTAGCCGTTAAAAAAGCACTGCGGTTTTTTTGGATTCAGTTGGGCTTGAACGCCTTGTGGTCGATTTTGTTTTTTGGCTTGCACAATCCGCTTTTGGCGCTGCTTGAAATAGTTTTGTTGTGGTTGATGATCTACGAAACCTGGACGCAATTTCGCCATATTCACAAAATTGCAGGGTATTTACTGGTTCCCTATTTGCTTTGGGTGAGTTTTGCCAGCGCACTCAACGCGAGCATTTGGTGGTTAAACCGCTAGATTTTCAACGATGGCTTTGGCGGCAATAAAACCCGAAGTCCACGCATTCTGAAAATTAAATCCGCCGGTGATGGCATCGACATCGATAATTTCTCCAGCAAAATAGAGGGACGGATAACGTTTGCTCTGCATGGTCTTGAAGTGCACTTCTTTGAGGTCAAGTCCACCTGCCGTCACAAATTCTTCCTTAAACGTGCTTTTTCCATTTACCTTAAATTGGCAACTACCTAGTTGTTCGACCAATTGTTGGAGCTGCATTTTTGTGCTGTCGGCCCATTTGGTATGTTCCTGAAAACCAGCAGCAGTAGTGAGGCTTTCCCATAATCGATTGGGTAGATCAAATGGCGATTTACTTTGCACGCTGCGTTTAGCCAAATCGATGCGAAACTGTTGCAATTGGGCCAAAATTTCGGAAACAGAAAATTCGGGCAACCAATTGATTTGAAGCGTAAATTGATAGTTTTTTTCGGCCAATCTTCGAGCGCCCCAAGCCGATAAACGCAGCACTGCCGGTCCGCTCATGCCCCAATGGGTGACTAACAACGGGCCTGTTTCTTGCAGTTTTGTCCCCACTACTGACACACGCGCCTGGGTGGACACGCCCATTAAGTTGGCGATGCGTGGGTCTTTGCAATTAAAGGTGAATAACGAAGGAACTGGCGCAATCATTTGGTGTCCCAAGGACTGAAGCATCTCCCAGATTTTGGGGTTGCTTCCGGTTGCCAACAGCAATTGATCACAACTAAAATTGCCCGTAACCGTGTGGATTTTCCAACTCTCCTCTTGCGGCAATAACTCCTGAACCGATTGACCCAACAAGACTTCAATGCCCAATTTTTTAGCCGTTTGTGTAAAACAACTCACGATAGTTTCAGACGAATTGGATGTAGGAAACATGCGGCCATCGGCTTCGGTTTTGAGCGCCACTCCGTGTTGGGCAACCCCCTCAA
>JAPLEX010000095.1 GCA_026390995.1 Flavobacterium sp.
AAACCTCTGAAATTTCACTCAAGGGCTGCGACGTGCTCTACGTCTGCCGCATACAAAAGGAGCGCTTCTCCGACCAGTACGAAGCGGAAAAGATACAGAAGGAATTCCGCGTGGACCTGGACCTGGTAAAGGGTGCGCCCAAGGACCTTGCAATACTCCACCCGCTTCCGAAAGTGGACGAAATACCGCCGGAAGTGGACCACGACCCGCGCGCGAAATATTTCGAACAGGCGAAAAACGGCGTGCCGGTAAGGATGGCAGTGCTGTACAAATGCATCAAAGGCTAAGGTGAAAAAAATGCCGCTTGAAGTACAAAGGATAAACGAGGGAACGGTGATAGATCACATCGCCGCAGGCGCAGGTACGCGCGTTCTCCAGATTTTATCCTCCTCATACCCGCTGAACGGCATGGCCGCGCTAATCATAAATGCGCCCAGCAAAAAATTCGGGAGAAAGTAGCTGCGTTTAATGGGCACATAACGATTGCCAATTACGAAGACAACCAATCCCAAGTGAGTGTTTCACCACTCTCGATTCATCAAAATTTTTACCCTAAATTCAAGCAAGTATCAGGCATTGATCATGTGCAGGCTGTTGCGTCAAAAGCGGCAATTATTCGCACACCAAAAGCCTTTGAGGGGATTGTATATAAAGGGGTTGGCCGCGATTACCAATGGAAAAATCTGCAAGAATATTTGGTGCAAGGGAGATTGCCAGCTGTTGCACATGCCCTAACAAACGAAGTACTTGTGTCAGAGTTTTTAGCGAATCGATTGTATTTAAAATTGGGCGATACGTTCACTACTTTTTTTATGAAAGATGATGGCGTTTCTTTGCCCAATCTTCGCGTTTTTAAGGTAGTGGGAATTTATAATTCGGGGTTTCAAGAATTTGACGCCACCTATGTTATTGGTGACATTCGTCATTTGCAACGCATTAATAAATGGCGTTCCGATGAGGTGGGTTCCTTTGAGGTATTTGTGTCTGATTTTACGCAAATTAAAGCCAAAGGCGAAGAAGTCTATGCGCAAACGAGTTCAACTTTAGATTCCCAAACCATAGTCGAAAAATACTATTATATTTTTGAATGGTTGGATTTGTTTGATTTTAATATATTGGTAATTTTAGTAGTGATGATTATTGTGGCTACTATAAATATGGTGGTTGCTTTATTGGTCTTAATTTTGGAGCGCACTCAAATGATTGGTATTCTCAAAGCCTTGGGCGCTTCCAATTGGTCGGTGCGCAAAATATTTTTATACAATGCCTTTCATTTAATTTTCAAGGGTTTGCTATGGGGTAATGGCATTGGTCTTGGCTTGTTGTTGTTGCAACAGCAATATGGTATTATCCATTTAGACCCGGCTAATTATTACGTAAACGAAGCGCCGGTTTATATTAATTGGCTTCATGTTGCGGCATTAAATTTCGGCACTGTCCTAGTTTGTTTGTTGGTGCTGTTGATCCCGTCTTATATCATTACAAAAATATCTCCCATTAAGGCCATTCGGTTTGATTGATTTCCGTTCTTGGTTGTCTGTTGTCCGTTCTCCGTTCTCGGTTCTCGGTTTTTTTCTTAGAGCTTTTATATTTCTTCGATTGGTTATTACTCTTACGTCCAATCTTTAAATCTTTCAATTTTTAAATCTTTCAATATTTACTTTAGTTTTAGTATACTTATAGAACTTCTATCTCCCCACTTCCTACTTCTAACATCCTGACTACTAGCGAAGAGAAAACGGAACTAAAAAAGGCGTTTTTTTTGTTTAGAATTTGGGAAAAAGGTTTTACATTTGCCCCCCGCACAAGGGAAAAGGTTCTTATAAATTACTGGCACAAGATTTTGAC
>JAPLEX010000098.1:0-3954 GCA_026390995.1 Flavobacterium sp.
GTTTTAAAACAAAATATGCCCTCGCTAAACTATATGTGTAGCTTGTATTTGGGGGAGTTTGATCGGGGAGGAGATCGCGAATACGATTTTGATCCTTTGGAAAAAAACTTTTTTGATTTTCCGCGTATTTCCAGCGGTTTCTATGTGAACAACGATCGTTTTTACAACATACAATCTACTTTTTTGGTAACCGGTATTTGGAATCATTTTGTGCATCCGGATGATGTATACCAAGTGCCCTATAAAGAAGCAACCCAAGAAGAAAAAGACGATTTGCGCAACGGCGAAAAATTGGGCTGGTATACTACCAAAGGTTCGAAGAAATCGATGTATGGGGAGTTCAATACATTACTCTCAAACATGAAATCTACCTACCCGGGTATGCGATTTATGAGGGCCAATACTGCCGCAAATGTAGTAGTCAATTGGCGAGCGGCGCGTTATGAACACCAAGCAAAAAACGGAATTTATCACGTTTTAAATCGCAACACCACAGCCCAAGGGAAACAAGCTTGGTTTTTGTATGCCAAACAGCAGAACACAGCACTTGTAGAACAGGATTTGACGCAACGAAAACTTCAATTTTATAAAACAAACTACAGCCAGGGTGTTCTCTATACAATCACCACAAATACACCAAATATTTCAGTGATTGATTTATTTGCCAAATCTGTAGGATCTGAAGCCAATCAACAATTAATTGCCCAAAAGGAGCAACTTAAATTGGCAAATTTTACCGCAGAAGCACAAGCCTTTATTGCAGGTACGACAAGTAATCCTGAGCAAGAAGCCTTGGCTTTGGAACTCAAAAAACTGCGCGTGGAGTTGCCCAATACTCCAGTAATTGATTCTACCAAATGGAATTTATTTGCCAAGCACGAATCCTGGGAGGGCAGAGCCGCCGAAGTATGGAAAATGTACGAAACCCACGTGAATAAATATCCCTCTAAAGCCAACATCTTATATTCGGCCGAATTGGATCGGGTGATTGGCTACCTCAATGATGTGGAGAAAGAGAAATGGATGAGTAAACAAATGGAAGTAGCTCCAGAAGATTTAGCAATTTTCAAGGCCTATGTATTAAATTTTGACATCGAAGAATACCACGAAAAAATCAAGAAAGCCCTCACTCAAATTGATGTGTTGGAACACAGTGCCGATAGCAAAATTAATTTACTCAATCATTTGCTCTTGTTTAATCCAGATGAAGTGGCACCCATCGCTGCAGCAATACAACCTTCGGCCGAATACAGTAAAATCGCCACTGCGTTGGTTTGGTATTATGCCGACAAAATAGAACTCAAAAATTACGAAGAATTAGAAAAGCAATATCTTGCTCATCTCACCAAATCCCCAACTGATGATCAAGCCAAAGCCATTATGAGTGGGGTATACCATAATTTGGGCAGATTTAAAGACGCATGGGTAACGGCCAACTCGATGCAGGAAGTTCCCGAAAAAGAACCTATTCGAAAAACATTAAATACCGATGTGGTCTATGAAGCAGAACCACTTATAGAAGATTTACTAACGAATGAACGTGCCTTGTTTTATCCAGAAGTAGTCGCATACTTAAACAAAAAAAGCCGTCTCGAAAAAGGGGATGTTGTCGATTTGCTTAGCACGGTCGAAACAAATAGAGAAAAAATTTCGGTGCAAAAAAACTTGTTAAGCTATACGTTCGCTACCTACCAACAAAGTATATGGCGATAATTATTATGTGAGTCTCTTGGGTTTACAGTATAAATACACCACCGCACTGCTCGATTTAAAACCACAGTATTGGTATCGCGGTCGAGTAGAGGTAGACCGCAAGGCCAATCCGTATGTGCAGGCAGGAGTGGGGTACAGCAAGTCTAAAGGAACTTCATACCGATCTGCCGAATTAAATTTACTTCCGGTAGAAACCGCTCCGGGCGTACGCAAAAAAATGTATGAAATTCGTTTTAATTACTACCAAGACTTCAAGTTAATCAAGTATGTTAATTCTAGTGTTTCATTTGAGACCAATTACTTCACCCAAGGCATGTTGGGTATCGATACCATTTCTACTGTTGCACCTCGTTTACAACAACCACAAGGCAGAAAAGTGTATACACCCATTGATGCCAATTCCTATTCGGTTACTACTTATGATGATGCCATTCGTTCCAGTTTAACCTTTCGTAATGTATATGACAAAGGACTGATTCGACGTTCTAAATTCTTGCCATTTTTAGAAGCGCAATACAGTTTGGGTTCTATAGATTTGGCAGATGGATACCCGTATTGGATGATTCGCAATCGTTTCTTTGCCGGTGGTGGAGTAGGGTGGCAATACCAAATAACCAATTTTAGTTCTCGAGTGGAAGCCGGTTATTTCTATGACGATTACAGTGATTTCTTTCAGCGGTATTTGGGAAGTTTAACCTACCAGCTGTTTGATTACACCAGCGTAAGTTTGGGAATTGAATATTATTTGCAATCCAAATTTTATTCTAATGCAGTGCAATTTGGGATCAAACACAACTTAAAAAAGCGAATTAAAAAGAAGCAATCGAACTAGTGCTTCACAATAAATTTTCGCGTATCGCTAATTCCATTTTTGCTGAATTCAATAAAATACAAGCCCTTGGGTAATTCTTCGGTGTTGATTTTTAATTGATTTTTATCAACCAACCTTTGCACATTTACTAAATTTCCTTGTGCAGTCATTATTTTTACTTGATACGTAGAACAATCCGTGAGCAACACGGTTAATTCGTGATCTACTGGAACTGGGTAAAGAGTAATGCCATATGCTTTTGCTTGAACCAGTGCAACAGTTCCTTTTTGAACATGTACGATATGATTTAAACTGTTGTATCCGGTTTGAGCATCCCAGGTATTTTTATTGGCCAATTGTATTGCATAGGAAGGGTTTGCCGCTAATTTCTCAGCCTCATCGGGCATAAATAAGTGCAAACTATACTTGCCTTCGGGCATATTTTCAGGCAATTTGATGTTTTCATTTAGAGTAAATTCAGTAGATCCAAACCAGGTGCGTAGATTGGTAGTCAAAGGCAATTTGGTGTCTATTCCTGTGGCTGTGTTTCGCATAACAACATACACTTTACGGGGATTAAAAGGAGCTGCAAAGCCTATATTTTTAAGGGATATACTCACGGATAAGTAATCAGTGCTGCCCACATTTTTTGGCAATAAAGCTGATTGTAATGCCAAGCGATAGCCTAATTTTTGTTCTATTTCTTGTAAACAATCATTTTTTTGGAATCCCTTAATCACTTCAGGATAATAATCCAAGTTTAAAAATGACCAGTGAAATTGTTGCATTTCTTGCATAGCCTGTGAACAATCGGTTCGTGGAGCGTTCAATTTGCAGGTTTCTCCACCCACGGGTACAAAATTACTTTCTTGGGCTAGATAGTCGCGTTGCTCGGCAGGATTTGAAAAGGTGCCCGAATCGGTTTCGTTGGCCAAAAAGCAATCGTTGTGAAATCCAATTCGAGATGCAGCAGAACCCAAAAAGGCGGTTTGCTTATTTAATGGATCTAGCGTATAAAAATTTTGTTTGGCGTCAATATTGCGCAGCTGAAGCATTCTATTTGTTGGTAATGCATCCAATAAAGCTGTGACAACTTCTTTTCGGTTGTTCAATTGATCAGGGGAAAGTGCAGTGTTATCAAATCCCCAACCGCCAAAATCAGCTTGGCTCGTAAAGTACCATTCGCCCCAAGTTCCTATAAATCCAGTTTGTAACACCGCAATTACATCGCTATTCGCTTGCAAAATGGGTTTGAGTTGCTGAATGTGTCTCAGGATCATTAATTTTGTTGCATCGCGTTGTCTCACATTTTCAGATTCAGAATACGAAAACCGAACAATCGCCTTCATGCCGGCAGCCCGAATGGTTTCGAAATCGCGATTCATATTGGCCAAATATTCAGCCGATATGTTTTTGTATAGAAAATTGTT
>JAPLEX010000098.1:3992-9202 GCA_026390995.1 Flavobacterium sp.
CGATACAACAACGAAATACCTTGAGTAGATTTGTATTCCGTTAAAGTTGAATAATCCAAAGAAGTATACGGATTGGATGAAGTCGCCGAATACTTATACAGTCCACGCTCTGGATTGGCCAGTTGCGCCGGAGAGGCTGTGTAAGTAATCGACGCTAGTTGAGCGGTTGCACTCAAATAAAACCAGCAGCTTAGCAAAGCAAAATAGTTTTTCATCTTGTAGGTTATTGGGCGAAAACTATTTGGGGATAATTTTCTAGATCAAATATAAGACAAACTAAATTTTTTATTTAATAAATCATCGATTAAATAACCAAAAATATCGATGAAATACATTAATTGTGTATTATTGTAAGAATTTACTATAATTATATTATTTATTTTTTCTTGTTTTATTATATAAAGTAACACAGATTGGATTAATGATTTAAATTTATTAATATATTTTTATGTCTGTTCAATTTTGGTGAGCTGTGTAACAACAATTAAATGTTAAACTAGATAACCAATAGTATGGTGTAAATGGTAATCAACAAAACATTGAATTGAGTTGTTATAAAATAAATACAAAAATTAAACTATAATTTATATTATGTAAAATAGAAAATTGTTTGTATATCCCAATAAAGGGTTTGTTTTATATAAAGAATACGGCTAAATTTACCACACCTATTTCACGCGTACATGAATCCAATTGCCAATCAACTTGCAGTTTTCTTAAAAAACTATTTGCCATTCAGCATTTTGTCTGATTTGGAAATGCTCACGGTAGCTACGCACATTAAAGTTATTCATTTAGAAAAAAACCAAACCTTATTTCGCATCAATGATTTGCTGCATGATAGTTTTTATGTAGTTGCTCATGGCGTGATTAATTTATCGGTGATCTCTGATGCCGAAGAAACCTTTTTAAATAAATGTACTTCGGGCGATGTTTTTGGATTGCGACCCTTTTTTGCCAAAAACAATTACATGATGACGGCAAAAGCCCGCGAGGAATGTTTAGTCTATGCCATTCCTATCGCCACTTTTCGTCCGTTTGTCGCTCAGAATTCTGAAGTACTTAATTTCTTGTTGGAGAGTTTTGCTACCAATTCGACCAATCCGGGTGATTTAGAAACTAAAGGCAAACTGTTGTCAGACAATGTGATTTTAGGTAATCAACAATCGGATATACATTTGTTTCAATCCCTTGTGTATAGCAAAACACCTCTTGTGTGTTCGCCTTCTGCTTCTATAAAACAAGTCGCTCAGCTCATGACAGATAATGTGTTGGACAGTGTTTTGGTGTTGCATGCTAATTTTCCAATAGGCATTGTGACAGATACGGATATGCGTACAAAAGTAGCCACAGGCCGCTTTTCTATTGATGTTCCGGTAGAAAAAATAATGAGCAGTCCAGTAATTACCGTGCCTGAAAATGTATCGCTAGCCGAATCCCAATTGTTGTTGCTTAAACACAATGTGAGCCATTTATGTGTTACCCAAGATGGGACTGATAAAACGGCTATTCGCGGAATTATTCGCGAACACGATTTAATCTTGGCACAGGCCAGTAATCCAGGAGTTTTAATCAAAGAAATTAAGCGCTCACAAGATGTGGTCTCCTTAAAATTGGTGCGCAGTAAACTCACCGAATTAATACAAACTTCTATAGTAAAAAATATTCCCCTTTCTCATGTAGCCAATATTTCTGCCGAAATTACCACGGCTTTACTGAAGCGCTCTATTGAGTTGGCTATTTTAGATTTGGGCTCACCCCCTGCTCGTTTTGCTTGGATTAGCACAGGCAGTCAGGCGCGTAAAGAGCAATTGTTATTCACCGATAGCGATAATATTTTGGTGTTTGATGATGTAGCCGAAGAAAATTTTAGAGATGTAAAAGAATATTTTATCCGCTTGTCGAAAAAGACCTTGTCTTTTTTAGAATACATCGGTTATCCAGCTTGTGATTATCAACACAATTCATCAAATATAATTTGGTCTAAGTCATTGACAGACTGGTTGAAACAGTACACAAATTGGATTAAGAATCCAGGTGAAAATTCAAATGAGATTAACGCCATTTTCTTTGATTTAACTTTTGTGTATGGTGAGCCAAAATTTGAGGAAACTGTCTCAGATGCTGTGTTTCAGCTCACTTTTAAAAACAAATTGTTTTTTGATTTCTTAGGAAACGATACTTTGCGAAAGCCACCGGCACTTAGTTTTTTCAAAAAATATATTGTAGAAGAATCCGGAAGCAACAAAGATAAATTTGACATCAAAAACCGCGTGCAAATGGCCTTGGTTGACGGGGCAAGACTCTTTATTTTGCATCACAATATTCGCGGAATTTCTAACACCTATATGCGATTCAAGCAATTAGCGATGGTTGATGTGAAAAATTCGGAGTTATTTTTAAATTGCGCAGAAGCCTTTATAGTTGTTTCCCGTATTCGAACAATTGAAGGACTTAAAAATGATTCTACCGGGCAATTTGTGGTATTGGACGAACTATCAAAAGCCGACAAAGAAAAACTTAAAAATGCCTTGCAATCTTGTAAAGATTTAGAAGATCTCATTAAAGACACCTTTCAATTAACTAAATTCTCGTAAGTATGCTTGATTGGATTAAATATATGCACAACGATCATCCCGAATTTTGGAAATCATATTTAGCCAAGTTTGCTCAAAAATCCAACCGATTTGTGGTGATAAGTGCTGTTGCTACCGGAACAAGTCCAAGCAACGATGTATTACTTTCTTTAGGCGCTGTTGCCGTTGAGCACAACGCAATAATCGTGAAGGAATCAATTGAAATGGTTTTGCAGCAGTATAAATTTTTACATGAAAATGGACTTTCCAATGCCTACATTATCGAAAGTGAACTACCCAAATTGGGAGAAGCTGAAGCAATTCAGAATTTTGTAGACTACTTAGGTAATGCCATTTTGGTAGGCTATCGAATTAATAATACCTTAGAAATGATGAACATCGCATTGGCCAATATGGGGTGTGGTCGATTAAGAAATGAGGCACTCGATTTAGAAATCATGCACCGAAAATTGCAAGATATATCAGAAGTTTCTATTCCTGCCCCACAACTTTTAGCCCTGTATAAAGTACCCGAATTACATCCTACACATACCGCCTTGCAAGCATATTCACTGGCTTTGTTGTTTTTAAAACTAAAAATTCGTTTGGGTATTCGCTAAAATCTGCGATTTACTATTATATTTTTCCCTCTTTTATTTCATCCACAATTTCGGGATTCAATAAGGTAGACGTATCCCCAAAATTACTAAAGTCACCTTCGGCAATTTTACGTAAAATGCGGCGCATAATTTTACCAGATCTCGTTTTGGGCAAGCCCGATACAAATTGAATTTTATCCAATTTGGCAATGGGTCCTATTTGATCCGATATCAATTGATTAATCTCGGTACGCAAATT
The DNA here is from genome assembly GCA_026390995.1 of Flavobacterium sp. Lineage (GTDB taxonomy): Bacteria > Bacteroidota > Bacteroidia > Flavobacteriales > Flavobacteriaceae > Flavobacterium. The sequence goes on from JAPLEX010000098.1 coordinate 7,427, forward strand.
GTCTTGGTTTCGGCTTTCTCCGGTTTCTTTCAAAATTACATAACCATACAATGCATTTCCTTTGATTTCGTGCGGGAATCCTACAATGGCGCTTTCGGCCACCGCTGGGTGTTCGTTGATGGCATCTTCAATGGGTGCGGTCCCCAAGTTATGCCCCGAAACAATCACAATATCGTCTACCCTTCCTGTAATTCGGTAATAGCCTACTTCGTCACGCAAAGCCCCGTCACCAGTAAAATATTTACCGGGGAATGCCGAGAAATAAGTCTCTTTGTACCGTTGGTGATCACCCCAAATGGTTCTGGCAATGGACGGCCAAGGAAACTTAATGCACAGATTACCCGCTACTTGATTTCCTTCAATTTCGTTTTTTTGCTCGTCCATAAGTACCGGTTGTATTCCGGGCAACGGCAAGGAAGCATAGGTTGGTTTAGTTGGGGTAACAAAGGCTAGCGGTGAAATCAAAATCCCTCCGGTTTCGGTTTGCCACCAGGTGTCAACTAAGGGACAACGCTTCCCTCCTACGTGGTCGTTGTACCAGTGCCAAGCCTCTTCGTTGATGGGTTCTCCAACCGATCCTATTACTTTTAAACTTTTTAACGGAAAGGGTTGTACGTAATCTAAGCTTTCTTTGGCCAAGGCACGAATGGCTGTTGGTGCCGTATAAAACTGAGTAATTTTGTGTTTTTCGATTACTTCCCAAAATCGACTGAAATCGGGATACGAGGGAACCCCTTCAAATATAACTGTTGTAGCACCATTTAGTAACGGTCCATACAAAATATAAGAATGTCCGGTAATCCAGCCAATGTCGGCGGTGCACCAAAAAATATCGTTTTCTTCGTAGTTGAATACATTTTTAAAGGTATAGGCAGTATACACCATATAACCCGCTGTGGTATGCACCATTCCTTTTGGTTTTCCGGTAGATCCTGAGGTGTATAAAATAAATAACGGATCTTCGGCATCCATGATTTCGGCCACATTATTATCTAAGGCCACATCCAATAACGGTTGTAACCAATAATCACGTCCTTCTTTCATGTTTACCGCAGTGTGGGTTCTTTTTACAACTAATACTTGTTTCACCGAAGGGTATTTATCTATAGCCTCATCAACAATTCCTTTGAGATCAATGGTTTTGTTTCCGCGAAAGCCACCGTCAGAAGTAATCACCAATTTACATGCGCTGTCGTTGATGCGGGCCGCCACAGCTGAGGCCGAAAATCCGGCAAAAACAACCGAATGAATGGCGCCAATTCGGGCACAGGCCAAAACCGCTACCGACAATTCGGGGATCATAGGCAAGTAAATGCACACGCGATCCCCTTTCTGAATGCCTTGTTCGCGCAATACATTGGCCATTTTGGACACACGTGTATACAATTCGTTGTAGCTGATGTGTTGGGCTTCTTCGGCTGGATTATTGGGTTCAAAAATTAGGGCAGTTTTCTCGCCTCTTTTGGCTAAATGTCTGTCGATACAGTTTTTTGTAATATTTACTTTAGCATCCACAAACCACTTGAATTCGGCTTTTTCAAAATCAAACTCAAAAACTTTGTCCCATTTTTGGTACCAGGAAAAGTTTTCTTCTGCTATTTTACCCCAAAACTTACGAGGTTCACGAATGGATTTGTTGTACTGTTTGAAGTACTGTTCTAAAGAGCTGATTTTGTAATAACTCATTGTTTCTAAAAGTGATAGATTTTATTGCCTTTTTGTAATCTCAATTAGAATTGTCATACTCTCCCGTTAAGGCATAATAGCCAAATGTTC
>JAPLEX010000051.1:0-8171 GCA_026390995.1 Flavobacterium sp.
CCCCATAAAACGACGGGTTTGCTGCCCGAAAGTCGAGTTGTTCTCTACCGAAACCTCAATTGGGGTATTGGAGGCTTGTAAGGCAGGGTCCAAAATTTGCACACGACCCGCCTGGTAATTGACGCTGTAATCAACTCCTTCTACCAAAATACGTCCGCCTGCGGTAACGACTACCGATCCTTTTGGCACATTAAATGCCCCTATTGGGATGCCATCGCCACCAGTAGATTTGAATTTACCTTTCAGTAAATACTTGTTTTTGGCGCTTTCTTGCAAGGCCGTGGCCTGGGTTTGGTCGTACATGGTTTTAAACACGTACTTGCGTTGGTTGTCGTTGTAATCAATTAACGATGTTGGATTTCCTTCGTAGTTTTCGGTGGCGTTTAATCGCAGTTTATTAAAGATTAACTTTCCAAAAGGTTCCACTGCAGTAAAAATAATTCGTCCGTTTTGCGGATCAACGGTAAGACCCGGCATGAAATCAAAAAACCCATCACCCCCTACTTGCGGGTCATTGGTGGAATTTAATTTATCGAGATTAAATACCTTCAGCAAAGGTGTTTCAGACAATCGGTTTTCGGGTAACGGATTTGATGGAAAAGCAGTTCCGTCAACAGGCTTAATGTAATTTAAGGGAGAAGGATCAGCATATAAAATGTTGAATTTAAAATCATCTTGTTGCAGCTGATAAGCCCCCGGAATTTGGTAAATGTTTTTCATCATCAAGTTCCAAATGGGCGCATTCACGTTGGTTAAATTGCTCTTCAACATTTTCAACAACAAAGTTTGATTTGTAATCGAAGGCTGACCGGTGTTTACGCTTGTATTTCCCACTTGTGTAGCTTCAATTCCATCGTTTCCAAATTCACCCACTTGGAATACTAGCTCACCTATTGTATATTGATAAGCTACGGCCAAGACCTCATCGTTGGCCAACTTTTGTTGCAACGAAATGTACCCCAATTGCGAATTGTAGGAAAATTCGTTGGTATTTAACTTGCGAGCATTTTCCAATTTAGAAAAATCCTGGGCCTCAACTCCAATCACTCCTTCAAATCCTTGACCGGCTGTAGCAATGTCTCGAATTTGCGAATTCAGATATCCGCCGCCGGTTGTGATTAATCCCGGATCGTATTTGTTGTTTTTGTTGTTAACTGGTGTGTCGGGGTCAACCAAAAAGAATCCGGTCGTATTAGGCGTAATCACTACCTCTGAATCAGGAACTGCCGGAATTTGAGCTTCTCCTAAATCTTGCAATGCAATAATATTTCGCAAGTTGTTATTGGTGGTGGTAATTCGGTTTTGCCGATTGGTAATCCAAACTTCCAAACGTGTAATTTGAACTCGGCTGTCTATAAATGGATAGTTTTTTAAAGCAGCATCATATTTGTTTCTAAAGTATTGCGAAAGAAAAAAGTGTCGATCGGAATCGTAATCTAATGCAAATAACTCATAGTCTTGAATGGTTCCGCCGCCTTGCGCAGTAACCGATTTAGTTTGTGATTTTTGTTCGGAGAAAATTCCAGTGACACTGGTTTTCCCAAATTGCAACAAGGCTTTCACCCCAAACAAACTTTGCGCACCACGGATTAATGAAGTGTTAAGTGGCAAGCTCACGTTTCCAACCTCAATTTTTTGGACAATATCGTCTTCTGTGGGCGTGTATTCTAATTTGATGGCGTTCTGAAACGCAAAGGTAGATTGGGTGTCGTAATTGGCAGTTACTTGCAAACGCGTACCTACTTTTCCCATCAAACTCATGCTGATGCGTTGGTTAAAATCAAAAGTGGTTGCCGTACGATTTCTAGGCGAAATAGCTGGATTATCGAGTTTGGTATACCGCAATCCCAAATCTATTTCGACTGATCCGGTGGGTTTTACATCGATGGTGTTGCTGCCAAAAATAGAGCTAAAAAATCCGGAATTCACATAGTATCGCGGCAATAAATCGCGTTTGGCTTCTTCAGATCCCTCTTTTTTTCCGTCCATCGCATCGCCTTTCTTTTTGAAATAGTTGCGCATGGATTCGCGTAAAACGAGTTGTTCGTATTCTTTGGGTGTTAAAATTATAGGATAACTGATATTAAATCCCTCCACAGAGTTGGTATATATATACCGGTCGGTTACGGGATCATAGGTATAGGCCTCTAGAACGCTAGGCGGATTTTTAATTGCCAATTTACCCAAGCTATTGCCCGTTTTTATGGAATCTTCTGGCTCTTCTTCTTCTGTTACTTGGGCATGAACTACAGAACTGCACAAAAAAACAAAAACCACCAAGGCTTGTATCGATTGTTTAATAAAAGTATGTATGCCGCTTTTTTTCACAAATTACAAGTTTTTAAGGGCTAGTTTTATTAAGGCTTCAACCGATGCCTCTGGCGATTCTTTGACTAGTTTATCCATTACTTTTTCTGCCATTTTCTTATTAAACCCTAAAACTTCCAAAGCAGATAACGCTTCGTCTTTGTTTGTATTGTTTGAAGCAAGAAAAACATCGTCAATTTGATAGATTTTGGCCACTTTGTCTTTTAAATCGAGGATGGCACGTTGGGCCGTTTTTAATCCAATTCCTTTAATGGATTGTATGGTTGCCAAATCGCCCAAAGCCAGTGCTTGAATAATTTGTTTTGGCTCTAATGAAGACAACATAGTTCGGGCAATTCCCGAGCCAATTCCAGATACCGACAAGAGCATTTTGAACAACTCCCGCTCTGATTTTTCTACAAAACCAAACAAAGAATGGGCATCTTCTTTAATCTGAAGGTAGGTGTATAATTTTACAAAATCGGTGGAAGGCAACAAGGAAAAGGTGTGCAAGGAAATGTGAATATGATACCCCACACCCCCGCAATCGATGACTACTTCTGTGGGCGTTTTTTCTACTAATTTTCCTTGTATGTGTGCTATCATATGTGTTGTAATCGTTCCAAATATAACAAAAAAATGGAGGCTATAGTCTTCTTGTTTTGGAGTTTTAAATTGCGTTTAATTCCCGTTGGCGTTTGCTCTTTTCTTGCGCATCAACTACCGCTACAGCAGCCATATTAACCATCTCTTCTACGCTAGCACCCAATTGGAAGATATGCACCGGCTTGGCCATGCCCAGCATAATTGGGCCAATGGAATCAACTTTATAAAGTTCTTTCAATAGTTTATAGGTGATGTTTGCCGATTCTAGGTTGGGAAACACCAATGTATTTACTTTTTTGTCTGACAATTTAGAGAACGGGAATTTTTCTTTGAGCATTTCTGCATTCAACGCAAAATCGGCTTGAATTTCGCCATCCACTATTAAATCGGGATATTCTTGATGCAAGTAGGCAACTGCTTCGCGCACCTTGGAGGCACTGCTATCGGCCGAGGACCCGAAGTTAGAGAACGAAACCATCGCAATCACGGGTTCCATTCCAAACATGCGGACTGTTTTGGCGGTCATCAAGGCAATTTTGGCCAAGTCATCAGCCGAAGGATTGGGGTTGATGGCCGTATCCGACAAAAACATCGGACCGCGATTGGTCATCATCATGTTGGTGGTGGCAATCAAGGAAATTCCTGGGGCTTTTCCGATGAGTTGCATCATGGGTTTAACCACGACAGGATAGCTGCGTGAATAACCGGTTACCAAGGCATCGGCTTCGCCTTCGTTAATCATCATGGCGGCAAAATAATTGCGTTCGCGCATCCATTTTTGGGCGTCCAATAACGAAATTCCCCGGCGTTGTCTCGATTTCCAAAACAGCTCGGCGTAGCGCAAACGACGCGCATCTTCTTCTTTGGTTTTGGGGTCGTAAATGGGCACATCGGCATCAAATCCCAATTCGGCTTTGAGCTCCATGATGTGCTCTCGATTACCCAATAAAATGGGATGGGCAATGCCTTCTTCATAGACAATCTGCGCTGCTTTTAACACGGACAATTGATCAGCTTCGGCAAAAACCAACCGTTTTGGATCAGTCTTCGCACGGTTGGTGAGCAAGCGCACCATTTTGTTGTCTGAGCCCAAACGTTCCAATAATTCTTCTACATACTTGTCCCAATCGTAAATGGGATTGGTCGCTACGCCCGAATCCATCGCCGCTTTGGCTACCGCAGGGGCAACCATGGCAATCAATCGGGGATCAAAAGGTTTTGGTATAATATAATCGCGGCCAAAAACCAATTTGGTTTCGCCGTACGCAATATTTACTTGTTCGGGTACCGATTCTTTTGCCAAGGAAGCCAAGGCTTTCACGGCAGCCATTTTCATGGCTTCGTTTATTTTGGTGGCACGCACATCGAGTGCCCCTCTAAAAATATAGGGGAATCCCAACACATTGTTCACTTGATTGGGGTGATCAGAACGCCCTGTAGCCATGATGATGTCTTTGCGAGTGGCAATCGCCAAATCGTAATCTATTTCGGGCACGGGATTGGCCATGGCAAATACAATAGGGTCTTTGGCCATGCCCATTAACATCTCGGGGGTCAATATATTTCCTGCCGACAAACCTAAAAAAACGTCAGCACCTCGGAGCGCATCTCCCAAAGAAACTCCTTTGATGTCTTTGGAATACCGGCGTTGCAAATCGGATAAATCGGCTCGGTCGTTCGACAACAATCCGTCTTTGTCAAACATGATGATGTGCGCTGGATTGACTCCTAGCAACACATATAAATTGGCGCAGGCCAAGGCCGCAGATCCTGCTCCCGACACTACAATTTTTACTTCTTCTATATTTTTTTCGGCTAATTCTAAGGCGTTCAACAAGGCTGCTGAAGAGATTATGGCCGTGCCGTGTTGGTCATCGTGCATCACCGGTATATCCAATTCGGCAACCAAACGTTGCTCAATTTCAAAAGACTCAGGAGCTTTGATGTCTTCTAAATTAATTCCGCCAAAGGTGGGGGAAATGTTTTTTACCGTAGCGATAAAGGCATCGATGTCTTTGGTGTCTATCTCGATGTCAAACACATCAATATCGGCAAATATTTTAAACAACAAGGCCTTTCCTTCCATTACCGGCTTTGACGCTTCTGGGCCAATATCACCTAAGCCCAACACCGCTGTTCCGTTGGTAATTACCGCCACTAAGTTTCCTTTGGCGGTGTATTTGTATACGTTTTTAATGTCTTTGGCAATTTCCAAACAGGGTTCGGCAACACCTGGGGAATAGGCCAATGATAAGTCGCGTTGGGTAGCATATTTTTTGGTAGGAACCACTTGAATTTTACCCGGAGTGGGTTTGGCGTGGTATAATAGGGCTTCTCTTCGTTTACTTGTACTCATGGGTTTCTGGATTTTATTCCAACTGACAAAGGTAGGAGTATCATTGAAAAATGGAAGTATTTACGCATTTCTTTTTGGCAAAATAGCTAGACTTGATGCTCTCCAAACAAACTAATTTATTTTATACACAAAAGTTTGAATTGCGTGTGCGGGAATTAGCTGATTTACCGCTTGGTCTTTTACATATAAATAATAAGAAATGGCTGCTTCACTGGTATTCATCACCACCGTAACTATACTGTTATCTGGGTTTTGAAACGAGGTCGTGAGCAATTGACTTCTGCTAGCCACGCTGCTAATACGCTGGGCATTCGGTTGAATAAATTTAGAAAAGTGACCAATGTAATAATAGGATGGGGTATAAATTAACTCGTCCGTTTTGGTATTGGCATGAATGGGGGCAAAACAAAAATTACCCACATGATTGGGCCCGCCTCGTTCGTCGAGTAAAATATTCCAATCGGTCCAAGCCACGGTGCCGTTGTTAAAATCATGAATCATAGACGTGCCATACTTTTCTCCGTTGGTCCAAAATTGATATTTTTCTGGATTAAATGCTTCGGCACAGCCCTCGGTGAAAATTAAATTTTTAGTAGGATAGGCCTCGTGCACTTTTTTGACATTCTCATACATTTGTTGGCCGCCCGACCAGTTTTCATACCAGTGAAATCCCATTCCCCAGGCATATTTTGAAGCGACTGGGTCATCAAAAATTGTTGCTGCGCGTTGAAACATCAAGTCGCGGTTGTGATCCCACACAATAATTTTCTTGGATGCCAAACCTGATTTCTCTAGCGTAGGCCCCAAATTATTTTTCAAAAAATCACGCTCTTCTTCGGCTGAATAGATACACGATTCCCAACGCTGCTTGGCCATGGGTTCGTTTTGTACCGAAATTCCCCAAATTGGAATGCCTTCTTTTTCATAGGCCTGAATAAATTTCACGAAGTAATTGGCCCAAACTTGATAAAACATTGGTTTTAAAGAACCCCCTTGCAACATATCCCCGTTTGTTTTCATAAACGCGGGTGGACTCCAAGGCGAAGCATATACGTTTAGGTTGCCCGCAGTTTGCATGGCTTTTTTGATTAACGGAATGCGAAATTTTTTATCGTGTGCAACAGAAAAAGAGTTTAGCTCAGCATCGCCTTCGGTAACATAGGTATAGCTGCTGCTAGAAAAATCACAACTGTGTATATTGGTTCTGGCCAACGTATAGCCAATGCCCTTGGATTTTGAGTAATAGGAATCTAAGAATTCTTGTTGTTTTTCTGGCGATAAGGCGGCAAACACTTCGGCACTGGCGTCGGTTATTGCTCCACCAATTCCCATGAAAGTTTGAAACTTTTTGGCAGGGTCTACAAAAATACAAATTTGGGTTTCAAAGGGTTGACCCGCTGGAGCAAACAAGGCGGTTGCAGAGGCAGACAATCGTTCGTTGGTTTCTTTTGCTGTAGTGTAAACCTGGACACTTGATGGCGTTATTTGCTTTTGACCCCAAGCAAAATGAACACAAACTAACAGCAGAATAATATCTAATTTTTTCAAGGTAACTCGGTATTTGTGAGGCGACGAATTTAGTGAAATTATAGACTGTATGAGGATTCAATTCCTAGAAATGATTGCTAAAGAATAGGCATGCAAATTAAAGCCCAAACCCTAGAATAAGTAAATCAAATTTTCCTTAAAGGACAGCGTCAATTAATTTTCTTTCAAAAAATCGATGTTTCGTTTGATCCCTTCCCACTTGGTTCTTTTGAGTGGCGAATTTTTGGCTAAAATCCCAAACGTTTCTTGGGTAATTTCTTCCCAATCATTTTTGGATAAGGACAACAATTCTGTGTTAGGCTGAAACGCTGGTGTCGCATGAGGTTTTGAAAAACGGTTCCACGGACACACATCTTGGCAAATGTCACAACCAAAAATCCAATCGTTCCATTGGCCCTTCATTTCTGTTGGCATTTCGTTTTTGAGTTCAATGGTAAAATAGGAGATGCACTTGCTGCCATCTACCACATAGGGTTCTACAATAGCTTGTGTAGGACAGGCATCAATGCAAGCGGTGCAAGTGCCACAATGATCGGTCGTAGGCAAATCATAGTCTAATTCTAAATCGACAATCAACTCGGCAATAAAATAAAAAGAACCCACTTGCTGGGTAATCAGGTTGCTATTTTTTCCTATCCAACCCAGGCCGCTTTTGGCTGCCCAAGCCTTGTCTAAAACTGGAGCCGAATCAACAAATGCTCTGCCGTTTACCTCCCCGATTTCGGTTTGAATAAAGTACAACAACTCCCGTAATTTATCCTTGATTACCGTATGGTAATCTTCTCCGTAGGCGTACTTAGAAATTTTATAGGAGTCTTCAAGCTGGGAAGTTTCTGGGTAATAATTGAGCAGCAAGGAAATTACGCTTTTGGCGCCATCAACCAACAAATTTGGGTTTAATCGCTTGTCAAAATGATTGGCCATGTAGGCCATTTCTCCCTGGTAATTTTGATTGAGCCAACGCTCCAGGCGTGGCGCTTCGCTTTCTAAAAAACCAGATTTAGAAATACCACAGGATAAAAACCCGAGGCGTTGGGCTTCAGATTTTATCAATTGAGTATGCTTGGTTTTGGACATAGCGGGGAGTGGGAAGTTGGAAGTTGGAAGTTAAATTAGTTTTAATAACTTCTATTTTACTTTTTGCTTAAAGGCCACTGTCATATTAAGCAAGTCAAAAGAATCTTTATAGAGTTTATCAAATTGAGCATTATCGATATAATTTCTCCTTTTGGCTTTATGCAAACAGGTAACAACTTCAGCAATTGAGCGTATTGAGTACCCTAAAAATCGTTTATATTCAGCAGAAGACTGTTCAATAGAACCTTCGGATATGTTAAGAGCAATAGAATCAGAT
>JAPLEX010000051.1:8191-13035 GCA_026390995.1 Flavobacterium sp.
GTAATAATTTGGAGGATAAATTATAAATTTCATGTTTTGGAAAGCTTTTAGAGATCTTGTAAATTTCTTCACCAAAATCCATTGCTTTTTGCCAAATAAGTAATTTTTCAAATTTAAAACTCATAGTAATGATGAACAAAATTAGAATGAAACTTCCCACTTCAAACTTCCCACTTCAAACTCTTTAAAACAATCCCCCTTGCACTGCCGGTCGGCTAATTCCCAAATGGCGATATGCTTTCTCGGTAACTTCACGACCACGGGGTGTACGCATGATGAATCCTTCTTGAATTAAGAACGGTTCATATACTTCCTCTATAGTTTCGCTGCTTTCTGATACCGCGGTAGCCAACGTAGACAAGCCTACTGGACCGCCTTTGAACTTATCAATAATGGTGTGCAGTATTTTATTGTCCATTTCGTCGAGCCCATGCAAATCGACATGCAAAGCTTCTAAGGCGTATTTTGCAATTTGAATATCAATGGTGCCGTTGCCTTTAATTTGAGCAAAATCGCGCACCCTGCGCAACAAGGCGTTGGCGATACGCGGCGTACCTCGGCTTCGTCCGGCAATTTCGATTGCGGCCTCCATAGAAATGGGCATTTTTAATATAGTTGAACTGCGTTGTACAATTGTAGTAAGGAGTTCGGTATTGTAATATTGCAATCGGCTTTGGATTCCAAAACGGGCACGCATCGGTGCTGTGAGCAAACCTGAACGAGTTGTTGCTCCTACTAAAGTAAATGGATTTAAATTGATTTGAACAGAACGGGCATTAGGACCAGATTCGATCATGATGTCTATCTTGAAATCTTCCATAGCCGAATACAAATACTCCTCGACTATAGGGCTCAAGCGATGAATCTCATCAATAAATAATACGTCGCGTTCTTCTAAATTGGTGAGTAAACCCGCCAAATCACCCGGCTTGTCTAATACTGGACCCGAAGTAATTTTGATGCCTACGCCTAATTCATTGGCTAATATATTGGCCAAGGTAGTTTTGCCTAAGCCCGGGGGGCCGTGAAATAAAGTATGATCTAACGCTTCATTGCGTTGATTGGCCGCGGCTACAAAAACTTTGAGGTTGTCTAATATTTGTTCTTGCCCCGAAAAATCATCAAATGATAAAGGGCGCAGCTTTTTCTCAAGATCTAACTCTTCGGGATTAAAATTGGAATTGGTGGGATTTAAATGCTCGTTCATGAAGCAAATATAGGGAAATGTGGGGTTGAAATAAAAAAGCCTTTCGGTTAGGAAAGGCTTAATTTATATTAATGGTGTAATTCTTCTTCACCCGGTTTCATCGGGACGTTTTGCGGAACAAAATCATCATCATGCCCTGGTTTGCTGTAATCATATGGCCAACGGTGTACATGAGGAATTTCTCCAGGCCAGTTGCCGTGCATGTGTTCTATTGGAGCCGTCCACTCTAAAGTATTCGATTTCCATGGGTTTTGTATTGTTCTCTCTCCATAAAAAATGCTGCTGAAGAAATTATATAAAAACACCAACTGAAATGCACCTCCTACTAAAGCAAATACAGTGATAAGGACATTCACGTTTTGTAAATCATCAAAAAGCGGGAAATTGGTATTGGTGTAATATCTTCTAGGCAATCCGGCTAATCCGATGAAATGCATGGGGAAGAATACGCCATAGGCACTAACAGCTGTTACCCAAAAGTGAATATACCCTAGGTTTTTGTTTAACATTCTTCCGAACATTTTTGGAAACCAGTGGTAAATTCCAGCAAACATTCCGTAAAGTGCTGAGATTCCCATTACCAAGTGAAAGTGAGCAACTACGAAATAGGTGTCGTGTACATTGATGTCTAATGTACTATCCCCCAAAATAATTCCGGTTAATCCTCCAGTAATAAACGTGGAAACTAAACCAATGGAAAACAACATAGCTGGATTCAATTGTAAATTTCCTTTCCACAACGTAGTGATGTAATTGAACGCTTTTACTGCTGATGGAATCGCAATTAATAAAGTCGTAAAAGTAAATACAGATCCTAAAAACGGATTCATTCCAGAAATAAACATATGGTGACCCCAAACTATCGTAGACAAAAATGCAATTGCAAGAATTGACATGATCATCGCGCGATACCCAAAAATTGGTTTACGTGAATTGGTTGCAATAACTTCTGAAGTGATCCCTAAAGCAGGCAATAAGATAATGTATACCTCAGGGTGACCTAAGAACCAAAATAAATGCTCAAACAATACGGGTGAACCACCTTGGTAGTGCAACACTTCTCCGGCAATATAGATGTCTGATAAGAAGAATGAAGTTCCAAAACTTCTATCCATAATGAGCAACAAAGCTGCTGATAATAATACAGGGAAGGAAATAACTCCAATAACAGCCGTAATAAAGAAAGCCCAAATGGTTAATGGCAATCGCGTCATCGACATTCCTTTGGTGCGTAAGTTGATTACCGTTACGATATAATTTAAAGAACCCAATAGGGAGGCGGCAATAAAAATGGCCATAGAAACCAACCACAAGGTCATTCCAGCTCCAGATCCTCCTATTGCTTGAGGCAATGCACTCAAAGGCGGATATACAGTCCAACCCGCAGAGGCTGGGCCTGATTCAACAAAAAGAGAAATAACCATAACCACACTGGATAAGAAAAATAACCAATAGGAAACCATGTTTAAGAATCCAGAGGCCATATCGCGGGCACCAATTTGTAGCGGAATTAATAGATTACTAAAAGTTCCACTCAAGGCCGCTGTCAATACAAAAAACACCATGATGGTACCATGAATGGTTACTAATGCTAAATACCTATCATTTAACAAAACACCGTTAGGCGCATAACTTTCTCCTAAAAATATTTTAAAAACTTGAAATGACTCTTCTGGCCATGCGAGTTGCAATCTAAATAAAAGTGAAATGGCAACCCCAATTACACCCATAATGATACCAGTAATTAAATACTGTTTAGCAATCATTTTGTGATCAATAGAGAAAATATACTTGGTTACAAATGTATCTTTATGGTGGTGTTCATGATCATGATCGTGTGCGTGATCGTGTGCGTGATCTAGAGCTTCTGCTGACATAGGTTATCGTTCTTAAATTAGTATATAATATTATTTTACAAGGGCAGCCATCGGCGCTGATTTCACAGCTAAGCTATCAACCGGCATAGCGGCACCTTTTTCGGGAGCGGGCGCAGCAGCTGCTTGTAATTCTTCTTTGAATGTTTTTTGAGTGGCCAACCATTTTTTGTAGTCTTCTGGGGTGTCCACAACAATTTTCATTTGCATATTGTAATGAGATGCACCACAAATTTTATTGCAAAGCAACAAATAATCAAACGTGTACGGGTCTAAGGCTGGCAAACCTTTAGCAACCAATTCGGTGCTTTTCTTTGCTCTAATTGCATTGATATTAGCCACCTTTTCCTGCATAAATGGCATGTCTCTCATTTGCTGGGTAGTGTAGATTGGCTCAAATGCAAATTGAGTAACCATACCTGGTACACAGTTCATTTGTGCTCTAAAATGAGGCATGAAGGCAGAGTGCAAAACGTCTTGCGAACGCATTTTGAATAGGATCTTTTTGCCAAGAGGAAGATGAAGTTCGGTAACTACTTTATCGTCTTGTGCGTTTGGATCGGCTGGATCAATTCCTAGTGCATTAACACCCTCAATGTAACGGACGTTGGCTTTACCTAATACATTGTCTTGTCCAGAATATCGAGCTTTCCAGTTGAATTGTTGTGCATATAATTCAATTTCAATAACCTCTTCATCCTCACCAACAAACATGATGTTGGTCCAAGCATACAAGCCATATAAAATTAAACCAGCCAACACGATAGCAGGAATGATGCTCCAAATAAATTCTAACTTATTATTGTCTGCAAAATACAGGGCTTTATTCCCTTCTTTTCCGCGGTATTTAAATCCAAAATAATACAAAAACCCTTGGGTAATCGTTTGTACAATGAATATTAAAACCCAGGTTATATTCATCAAGTTATCGATAGTGTCCCCATGAGCTGATGCCGGTGTGTGCAACACTAATCCTCCCCACTCAATCAATCCATAAATAGTAAAAATATAGATGAAAGCCAAAAAGCCAAACATGAGATATCCTTGCACATTGTTATCATTATCACTTGCAACTTGAGAATTTCTTTTAACGCCAACTTGGGTTAAATCGAAAATCTTCGTCAATTGCCATAAAGCAACGGCTAATAAAATTAAAACTGTAATTACCAACAAACTTGTCATCTGTTTTACTTTAAATATTAATAATGAAAATGTTTACTTTCTTCAATGAAAGGATTTCTTTTTGGGAGCAACGGAACTTTTGTTAGTGCCGTAAATACAACATAAATAAATAACCCAAGGAAAAAGCATAAGGCTCCTAATTCAGGGATTCCAATAAACCATTGATCACCAACGGTTGCAGGCATAATCATATTAAAGAAATCAACATAGTGACCAAATAATATTACCGTTCCAGCCATAACCAATACCCATGTAATCCGTTTGAAATCAGTATTAATTAAGATTAATATCGGAAACACAAAATTCATAGCAACCGCACCAAAGAATGGCAAATTGTACAGTTCGATTCGCGTTACAAAATAGGTTACTTCTTCTGGGATATTCGCATACCAGATTAACATGAATTGAGAGAACCATAAGTAAGTCCAGAATACACTAATCCCAAACATAAATTTGGCTAAATCGTGAATATGACTGGTATTTACGTGCTCTAAATAGCCTTTGCCTTTCAAGTATAAAGTAACCATACAAATCGTAGTGATTCCGCTCACAAAGAAACTGGCAAATACATACCAACCAAA
>JAPLEX010000051.1:13057-30148 GCA_026390995.1 Flavobacterium sp.
TAAAGAATACCAAAAACATAGCTGAGATATTGAAATTCTTTTTGTAGAAACTATTATCCGTTGATTCATCTTGAGCCAAACAATTTTTACGAGAGAAATAACGGTATAAATTCCAACCGGCTAAAAAGATGGCCGCACGAATAATCCAAAAAGGAAAGTTTAAGTAGCCTGCTTTGTTTTGAATTAATTTATCATGGGCTACCACTTCAGGATCCAACCAAACAAATAAGTGATTAAAGTGAAGTCCGCAAGCCAATAAAAGTAAGAAGAAAATTACTGATCCCCAAGGCAAGTAGGCTGTGATTCCTTGCATTACTCTAAAGAGTACCGGTGACCAACCTGCTTGTGCAACTTGTTGAATACCATAAAACACTAATACTCCCAATGAGATTAACATAAAAAAGATACAGGCAACATATAAGGCTGACCAAGGTTTATTTTGCAATTGGTGCAACACGTGCGTTAAATGTTCTTGGTGTGCTGCATGAGCATCTTCGTGGGCAGGAGCTGCTGCCGATTCGTGATGTGATTCAGCAACGGGAGTTACAGCAACACTTGCCGTATCAACTGCAGTAGAATCGTGTACTGTTTGAATACTATCATGAGCTGGTGCGGCTTCAACTACTTCGGCATTGTGAGCTTCAGCATGAGCAGGAACTGCAGCGGATTCATGGTGTCCATGTGCCTCGGCAGCGAGTATTTTCTCAACTTCTTCAATATTTTTTGGAGCGGTTAAAAAACCATAGCCTAGTCCAAGAATACCAATAACCATTAGGACTAGTGAAAAAGTTTTTAATTTACTTGAAAATGTATACATATCTATTCAGATCAGTTGGTTCGATAATTATAATTCGCTTTTTAATTTTAACACATACTCAGCAAGAATCCATCTTTCGTGAGCACTCAATTGATTCGCATACGATCCCATTGCATTCAAGCCATAAGTTTGAACGTGAAAAATACTTCCTGCAGTAATAGTGGGTCGATCTTTGTAGCTAGGAACGCCTAAATATTTTCCTTGCGTTACCAATTTACCTTTACCGTCACCCGCAGTACCATGGCATATAGCGCAATAGATATCAAATAATTCTTTGGCTTTGTCCATATCGACTGCTGAAGAATCTAAGGGTGATTTTAAATTGGCTTTGGCTAAATCATAGCCAGCTGTCGTGTTTGGATAGGCATACACATCCTGCCCTCTTTTGATTGAGCCATCAACTGGCAACTGCCCTTCTTTCCCATTTTTAAATGCGTTAGACTCCCCATACGTTTCATAACTTACTGGTTCATACATATTGGGCATGTACTGGTAATTTGGCTTCGATTTGTCATGACAAGACGAAACTAAGACAGCAAAACACACTAAAAGGGTTATTTTATATACACTTTTCATAGTTCTAATTAATGCTTTTCTATTACTTTAACTTCTACTGCGCCCGTGGCTTGGAAAAAACTTACCAATTCGGTTTCGTTATCATGTACGGCAACCTCCATCAAAAAATGATCGTCAGTTGTGCGCACATCTGGGTTTTCAGCTTGTTTAAATGGCCATAATCTACTTCTCATGTAGAAGGTAATTACCATTAAGTGAGCGGCAAAAAACACGGTCATTTCAAACATAACCGGAACAAAGGCAGGCATGTTCTGGATATAAGCAAAACTTGGTTTTCCTCCAATATCTTGCGGCCAATCTTGAATCATAATGTAGTTCATCATGGTAGTGGCAACGGCTAATCCGATGCAACCATAAATAAAGGCACAAATAGCTAAACGTGTAGGAGCTATTCCCATGGCTTTGTCCAATCCGTGAACCGGAAATGGCGTGAATACTTCTTCGATATGATGATGTGCCGCACGGGTTTTCTTTACCGCGTCCATCAATACATCATCGTCATTATAAAGGGCGTAAATTACTTTATTACTCATGATGTGAATCTTTATTTGCTTCTCTTTGTTTTTTATAATTTTCTCCAGAAGTTTTCAAAATTGTTTTAACCTCAGCTTGCGCAATCACAGGGAATGAACGAGCATACAACAAGAATAAAACAAAGAAGAAACCTATAGTACCAATGAATATTCCAATATCTACAAAAGTAGGCGAGAACATAGTCCATGAAGAGGGCAAGTAATCACGGTGCAATGAAGTAACAATGATTACAAAACGCTCAAACCACATTCCAATATTAACAACAATCGAAATGATAAAGGAGAACATGATACTGGTACGTAATTTTTTGAACCACATGAATTGTGGCGAGAATACATTACAGGTCATCATTGACCAATAGGCCCACCAATAAGGACCGGTTGCTCTGTTTAAGAAGGCATATTGCTCATATTCTACTCCAGAATACCAAGCCACAAACAACTCCGTGATGTAGGCGACCCCAACAATAGATCCCGTAATCATGATTACGATGTTCATTAATTCGATGTGTTGTACCGTGATATAAGCTTCAAGATTGGACACTTTTCTCATGATGATCAACAAGGTGTTTACCATCGCAAATCCAGAGAATACTGCTCCAGCCACAAAATAAGGAGGAAAAATCGTGGTGTGCCATCCAGGTATTACCGAGGTAGCAAAGTCAAAAGATACAATGGTGTGTACCGAAAGTACCAAAGGAGTTGCTAATCCGGCAAGAACCAAAGAAACCTCTTCAAAACGTTGCCAGTCTTTTGCTCTTCCGCTCCAACCAAAACTTAAAATCGTGTAAATTCTTTTGGTAAAAGGAGTAACAGCTCGGTCACGCAACATGGCGAAATCAGGCAATAATCCCGTCCACCAAAACACAAGTGAAACAGACAAATAGGTAGAAATCGCGAATACGTCCCACAATAAGGGCGAATTAAAGTTTACCCATAAAGAACCAAATTGATTTGGTATTGGCAAAACCCAATAGGCCAACCAAGGACGACCCATGTGAATAATTGGAAATAAACCTGCTTGGATTACCGAGAAAATGGTCATTGCTTCTGCTGAGCGGTTGATGGCCATTCTCCAACGTTGACGGAATAACAACAATACTGCCGAAATCAACGTTCCTGCATGCCCAATTCCTACCCACCAAACAAAGTTTGTGATATCCCAGGCCCAACCAATCGTTTTGTTTAATCCCCATGTTCCAATTCCGGTAGAAATAGTATAAATAATGCAGCTAATTCCCCAAAGGAAGGCGGCTAAAGCAATTGAAAATACTATCCACCAGTGTTTGTTTGCCTTACCTTCAACGGGTGCAGCTACATCAACGGTTACATCGTGATATGATTTATCACCTATAACTAAAGGTTTTCTAATGGGTGCTTCGTAGTGAGACGACATAATCCTTTATCTTGTTTATTAATTAATTTACGAATTTCTAACTTTTACGTGATAGAACACATTTGGCTTAGTTCCTACATGCTCCAATAAATGATACATTCTGTCTTCGGCAGCCAATTCGGCTACTTTGCTTTCTTTATCATTTACATCTCCGAAAACCATAGCGCCAGAAGAACATGCTTTTGAACAAGCCGTTTGGAATTCACCATCTTTGATCGCTCTTCCTTCGTTTTTAGCTTTAAGTATCGTCGCTTGTGTCATTTGAATACACATCGAACATTTTTCCATAACCCCACGTGAACGTACATTCACATCAGGATTGATGACCATACGACCTAAATCGTCATTCATGTGGAAATCAAATTCGCTGTTTTGACTGTATAAGAACCAGTTGAAACGACGCACTTTATACGGACAGTTGTTGGCGCAATAACGGGTACCTACGCAACGGTTATACGCCATGTGGTTTTGCCCTTGACGGCTATGTGACGTTGCCGCTACTGGACAAACTGTTTCACAGGGTGCGTGATTACAGTGCTGACACATTACCGGTTGGAAAGCCACTTGCGGGTTGTCGGCTGGTTGTTCCATTTGGCCAAATCCGCCCAATGAACCTTTATCCCCAAACAATCCTTTGAAATTTTCTTTTTTCTCGTCGTCTTGTGCAAAAGTATCCTCTGAAGAATAGTAACGGTCAATACGCAACCAGTGCATATCGCGGCTTCTGCGCACCTCTGATTTTCCTACTACAGGCACGTTGTTCTCTGCGTGGCAAGCAATAACGCAAGCTCCACAACCGGTACAGGCGTTCAAGTCGATCGATAAGTTGAAGTGATGTCCAACTGATCGGTCAAATGGCTCCCATAAATCAACTTTGGTTGCTTCTACTTCTTTATGATCTAAAGACACCATTGGAACTACGTTCCACTCTTTGGCCTCTTTTGTATTGAATATTTCGAGGGTGGTTTCTTTGATAATATCTCCTCTACCCATCAAGGTTTTTTGCGATTGAACGCAAGCAAATTCGTGTTCGCCTTTGGCTTTAGCAATCGTAACCGCTTGTACGTTGTTAAAGCTTTGGTATACAGCATACGCATTAACACCCACTTGCATTTCTTCTTTCAAAGACGCTTTTTTACCATACCCTAAGGCCAGTCCAACCGTTCCTATAGCTTGTCCGGGTTGAATAATTACAGGGACATTAGAAATGGTCACGCCATTTGCGGTAATGTTGACATAACTTCCGTTAAGACCTCCGTTGGCTACATTATTATTTTGCAAGCCTAATTTTTCGGCATCTGCTCTGGATATGCTTAAATAGTTGTCCCATGATACTCGGGTAATTGGATCTGGCAATTCTTGTAACCACGGGTTGTTGGCTTGTTGCCCATCTCCCAAACCTGTTTTGGTATACAATACCAATTCAAATCCATTTGAAGCTGAAGCACTAGCTACTGCAGTTGCAGCGGCGGCATAATTAACTGCTCCTGGGGTTAATCCTCCTGAAATACCAGCATAAACTCCGTCATGCAAAACCGTATTCCAAGATGAACCTGCAACAATTCCTGCCGCCGAAGCTTGCAAGTAATTGTAATACGAAGTTGTATTTCCGACTAAGGACAATAAACAATCTTGAAATTGTTTAGTATCAAATAGTGGACGAATGGTAGGTTGTTGTAAAGAATAGGTTCCTTTGGTTAACATCAAATCATTCCATGATTCTAGGTAATGTGGAACGGGTGCTGCGATTGTAGTTACAGAAGCGGTTTCGTCTTCTTTTAAACTAAAGGCAGCTGAAGTAGTTACTTTTTTCAATGCAGCCTCGAAGCCTAAAGCTGCGGGCATAGTATAAACGGGATTAACTCCGCTCATTATTAATGTATGCACAGCGCCGGCTTTCATGTCGGCAACTAACTGAGCTACTTTTTCATTGGATCCTTTACGGATTTGGCGTGTGCCAACAGTTGAAAAAGCTTCACTAGCTAAAGCTTGATTGATGGCTAAAACAAGTAATTGTGCATTTTTATCTTGAATTCCTGAAACCAATACTCCTTTTGATCCGGCTGCTTTTAATTGTTGTGCTGCTTTTTGAACCGCAGCATCACTAGCCGTTTTAGTTGTAGCTATTCCAGAATTAGTTATGGTATTGTAAATCGAAACTAAGGCTTGCTTTTGATGGGCGGCAGTCATTGGAACTCGCTTGTCAGCAGCAGCTCCAGACAAAGTCATATTAGATTCAAATTGGTAATGACGAGACATTTTTCCGTTTTTAGGAATACGTCCTTGTGCATAACCCCCATTGTAATTTCCACCTTGCCAATCTCCTAAGATATCAGCTCCAATAGAAACAATTAAATTTGATTTGGAAAAATCATAATCAGCTAAAGCTCTTTCCCCATAAACGGTTTCAAATGCGTCCAACGCAGCCGATTCTGACACTGCATCATACACAATATGTTTAGCATTTGGGTTTTGAGCAATAAACTCAGCGATTAATTTTTCTGTAGAAGGCGAGGCCAAAGTACCGGTAAGCAAAACAACTTGTTTTCCTTTGGCTTTTGCATCTGCCACACTTGATTTAAGTTTGGCATCCACCTCAGCCCAAGTCGCTGATTTACCAACCACTTTAGGTTGTTTCAATCGCATGCTGTCATACAAGGACAAGATCGAAGCATGCGCTCTTGCATTGGCAGTAAATTTGGCTCCTGTAAGCGTATTGTTGTCAATTTTGATTGGACGACCTTCTTTGGTTTTAACCAATAAATTGGCAAAATCAAATCCGTCAAAAAAGGAAGTTGCGTAATAATCTGCAACACCTGGAATAATTTGTTCGGGCTGAATTACATAAGGAATCGATCTGTGTACAGGGCCTTCACAAGCGGCTAACGAAGCTGCTGCTGTAGAAAAACCCACATACTTTAAGAAATCACGACGTGTAGTTGACGAATCCGTTAATGCATTCTTGTTTCCTAAAAACTCATCTGTTGGGATTTCCTCAACAAATTCATTATTTCTAAGCGCCTCAACAATAGAACTATTTTCGTTTAGCTCTTCAACACTTTTCCAGTATTTTTTGTTTGATGACATTGTATATAAATATTAGCTCTTAATAAATTTTTTAATAGTGGCATTTACCACATTCTAACCCTCCCATTTGCGCGGCAGTCAATTTGGTCACGCCATATTTTTTGGAAAGTTCTTCGTGAATTTTGGTGTAGTACTCATTGCCTTCCATTTTCACTTCGGTTTTGCGGTGACAGGTAATACACCAACCCATCGTTAATGGAGCAAATTGTTTTTGTACTTCATAGGTTTGAACCGGACCGTGACAAGTTTGACATTCAATACCTGCAACGGTTACGTGTTGCGAGTGGTTAAAATACACAAAGTCAGGAAGGTTGTGAATACGCACCCATTTTACAGGCTGTGTGTTGCCGGTATATTTTTGGTTAGCTGCGTCCCAACCCACTGCGGTATATAATTTTTGAATTTCCCCGTCATAGAATGCTTTTGAATGCTCGGGAGTTGCCGTTGTATCCGAAACCTCGTTGATGTTTTTGTGGCAGTTCATACACACATTCAACGAAGGAATTCCTGCGTTTTTACTCACACGAGCGGCCGAGTGACAATATTTACAATTGATTCCGTTGCTTCCGGCATGAATACGGTGTGAATAATGTATCGGTTGAATTGGCTCATAGTCTTGATCTACCCCAATTTGCATCAAATAGCCATACACAAAATAGGCACTCATCAGCAACAATAAAATAGCACTAACCAACACTAAAAATTGATTGTTAGCAAAGGCTTTCCAGATGGGTGTTGATTTTTCTTTCGCAGCCACTTCTATTCCGTTGGCTTTTGCAATTTTTACCAAAATGTTATTCACCAAGAACAACATCACGATCAACATCAACATCACCAATGTCAATGCCAATAAGATTACATCGTTTGAAACACCGCCTTGGTTGGTTTCAGTTCCTGGAGGCGCAGCGGTTGTTGCAGCAACAGGCTCGGCTTTAGGCTCGGAAGTATAGGCAATGATGTTATCAATATCTTGGTTGGACAACTGCGGAAATGCAGTCATAACGGATTTGTTGTTTTCTTCAAAAACTTTTACCGCTTTGGCATCTCCAGATTTAATCAATTCAGAACTGTTATTAACCCATTTGTATATCCAAGCCATGTCGTATTTATTGGCAATTCCACGAAGTGCAGGACCCGTAGCTTTTGCGTCTAATTTGTGACATGCCGCACAATTGGCATTAAACAATTCTTTTCCTTTTG
This sequence comes from Flavobacterium sp., assembly GCA_026390995.1. Taxonomy (GTDB): domain Bacteria; phylum Bacteroidota; class Bacteroidia; order Flavobacteriales; family Flavobacteriaceae; genus Flavobacterium. Next base: position 20,667 of record JAPLEX010000051.1, read on the forward strand.
CAGCGTCAGCGCCAGTTGCTGGAGCAGCCATTGTTGTTGCGGCGGCAGGATCTGCTGCTGGAGCGGCAGGCGCAGGAGTTTGCGCGAAGGAAGTTAAGGAGAAGGATAGCGTTAAAGCAATGCTAAGAAATAGCATCCTTGAAATCGAATTATGGTTACCCACTTTTTTCATATTTTGTAATGATTATCGACTAAAAACGGCGTGATTACTCACTTTTTTGAAAATGAAACAACACACCTTATTTAAAAACTTGCACAAAAATACGACTTAAGAACTATTCTCAAAACCTTAAAATAGCCTTAAATTATAATTTATATTTATTCTAAATAATTTTTGTTCCCCGTCATTTTTAATAAATAGTACATTTGCATTAAAATCAATCTATTATGAATTTAGGAATCTTAAAATTCGGTATTTTACTGCTTTTAACAGCGCTAACAAACCCATTAATTTGTGCTGCTCAAAGCCCTGCTTCAGCGGTAATTCAAGATCCTAAAATTGAACGCCTTCTGGCCGAAAAAAGAAAAATCAATTCCTCGATCACCATCACCGATAAATACAAAATTCAATTGTTTTCTGGTGAAAACGAAACAGCAAAAAAGACCTTGGTTGATTTTCGGAAAGAAAACAAAAATTTAGATGCGACCATCGTTTTTAACACGCCTTCCTACAAGGTTTGGATTGGGAATTTCAAATCGCGCATCGAAGCCGAAAAAGCCCTTTTTGATCTCAAAAAGAGATACCCAAATGCCTTTCTCGTTAAGCCCAACAAATAAAAAAGGCGTTCTGTATTAGAACGCCTTTTTTATATTGCTAAGGAAAGAAAGAACTATTTAAGCTTTTTCTTCACCGCTACTTCTTGGAACGCTTCAATGAGATCTAGTTCTTCGATGTCGTTGTAGTTCTTGATTTGTATCCCACAATCGTATCCTTTTGACACCTCTTTTACGTCGTCTTTGAATCGCTTTAACGTGGATAGCTCTCCTGTAAATACGACTACGCCTTCACGGATAATTCGAATACGGGAGCTTCTAAATATTTTACCATCGGTAACCATACAGCCCGCAATAGATCCCACTTTTGAAATTTTGAAGATCTCTCTAATTTCGGCTGTACCGGTAATTTCTTCTTTCATTTCTGGCGACAACATGCCTTCCATGGCATCTTTCAAGTCGTCAATCGCGTCGTAAATGATCGAGTAATTTCGGATGTCAATTTCTTCTTTGTCGGCCAATTGTCTAGCATTTCCAGCAGGACGTACATTAAATCCGATAATGATCGCATCAGAGGCCGAAGCCAACATTACGTCGGTTTCGGTGATGGCACCTACTCCTTTATGAATAATATTAATTTGAATTTCTTCGGTAGATAATTTCGAGAACGAATCAGACAAGGCTTCAACCGAACCGTCCACGTCACCTTTTAAGATAATGTTCAATTCTTTAAATTGACCCAACGCGATACGTCGACCAATTTCGGCCAAGGTAATGTGACGTTGAGTTCTCACCGATTGCTCACGCATCAATTGGGTGCGTTTGGCCGCAATCGCTTTGGCTTCTCTTTCGTCGTCAAACACGTTAAATTTATCTCCCGCTGTAGCTGCCCCATCCAATCCCAATACAGAAACCGGAGTTGATGGACCTGCTTCGAGAACTACGTGACCGCGTTCGTCGTGCATGGCTTTAATTTTACCGTGGTGTTTCCCGGCCAACATATAATCGCCAATTTTCAAGGTTCCATTTTGAACCAAGATGGTCGACACATATCCTTTTCCTTTATCTAAGAACGCTTCTACTACTGTACCCGAAGCCAATTTATTAGAATTGGATTTCAAGTCAAGAATTTCGGCTTCTAACAATACTTTTTCTAATAGTTCTTTCACGCCTGTTCCCGCTTTGGCAGAGATATCATGCGATTGGATTTTTCCGCCCCAATCTTCTACCAATAAATTCATACTGGCCAAACGCTCCTTAATTTTCTCTGGGTTGGCGTTGGGCTTGTCAATTTTATTGATCGCAAAAATAATTGGCACATTAGCCGCTTGTGCGTGGCTGATGGCTTCTTTGGTTTGCGGCATGATGTCGTCGTCGGCAGCAATTACAATAATGGCGATGTCGGTAACCTGCGCTCCACGTGCACGCATCGCGGTAAACGCCTCGTGCCCTGGTGTATCTAAGAACGCGATTTTTTGACCGTTGTCTAAGGTTACGCCATAGGCCCCAATGTGCTGGGTGATTCCTCCAGATTCGCCAGCAATTACGTTTTCTTTACGAATGTAATCAAGCAAGGAAGTTTTTCCGTGATCGACGTGACCCATTACCGTAACAATTGGCGCTCTATAGGTTAAATCTTCTGGTGCATCTTCTACTATTAAAATTGAATCTTCTAAATCGGTGGTGATAAACTCTACATCATAGCCAAATTCATCGGCCACAATGGTCAAGGTTTCTGCATCCAAACGTTGGTTCATGGTTACCATGATGCCTAATGACATACAGGTTCCGATTACTTTGGTAATAGGCACATCCATCATAATGGCAATTTCCCCTACGGTTACAAACTCGGTAACTTTAATGGTTTTGCTGCCTTCTTCAATAGAACGTTGTTCTTCGTCTGATTTTTGACGGTGTGTATCCCGTTTGTCTCTTCTATATTTCGCCGCTTTCGATTTGCTTCCTTTTCCTTGCAGTTTTTCTAAGGTTTCGCGAATTTGGTTCTTCACTTCTTCTTCTGTAGGCTCCACCTTGGCTACAATAGCAGGTCGAGCTCCTTTTACAAATCCAGGTCGAGAAGATCGATCGCCGGGAGAATTGGGTGAAATTTTATTTGGATTCGCACCACCTTGCACACCCGGACGCACTTCGCCTGGTTTTAAAGGAATGCGTTTTCTTTTGTTTTTGTTGGCATCGCCCGGTTTATTTGGGACAATTTTTGGCTCTTCTTTTTTCTTTTTCTGTTTATTAAATTGCGATAAATCAATGGTTTGACCGGTAAGTGTAGCGCCTGATAATTTTTGGTATTGGGTGGTAATTGATTCATCAACTGCTTCGGCTTCAGGGGCTGCAGCGGGTGCCACAACTGCTGGGTCTGCTTTGGCCTTTTTGGCAGGGGCTGCCTCTGTAACAGGCGATTCGGCAACGGGCGGTTGTACTGCTGCTTTTTTAGGATCTAAATCAATCGTGCCTACTTGTTTTGGACCAGAAACAGTCGCTTTGGCCTTGATAACTTCCAACCGTTGGCGTTCTTCATCGGCTTTGCGTTTGTCTTCAATTTCTTTTTCGCGTTCAATACGCAAGGCTTCTTTTTCTTTTCTTTTTTCCTCACTTACTTCTAAAGAGGCTGCCTTATTTCCCTTATCACCCGCAAATTCATTTTGTAAAATACTGTATTCTGAATCCGAAATTTTAGCATTAGGATTCGCTTCAATAGCAATTCCTTTATCTTTAAGATAATCTACTGCTCTTTCTAAGGAAATGTTTAACTCCCTTAGAACCTTGTTTATTCGTACTACTCTTTCTTCAGACATAAAAATCTTTTATTTATCGTAATTTTTGTTGTGTTGTACTAGGGAAAACAGGTTTAGCTATTGAATTCCTCTTTTAAAATTTTCATTACTTCTAAAATGGTCTCCTCTTCTAAATCAGTTCTGCGCACTAAATCAGCTACGTCTTGTTTCAAGATGCTTCTGGCCGTATCCAACCCAATTTTGGCAAATTCGTCAATTACCCAACCGTCAATTTCATCTGAGAATTCTGTCAATTCAACATCATCTTCTTCTTCGGCAATTACACCTTCACGAATCACGTCCAATTCATAGCCAGTAAGCAAACCAGCCAATTTGATGTTATGTCCTCCACGACCAATCGCTTTAGAAACTTCTTCCAACTTCAAATACACATCGGCACGTTTGGTCTCTTCGTTGATTTTAATCGAAGATACCTTGGCAGGGCTCAACGCTCTAGTGATGTACAATTGAATATTGGTAGTGTAATTGATTACGTCAATGTTTTCATTTCCTAATTCACGCACAATGCCGTGAATACGCGATCCTTTCATGCCCACACAAGCGCCTACTGGATCTATACGATCATCATAGGAATCTACGGCTACTTTTGCTTTTTCGCCGGGAATACGCACTACGTTTTTCACCATGATCAAGCCGTCAAATACTTCTGGGATTTCTTGCTCAAACAATTTTTCCAAGAACACGTCTGAGGTTCTCGACATGATAATTTGAGGTTTGTTTCCTTTTAATTCAACGTTTTCGATAATCCCACGCACATTGTCTCCTTTGCGGAAAAAGTCGGATGGAATTTGCTTTTCTTTGGGAAGCACAATTTCGTTTCCGTCGTCGTCCACCAAAATTACAACTCTTGGGCGAACGTGGTGTACTTCGGCGGTATAAATTTCGCCAATTAAATCTTTAAATTGTTTGTACAAATTGGTGTTGTCGTGTTCGTGAATTTTAGAAATCAAGTTTTGACGCAAAGCCAAAATTGCTCTACGACCCAAATCGATGAGTTTCACTTCTTCTGAAACCTCTTCCCCAATTTCAAAATCAGGTTCAATTTTACGCGCTTCGGTCAGGGTGATTTCTTCGTTTTCAAGATCTAAATCTTCATCGGCTACAATCACACGACGACGCCAGATTTCCATGTCGCCTTTATCGGGATTGATGATGATATCAAAATTATCATCCGAGCCAAATTTTTTCTTCAATGCATTTCTAAATACATCTTCTAAAATCGCCATAAGCGTTACACGATCAATTAGTTTATCGTCTTTAAACTCTGAAAATGAATCGATTAATGCTAAATTTTCCATGCCAACTTTTTAATTAAAATGTTACTGTAACAATTGCTTCTTTTATTTCTGTATACGGAATCTGTTGTTCCTTTTGTACGGTTTCTTTGCCTTTCCCAATCTTTTTAGGCTCTCTCGCTTCCCAGGCCAAGGTAATGTGGCTTTCGGTGGCGGCTGTTAATTCGGCTTCAATGGTCGTGGTGGCTAATTTTACGATGAGTGTACGACCAATATTATTCACATATTGACGAACTAATTTTAAAGGTGATCCGATGCCAACGGAGGCAACTTCTAGCGAAAAATCTTGCTCTTCGCGGTCCAAGTTGTGCTCAATGGCGCGGCTAATGTCAATGCAGTCTTGCAGTTGCACGCCTTGATCGCCATCAAGTGTTACGAGTATTTTGTTGGCTTCGTTTACCGACAAATCAATTAAAAACAAATGAGGCTTTTCTTCTAAGCCTACTTGCAACAATTGGTTTACCTTTTCTTTGAATGTCATCATGCTATAAAAAGAGGGAAGCATTGCTTCCCTCATTAATTCGTACGCTATCTAAATAACGCTGCAAATATATACTTTTTTTCAACATGACAAATATCATTTATTAGGAAATGGTAAAATTTTACATTTGATACATAAATTAATAACCCTAATCGTCTTCTTGATATGAAAAGAATTTTAGTGCCAACCGACTTCTCCAAACATGCCGAATATGCATTGCGAGTAGCGGCTCAAATTGCCAAAGCAAACAACAGTGAAATTATGTTACTCCACATGCTGGAGTTGCCACACCAAGGCAGCGATGCTATTGGAAGTGGAAGTGCTATACCCGAAATCATGTTTTTCAAAAACAAAGCCATCGAGCGCTTAGAGAACTTAATGGATTCCGATTTTCTGGAAGGCATTGAAGTATCAGAAATTATCCAATTTGAAAAAGCCTTTGAAGGAATTTTGGCCGTGAGCAAAAAAAATAAGGTTGATTTTATCGTCATGGGATCACACGGTGCGTCTGGCTTCCAAGAATTATTCATCGGATCAAACACCGAGAAAGTAGTTCGTTTTTCAGACGTTCCTGTCTTAGTAATTAAAAACGAAACGCCAGATTTTAACGCATCTAAGTTTGTATTCGCCTCTGATTTCTCAGATGAGATCAAAGCGCCATTTGCCAAATTAGTTGCCTTGGCCAACACCTTCAATTCGCATTTGGATTTGGTGATGATCAACACACCCAACAGCTTTAAGCCCACACATGTGGCCGAAAGCATTATGAGCGAATTTGTGAAAGGATTTAATTTGACCAATTATGCGACGCACATCTACAACGACGTGAATGTAGAAAAAGGAATCTTAAATTTTGCCAATGCTATAGATGCTAATTTGATTGGCATGTGCACGCACGGTCGCACTGGATTCTCGCACTTCTTTAACGGCAGCATCAGCGAAGATTTGGTAAATCACGCGGTACGACCAGTGGTGACGTTCAAAATTTAAATTCCAATCCCGAGACTTCGGGACCAACAAGAAGAATCTGGATGGGTCAAATCCTTCATGGGATTTAAAGGTTTCGATTTGTCTTGCGCTATTTTGGAGAACGGTTGACGTTCTGGAATAAAAATAGAATACCATAGATTTTTGCGTTTTAAGGTTAAAAACGTTTTAGATTTAGGATTCGAATTTTATTGAAACACTTTGAACGATTTTATTGGGTTGGTCAATCGTGTTTTTTCTTTAAATTGAAACTATAATCTAAATCTAAAACCTTTTATAATGGTCAAGAAAAGAAAAAACCAGGATAAGCTTTTTGACTATTATCCTGGTTTAATTTGTTTTATCTGGATTTCGAATAGTTAATATTCTTTAATACATCAAAAGAAAAGTACTTTTTCTAAAAATGAAAATTTAGATGTATATATCCCAACTTTCCTAATCCCGATTCTGCCCACTTTGTAGTCTTATCAGGATTGAAGGAAGTATTGTCAACTATAATGTTCTGCCTGTAATAGAGCGCTGGCTCTACAGAAAAAGAAAAGTTTTTGGATAGATTGTATTGAATTCCGAAAAATGGTCCTGCTGCTATACCGTAAACATCCTTATCGGTATTTTTAAAATTGGTATAGTTACCCATAATATCAAGTCCATAATAAAAAATCCAAGTACCATAGTTTCTCAACTGTTTGTCAATACCTAGCTTTATCCCAAGTTGTAAAAATCCCGCATCACTAGTATCTTCATCATAGATGAGTCCAGTTCTAAAGGCATATTTTTGCGAAGATTTATATCGGTATTCAAGGTCAAATGCATTTTTGTCTGACGGAAAAGCCGAGTTGACAAATTTTGAGATGCCAATCCTCATTTGGTGCTTTATTAAATCAGGATTGGAAAGGACTTCCTTTTGCTGTGCTTGAAGAACAATAGGAACCATTAGACAATAAATTAGTAATTTTATTTTTATCATTAATTTAGATAATTAGCAAAAATAGTTCTTACCGTAGTTTCAAAATCACTAGTGTATTCATCAACATTTTCTCTTGTACCATCAGAATAGGTAATGAATATTTCTGTTTGATTATCAAGTTCATCATAACTAAGGTCGCCAATTTTTTGATTGTTGTAATATACTTCAGCTGTTGAATTGGCAGTTACTTGCGCAGGTGTCGGGTCTGTATAAAATGACAATCCTTCCACATTTACCATATATTCTACTCTTAGATTTCCTTGGGTAAAGCTTCCGTTTATACGTTTTACATCATCTTTTACAGATACGATGTTAGCGTAGTCAGCATCGTATAGTTTTACATTTAATTCAAAAGAATTTGCACTGCAACCTTCTGGAGTAGACGAACTATAGCTGAGTCTAAAATCGGTATTGGTAATTCTTTGCCACTGAATAGTGTGCGTGAATGGCGATGTGAATATAGTAATATTGGCAGAAAGTGGCATCGAAAAATTGGTTCCAGTATTATAAGTAATATTGCTCAAGTTTATTGAAAAAACTGTGGTTCCATTTCTCTTTAGCGAACCCGTTACATTGGTGGGAAGCCAATAATCGACATTGTTGAATGAAGTGGGAGTATCTGCATAAGAATTTAAAGTAAGTTCAGAATCTAATGTAGCTACGTCACTTTTAGAAGGAAATTTAAGTTGTATAACGTTTGCGCTGGCTACTTTTGTCCATTCTTGTGAAACGTTATCCCACGTGTAAACTCCTTTATTGCTGGCAAATTCCATTCTATTGTTCAAAACCAAAACACCATATTGCAACTCAAATTGGTTGGTTAAGTTTTTTAACCAAGTCTCGTTGTACTGCTCATTACCGCTATTGAACAATGAGTAAAGAATAAAATTTGATAACTGACCATCATCTAATGTGTTCAAGCAGGAATAAAATTCATTGAAAGTATTGGTAATGTTTTGTCTGTCTTGAGCTGCTGTGGTAGGAGATGTATTGTTAGAATTACTATTACTATCACCAGAACAAGCATAAATAAAAATCCCAAAGAGAAAAGCAATGCAACTTGTTTTAAAAAATTTGATGTTCATATTTGTTTATATATTATTTGGCCTACTTGTTTTAGGCATTGGCTTTCCTAATTTTTTTTCAATTGCAAATTAACACTAAAAAGCGAACATAAATTTAAAAATTCATAATATCAGCTTTTACGTGTCCTTATAAAATGGTAAATCACAATAGAACGACATTTCTAAAAATCAACTCCTGTGAATGCTTTAAGTAGTTAAAATCTCCTGACAGCACGAATTTGATAGAAGGTGTCTTTATAGCTTTGGTTGCTAAAGTCACCGTAGCCGAAATTCTTTGTCCGCATAAATTCAGTGCTAAACTCAGTAGAACTGCAATAGACGGAAGAATTAATATCAGGAAACAGAAAACCATCTGAATTGCCTAACACTTCATTGACAATTTGAAGCGAATTGTAGCATTGTAATAATTCGTTAATAGCTGGCAAATACCAATCAGAATATCCCCCAGCGTTATAAGCTTTGCAAAGACCTGCTGCATAACTAGTTCCTACTCCTGCTTGAGCAACGATGGCATTGGTGTTGGAAAGACCATCACTTGGGCTTTGAGCTGCTGGACCAATCTCTATAAATTGAAAAGCTGGAGTTGTCCATTGTATTCCAGAGCTTAAATCGATTAATGAGGCAATAAGCCCATGTTCAACACCAGCAGTTTTCCAAACAGATACCACTATACCGCCTCCATATAATTCCCCAACATAGTGGGTAAATCCTCCTGTGTTTCCTGATGTGCTTCCCGCACTATTCGCATACAACGCATACGGCACACTCAACAATTGTGTGGTTCCCATGGCCACATAACCAGAACCGGTGTTGAGTTCTATTCCTAAGAAGTAACTTCCACTTGCCCAATTGATGGCAGCAAAAGTACCCGTGGTTGGCGTTCCTTGTCCTACGGTTAGATTTACTTGGCCCAAATCATCGGTTGGTGCAAAATGTAATTCACTATAAATAGGCACGCTGGTTTGAGAATTCAACATGATGTTGAACTTGAAATTAACGTTTTGGTTTACTATCAACGCACCTGAACTGTTGCGCACGGTTGCCTGGTAGTTAAAGCCTTGTGGGGCTTGGGCTGATGCAATAACTGTTATTGCAAATACTAAAAGGATGAATAGTTTTTTCATATTTATTTCTTGATGA
>JAPLEX010000068.1:0-10520 GCA_026390995.1 Flavobacterium sp.
ACAATACGGCGAAATCTTTGACACCATTTCGGTTTGTTTATCCAAAGGATTGGGCGCACCTATTGGTTCATTACTCTTGGCCGATGTAAAAACCATTCACCGGGCTTTGCGCATTCGCAAGCAATTGGGCGGCGGTATGAGGCAAGTGGGCTATTTGGCTGCAGCCGGTTTGTATGCGTTGGATCATCACATTGATCGTTTGGCTGAGGATCACCGCAGAGCCAAAGAATTGGGACAACAATTGGCTGCTTTGTCTTGGGTTTCGGTTGTAGAACCGGTAGAAACCAATATTGTCATATTTTCAGTTCAAGCTACTGTAAATGAAAATGTTGTACAAGATTATTTAAAGCAAAAAGGAATTGCAATAAGCAGCATGGGACACGGAAAACTGCGATTGGTTACCCATTTGGATTACAAGGAAGTGATGCACACCTATGTACTCGAAACCTTGTCAAAAATTAGTTTTTAATTTTACCTTATTACATGAAAGCACCCACTGCCGCTCAAATTCCGGTTACTATAGAAAAACACGGCGATACCCGCATTGATCCATATTTTTGGTTGAATGACCGAGAAAACCCGGAAGTAATTGACTATTTGAATGAGGAAAATGATGCCTCGGTTCCTTATTTTTATAATGGCTATTTCTACCTCACGCGTTTTGAACTGGGGGGTGATTATCCAATTTACGCCAGAAAAAAAGGAAGCCTAGATGCAGCCGAAGAAATTCTGTTTAATTGTAACGAAATGGCCAAAGGCTTTACCTATTTTAATCTCAAAGGATTAACGATTTCTCCAGACAATCAGTGGGTTGCTTTTTCGGTTGACACGATTGGCAGACGCATGTACACCTTGCAAATTAAGAATTTAGTAACGGGGGAATTGTCTCCCGAAAAAATAGAAAATGTAACCGGAACAGCAAGCTGGGCCAACGACAATCAAACGCTGTTTTACACCCGAAAAGATGCAGTAACCTTGCGCGCCGATAGTGTGTATAAGCATCAATTGGGAACAGCTGCCTCCAACGATTCCTTGGTTTATTTTGAAAAAGACGACACGTTTGACGTATCAGTTTACAAAGAAAAATCAAAAAAATACCTGGTTATTGCTTCGAGTAGCACGCTCACTTCCGAATACCAAATTTTGGATGCCAATACGCCAATGGGAAAGTTTAAGGTGTTTCAAAAAAGAACCCGTGGTTTAGAATACAGCATTTCGCATTACGGAGACCAGTTTTACATCTTGACCAACAAAGACAAAGCCACCAATTTTAAACTCATGGTCACGCCCGAATTGGCTACCCAAAAGGAAAATTGGACCGATTTAATTCCGCACCGAGAAGAGGTATTGCTAGAAGACATCGAAATCTTTCGCGATTATTTGGTGGTTTCCGAACGCGAAAATGGGTTAAATACTATTTTGATTAGACCTTGGGACGGCAGCCCTTCGTATTACTTGCCTTTCGAAAGCGAAACCTATACTGCCTATACGACCACCAATGTAGATTTTAATACTACGCAGTTGCGCTACAGTTACCAATCGATGCATACGCCGGCGTCGGTGATTGAGTTTGATATGAAAACCAAAACCAAAGTTGTACTCAAAGAGCAAGCGGTCTTGGGCGGAAAATTTGACAAAACCAATTATACAGAAGAACGCGTTTGGGCCACCGCCAAAGACGGCACAAAAATTCCCATTTCGATGGTGTACCGAAAAGAGCAAGTTAAAAACGGAAAAAATCCCTTGTTGCTGTACGCGTATGGTTCTTACGGCATGTCGATGGATGCTTATTTTTCGAGCACGCGCTTGTCGTTATTAGATCGTGGGTTTATCTACGCCATTGCCCATGTACGTGGAGGCGAAGATCTAGGACGTACTTGGTATGAAGACGGAAAATTATTGAAAAAGAAAAACACCTTTACCGATTTTATTGCTTGTACTGAGTTTTTAATTCAGGAACAATACAGCAGTACTCAACATTTGTATGCCGAAGGAGGTTCAGCCGGAGGATTGCTCATGGGCGCCATTTGCAATATGGCTCCGCATTTGTATCATGGCGTGATTGCGCAAGTGCCTTTTGTGGACGTGGTAACCACCATGCTCGATGACAGCATTCCACTTACCACTGGCGAATACGACGAATGGGGAAATCCAAATGTCAAAAAATACTATACCTACATCAAATCCTATTCGCCGTATGACAATGTGCAAGCGCAAGCCTATCCGCATCTGTATGTGTCTACAGGTTTGCACGATTCACAAGTGCAGTATTGGGAACCGGCCAAATGGGTGGCGCGATTGCGTACACTCAAAACCAACGATACGCAATTGTACTTGGATACGAATATGGAGGCTGGCCATGGAGGAGCTTCTGGCCGATTTGAAGCCTTGCGGGAATTGGCCAAAGAGTTTAGTTTTTTATTAGATTTAGAAAAAATAGCTCAATAAGTAGATTATTAGTTTTAATTTTGAGCCGTTCAATTTTCTACCTGCCTTTTTACAAAATTTAGTTTAATGAAAGAAATCCAAGCATACCAATCGGTTTTAGAATTAATCGGGAACCCGCCTTTAATTAAGTTGCAAAACATAACCAAGTCAATACCTGGTGCGTTTTATGCTAAAGTTGAAGCATTCAATCCCGGACATTCAGCCAAAGATCGTATTGCTTTGTATATTATTGAACAAGCCGAACGCGAAGGAATTTTACAGCCTGGCGCTACAATTGTAGAAACCACCTCTGGAAATACCGGTTTTAGTTTGGCCATGGTGAGTATCATCAAAGGCTATAAATGTATTGTAGCCGTTACCTCTAAATCATCACCCGATAAAATTGACATGTTGCGTAGCATGGGAGCCAAAGTGTATGTGTGTCCCTGTGATGTTGCGGCTGACGATGAACGATCGTATTATAGCGTAGCCAAACGTTTGCACCAAGAAAACCCGGGTTCGGTCTATATCAATCAGTATTTTAATGAATTGAATAGTGCGGCGCATTATCATTCTACGGGTCCAGAAATTTGGGAACAGACAAACGGAACAATTACGCATTTAATTGCTTGTAGCGGAACCGGTGGAACCATATCGGGCACAGCCAAATACCTAAAAGAGCAGGCCGAGAAAAGCGGAACAACGGTTAGAATTTTAGGAGTAGATGCCTATGGTTCGGTATTAAAAAAATACCACGAAACCAAAGAGTTTGACACCAACGAAATTTATCCGTACCGTATTGAAGGATTGGGTAAAAATTTGATTCCATCGGCAACTAATTTTGAGGTAATCGATTCATTCACCAAAGTCACCGACGAAGAAAGCGCTTATACCGCCCGAGAAATTGCAACCCAAGAAGGTTTATTTGTAGGGTATACTTCAGGAGCTGTAATGCAAGCCATCAAGCAATTGGCCGAGGCGGGTGAGTTTGATGAAAACAGTAGAGTAGTGGCCATCTTCCCTGATCATGGCTCACGTTACATGAGTAAAGTATACAGCGACCAATGGATGAACGAACAGGGTTTTACTGCCAATACGTCCAACCAAGACATCGAATACATTCAATAAAAAAAAGTCCCAATTTGCAAATTGGGACTTTTTTATAAGTTGTAATTACATTAATTTTCTTCCATGGTATGGTAGATGTTTTGCACATCATCGTCCTCTTCAATTTTTTCCAGTAATTTTTCTACTTCTGCCATTTGATCTGTATTCAATGCTTTGGTTACTTGCGGAATACGTTCAAAACCAGAGGACAATATTTCAATTTTTCGGTTTTCTAATTCTTTTTGAATGGCACCAAAACTTTCAAATGGCGCATAAATCAATATGCCGTCCTCGTCTTCAAATACTTCCTCGGCACCAAAATCAATGAATTCCAATTCCAATTCTTCAGGATCTAAATTGCCTTTTGGAATTCTAAAATTGCAGGTATGGTCAAACATAAACTCAACTGAGCCTTGGGTTCCCATGGTGCCGTTACATTTGTTAAAGTAACTGCGAATATTGGCTACGGTACGGTTGTTGTTGTCAGTAGCAGTTTCAATCAAAATAGCAATTCCGTGGGGGGCATAGCCTTCAAACAATACTTCCTTATAATTGGCAGTGTCTTTGTCGGTTGCTTTTTTAATGGCGCGTTCTACGTTTTCTTTGGGCATATTGGCCGATTTGGCATTTTGCATTACGGCACGCAAACGCGAGTTGGCTTCTGGATTAGGACCACCTTCTTTTACGGCCATCACTATGTCTTTTCCAATACGTGTAAACGCTTTGGCCATTGCCGACCAACGTTTCATTTTTCTGCCTTTACGGAATTCAAACGCTCTTCCCATTTCTATCGATTATTATGTGCTAATTTTTTTGCAAAAATAGAACTTATCTTTGTTTATACAATTTTTAACTTCCCACTTCCATCTTCCCACTTCCCACTTACTTCTTATAAAACGGCAACTTCACCACTTTGGCCGGCACGTCATTTTTACGAATACGAATGTAAATGGTACTGTCTACTGCAGCATGCGCGGTGTGTACATATCCCATGCCAATTCCTTTTCCTAAACTCGGCGCCATGGTACCAGAAGTTACGATGCCAATTACAGTTCCATCGGCATCCACAATTTCATAATCGTGACGAGGAACTGAACGTTCCAGCATTTCAAACGCCACCAATTTTCGAGCAACCCCATTTTCTTTTTGTGCCAATAGGGCTTTGTCGTTGGTGAATGATTTAGAGAATTTGGTAATCCAGCCCAAACCAGCTTCAATCGGTGAGGTGCTGTCGTTGATGTCGTTTCCGTACAAGCAAAAGCCCATTTCCAAACGCAAGGTGTCGCGCGCGGCCAAACCAATGGGTTTGATGCCAAAGGCTGCTCCGGCTTCAAACGCCTTATTCCAAATGGTTTCCACTTCACTGTTTTTGCAATAAATTTCAAATCCTCCCGAACCGGTATAACCCGTCGCTGAAATGATCACGTGTTCAAAACCTGCAAAATCACCCACCACAAAATGGTAATAGGCAATGCTGCTCAAATCAACCGAAGTCAAGGATTGCATGGCTTCTACCGCTTTTGGTCCTTGAATGGCCAACAACGAATAGTCATCCGACAAATTGCGCATGTCTACGCCCAGGTCATTGTGACTGCTGATCCAGTTCCAATCTTTTTCGATATTTGACGCATTCACCACCAATAAATATTGGTCTTCTTTCATTTTATACACAAGCAAATCGTCTACAATACCCCCGTCATTGTTGGGCAAGCAGGAATATTGTGCACGACCAATCGTGAGTGTCGACGCATCGTTAGAAGTTACTTTCTGAATCAAGGCCAAGGCATGTTCACCCGTTAACAAAAATTCGCCCATGTGCGACACATCAAAAACACCCACCGCAGTGCGTACAGATTCGTGTTCGGCGTTCACGCCTTCATAGGTTATGGGCATGTTGTAGCCCGCAAAGGGCAACATTTTGGCGCCTAAACTTTCGTGTATGTGATGCAATGCAGTATTTTTCATAGAAAGGTTGTGATTAATTTAGTGTCGCAAAAATACTTAAAAATGTGGTCGGTTGTCTGTTTTCTGTTGTCAGTTGTCTGTTGTTGGTCTCTCATCTCTTAATCTCTCATTATTTGTGAATTCCATATTATTTTAGTGTTACTATTTTATAATTTGATAAACGATCATCTTATTATCGTAATATTGCAATATTAAAATATAAACTCATGGGAGTTACTAAAACCGAACATTATACCGAATCGCAAAACCAATTGGCTTTGCTGTTTAAAGCCTTGGCACATCCGGCCCGACTGGCGATCATTGATTATTTACTATCGGTAGATCGCTGCATTTGTGGCGACATTGTAAACGAATTACCCTTGGCGCAACCCACCATTTCGCAGCACCTCAAGGAACTCAAACAAGCCGGTTTGATTCAAGGTAGTATCGAAGGGAAAGCCATTTGTTATTGCGTGAATTCCGAGATGTTCAACCTAATCGAACAATATTTGGGTAGGGTAAATATGAGTAGAAATTATAATTGTTGTTAATTATGAATGCAAAACTTAACCACTACATCAGCGACTTGGCAAATATGGATGTGTCAGAAGAGCGCAAACTTATTTTACAGCCTGTCATTGCCTATTTGCAAAAATGCAAAACGGATAACCAAGCCATTCGGTTGAATTTTATTTGCACGCACAATTCTCGCCGCAGCCATTTGTCGCAAATATGGGCGCAAACGATGGCCCATTTTTTTGAAATAGATCAAGTAAGTTGCTACTCTTCGGGTACCGAAGCCACGGCTTTGTTTCCGCAAGTAATTGAAACCTTGGTGGGAGTAGGGTTTGAGAGTACACAATTGAGTGACACAACTAATCCTGTTTACGCCATCAAATTTGACAAAAATGAACCGCCAATCATCGGTTTTTCTAAAACCATCGACTCACCATTTAATCCACAATCGGAGTTTGCAGCCATCATGACCTGTTCACAAGCCGATCAGGGTTGTCCTTTTATTGCTGGTGCTTCTCAACGAATCCCCGTTCAATATGAAGATCCAAAGGTATTTGACCAGACTCCGCAAATGGCCGAAATGTATGAAGCCCGCAGCCGTCAAATTGCTTCTGAGTTTTATTATGTATTTAATCAATTTAAAAACAGCTAGTTATGCCAGCCAATACACGTTTATCCTTTTTAGACCGTTACCTCACTTTGTGGATATTTTTGGCCATGCTTTTGGGAGTTGGCTTGGGGTATTTTATTCCCGATTCATCAGCTTGGATTGATTCGTTTTCGTCGGGATCAACCAATATACCCTTGGCTATTGGTTTGATTATTATGATGTATCCGCCACTTACTAAAGTTGATTTCAAACTCGTTCCGGCCATGTTTAAGCAAGGAAAATTGCTTTGGACCTCTTTGTTTATCACCTGGATTATTGGGCCTTTGTTGATGTTTATCTTGGCCATTACTTTTTTGTCCGACAAACCGGAATACCTCACAGGTTTATTGATTATTGGCTTGGCGCCTTGCATTGCTATGGTGATCGTGTGGAACGAATTGGCACAAGGCAATCGGGAACTAACCGCCGGTTTGGTGGGCATCAACAGTGTGCTTCAAGTGTTGTTTTTTAGCGCCTATGCCTATTTTTATTTAGAAATCATGTTGCCTTTGGTAGGTTTGCAAGGAGTGCATGTAGACATTTCCTTTGTTTCAATTGCACAAACGGTGGGGATTTATTTGGGAATACCTTTTGTAGCCGCCATGCTAAGCCGTTGGGGATTGCGAAAAATCAAAGGGGATCAGTGGTTTTTTTACCGCTTCTTGCCCTTTATTTCGCCATTTACCTTAGTTGCCTTGCTCTTTACCATTGTGGTGATGTTTAGCCTCAAAGGACAAATGATTGTAGCTATACCGGTAGATGTGCTGCGCATCGCCTTGCCTTTGGTGCTGTTTTTTGGCATCATGTTTATGCTGATGTTTTTTACCGCCAAAAAATTAGGAGCCAGTTATGCCGATACGGCAGCCGTTTCGTTTACTGCATCGGGTAACAATTTTGAGTTGGCCATTGCCGTGTCAATCGGGGTTTTTGGGCTTAATAGTGGCCAAGCTTTTGCCGGGGTTATTGGACCTTTGGTAGAAGTTCCGGCATTGTTGTTGCTGGTGAAATTTGCCGCTTGGGCGAGGAAGAAGTACTTTATGTAGTTTCAATTGCATCCTCAGAACTAAAGCATAGCATATTTATTGTCGAAATATTCGGCACACCCAAAATAAAAAAAAGGTGGACAGTCAATTGTCCACCTTTTAATTTTAATGATGTAAGCTATTAGGCCAAGTCAAAACGATCTAAGTTCATCACTTTTGTCCATGTTGCCACAAAATCCTTCACGAATTTCTCTTGCGAGTCGCTGCATCCATATACTTCAGCCAAGGCTCTCAATTCAGAGTTAGATCCAAAAATCAAATCAACACGGGTACCTGTCCATTTTACATGACCAGTTTTGCGATCGCGACCTTCAAAGATATCTTGCTCGTCTGAAGCTGCTTTCCAAGTGGTACCTATGTCAAGCAAGTTCACGAAAAAGTCGTTAGTGAGCGTTTCCGGACGTTGGGTAAATACACCGTGAACGGAATGATCAAAGTTGGTGTTTAACACACGCAATCCGCCTACTAATACGGTCATTTCTGGTGGTGTAAGTGTTAAAAGTTGCGCCTTGTCTACCAACATTTCTTCGGCAGAAACCGAATATTTCTTTTTCATATAATTGCGGAAACCATCTGAAAGGGGTTCCAAGACTGCGAATGAATCAACGTCGGTTTGTTCTTGCGTTGCATCAGTTCGTCCTGGTTTAAATGGAACAGCAATAGTTTGACCAGCATTTTTTGCTGCTTTTTCAATTCCAACACCTCCAGCCAAAACGATTAAGTCGGCTAATGAAAGGTGTTTTTCTGCTGCTGAGCTATTGAAGTCGGCTTGAATTCCTTTAAGTGTTTCAAGGACTTTGGCCAATTGTGTTGGATTATTTGCTTCCCAATTTTTTTGCGGAGCCAATTGAATTCGAGCTCCGTTAGCGCCACCCCGTTTGTCAGAACCTCGGAACGTAGAAGCTGATGCCCAAGCTGTCGACACTAATTCACTCACAGCTAAACCTGATTCTGCGATTTTAGTTTTTAATGCAGCAATGTCCTGATCGTTAATGGGTTTGTGTGTAGCTGCTGGAATTGGATCTTGCCAAATCAAAACTTCTTTTGGAACTTCAGGACCTAAGTATCGGTTGATTGGACCCATGTCGCGGTGGGTTAATTTGAACCAAGCGCGAGCAAATGCATCGGCAAATTCACTAGGATTTTCAAAAAATCGTCTAGAAATTTTTTCATAGGCTGGATCCATTCTCATCGCTAAATCGGCAGTTGTCATTACAGGAGCATGCGTAATTGCTGGATTGTGAGCATCTGGAACAGTACCAGCACCGCCGTTATTTTTGGGTTTCCATTGGTGCGCACCCGCTGGACTTTTGGTCAATTCCCATTCAAAGCCAAATAAGTTCTCGAAATAATTGTTACTCCATTTTGTAGGAGTTGTAGTCCAAGCCCCTTCTAATCCACTGGTGATGGTGTGTTCTCCACTTCCTGAGCCGAATGAATTTTTCCATCCCAAACTTTGCTCTTCGATTGGAGCACCTTCTGGTTCTGGGCCAACATAAATATCTGGATCTGCCGCACCGTGCATTTTTCCAAAAGTATGTCCACCTGCTACAAGCGCAACAGTTTCTTCATCATTCATGGCCATTCGCCCAAAAGTTTCACGAATATCACGCGCTGATCCTAAGATATCTGGGTTTCCGTTTGGCCCTTGTGGATTCACATAAATCAATCCCATTTGAACTGCCGCCAATGGATTTTCTAAATCGCGATCTCCGGAATAGCGTTGGTCATCCAACCATTTTCCTTCCGTTCCCCAGTAGATGTCTTCTTCTGGTTCCCAAATGTCTTCACGTCCGCCACCAAATCCAAAGGTGGCGAATCCCATCGATTCTAAAGCGCAATTTCCTGCCAATATCATCAAATCTGCCCACGATATTTTTCTACCGTATTTTTGTTTAATCGGCCACAATAAAAGTCTCGCTTTGTCTAAGTTTCCGTTGTCTGGCCAACTGTTGAGGGGTGCAAATCTTTGTGCGCCTGCACCGCCACCGCCACGACCATCAGAAATTCTATACGTTCCTGCACTATGCCAAGCCATACGAATAAAGAATGGTCCATAGTGACCATAATCTGCCGGCCACCAATCTTGCGAATGGGTCATTAGCGCCTCGATATCTTGTTTAACAGCGGCAAGATCTAAACTGTTGAACGCTTCTGCATAATTGAAAGATTCATCCATTGGATTGGATACCTCCGCATGTTGACGCAAAATGTTTAATTTGAGTTGATTTGGCCACCAGTCGGTATTTCTGCTACCAAAACCGGCGGTTTTTTTTACGATGTCGTTAGAAAAAGGACATTTGCCTTGACCGTTTCCGTTGTTGTAGTGTTCCATTGTAGATTGAATTTTATTTGAAAATTTGTGATTGCTAAGGTACCGAAAAAGTTCTTTTTTTTAGATTAACTTTCTCATATAAAAACAATATATTTTTATTTTTAAGTACTCTTTTGCAAGCGCAAAACTAGAGGAACTTAAGTGTTATAAGCATAGCTTTTGATTATAATTTACTATTTGTTGATTGGCTAAACTTATATTGGCTGATTCTTCTTTATATTTCATTTCCTTTTTTATATTTGTTTGTCACTTATCAAAATTTTTATACCAAACATATTCTATGGCATTCATCGATTTATTCAGAAAAAAAACCGTTCAAGATATACTAAAACAAGTTGAAAAAAATGAAGCGGATGGACACCATTCACTCGGAAAACATTTAACTACAAGAGATTTAACTGCCTTTGGAATTGCCGCCATAGTAGGGGCCGGAATTTTTAGCACCATCGGGAAAGCCAGTGCCGACGGAGGCCCTGCTGTAATTTTCTTATTCATTTTT
>JAPLEX010000068.1:10557-11154 GCA_026390995.1 Flavobacterium sp.
TATGCCGAATTTGCTTTGATGGTTCCGGTTTCGGGCAGCGCCTATACCTATTCCTATGTTGCTTTTGGCGAAATAATTGCCTGGATCATTGGCTGGGCTTTAATCATGGAGTATGCCATCGGGAATATTACCGTAGCCATTTCTTGGAGTGATTATTTTACCGGCTTGCTCGAAAGTGGGGGCATTCACTTGCCTTATTGGATCCAGATGGATTACCTCACGGCCTCCAACGGATTTCAAGACGCTTCTGCTCTAATGCAAGGCGGAAAATCCTTTGACAATTTGAGTGCCAATTTGCAGGCGGCCTATACTGCTTGGACTACGGCGCCCACTGTAGGACCTTTGCATATTGTAGCCGATATTCCGGCTTTAGCCATTATTTTTATTATTACCGCCTTGGTTTACCGTGGCATGAAAGAATCGCGTAACGCCAGCAATTTGATGGTGGTTGTAAAATTATGTGTGATACTTTTAGTAATTGCTGTAGGTGTGTTTTATGTAGACACCAACAATTGGCACCCGTTTGCACCCAATGGCGCAGCTGGGGTTCTCAAAGGTGTATCGGCAGTTTTCTTTGCCTACATTGGGTTTGATGCC
>JAPLEX010000041.1 GCA_026390995.1 Flavobacterium sp.
TTTCGCGCAAATTGATTTCCATGTCGGTGGCTACGCCTTGTGCGCCTCCCGATGGCTGGTGAATCATCACGCGTGAATGCGGTAAAGCCGAACGTTTGCCCTCGGCGCCTGCACACAACAAAACCGCTCCCATTGAAGCCGCCATACCGGTGCAAATCGTGGCTACATCGGGTTTGATGTATTGCATCGTATCATAAATACCCAAGCCTGCATACACGCTTCCGCCCGGAGAATTCAAATAGATTTGAATGTCTTTGCTCGCATCAACACTTTCTAAGAACAACAATTGCGCTTGCACGATATTGGCGATTTGGTCGTCGATTCCGGTGCCCAAAAAGATAATGCGGTCCATCATTAAACGCGAAAAAACGTCCAACTGAGAAATGTTCAATTGACGTTCTTCGATAATGTAGGGAGTCATATTGGTCGGCGTCATGGCCTGTGTTATTTTGTCAAAATACAAACTGTTTACGCCATGGTCTTTGGTCGCAAATCGTTTAAATTGTTTCGCCATTTCGAGCGAAGCTCTGGGGTCTTTTCCGTAGTTCATTGGATAAAAAATTAGGAATGATAAGAATATGAGATAAAAAAAGCGCCAAAATCGTTGGGACTTTGACGCTCAAAGATAGTATTTTTCGATTACATTTCGCCGTAAGAGGCTTTGATGAAATCGTCGTAATTCACTTCTTTTGTTTTGGCTTTTATTTCGGCTTTAAACAGGTTGAGCATTTTTTCGCTCATCACCTGATCAGACAAACGCTTCACTTCTTCTTGGTTAGACAATACACGCGCCACAATGCCTTCTACTTCTGAATCAGCGGGGTTGAGTTGGCCAAACTGTACCATTTGTTTTTTGATCAGCTCGGCAGTATATGATTTTAAATCTTCAAAGGTGATTTGCAATTTGTGGTCGGCCATAATTTTGCCTTCGATCAATTGGTAACGCAAGCCATTTTCAGAACGGGCATACTCGGCTTCTGCTTGTTCAAAACTAAGCGGAGAATCTCCCATGGTTTGGATCCATTTTTTCAAGAAAGTAGCGGGCAACTCAAATTTGGTATTTTCGATTAATGAACTAGTCACGTCGTTCAAGAATTTTTGGTCGGCTTGGGTCGCAAATTGTTTTTCGGCATCTTCTTTAATTTTGGCTTTCACCTCAGCAATTGAACTCACTGCGCCTGCGCCAAATAATTTGTCAAAGAAATCTTGAGTCAACTCGGCCAATTCGCTAGTGGTCACTTCTTCAATGGTAAAATTAACATCGATAGCCAAACCGTGCACCTCATCATGCGAAACCTTCAAGTAATCCATCAATTGGTGGTCATCGGCAAATAAACCTTTGGTATTTACGGTCACCACATCGCCTACTTTTTTTCCGATAAATTGCGCCGCTGCTTTTTTGTCTTTAAGTATATCCAAAGTCAATTTAGCGGGGCTGTCAATGCCTTTTTCGGTATTGGTAAAGGTTCCTGAAATATCGTCCCCCTCGGCAATGGTGTCTTTCGAAATCATTTTTCCGTATTGCTTGCGAATACGCACCACTTGCTCTTCGAGCATTTTGTCGTCGGCCACAATGGTGTATTGAGTTAGGTTTTTAACCACGCCCAAGTTTACCGAAAATTCTGGGGTTAATCCCAATTCAAAATCAAATGAAAAATCTTCGGCGTCCCAGTTAAATTCATCTTTTACAACGGGTAAGGGATTGCCCAAAATATCAATTTTTTCTTGTTGCATGTAGCGGTTCAAGCTTTCTTGGATCACTTTGTTTACTTCTTCCAACAAGACTGTTTTGCCATATTGTTTGCGAATTAAACTCATGGGCACCGCGCCTTTTCTAAATCCAGGTACCGTGGCTGTTTTTAAATATTTATTTAATACTTGTTCTACTTTTGGCGCATAGTCGGCTTTGTCCACGTGTAGCGTGAGTACTGCGTTTAACGCATCAACATTATTTCTTGTGATTTTCATTTAATTACATTCTAAAATTGGGTGGCAAAATTATAACTTTTATACAAGGCAGCCAAGTTTTTGGCCACTACAATTAGTCCTTATTATTTTGGGTGAGTGAATAGGTGAGCGATTGCAAAACCGAAAGAATAATACTGAAAAATACAGCGGTCCAAAAGCCATCTACCACAAATCCGCCGACAATTTTGGCGCATAAAATGATGAGTAAGGCATTGATGACCAATAAAAATAAGCCCAAAGACAAAATAGTTACAGGCAACGTAAACAAGATTAAAATGGGTTTAATAAACACATTGAGCAAAGACAAGACCAAGGCTACCAATAAAGAAGTCGTAAAACTGGCCACAGCAACTCCCGGTAAAAATTCGGCGATGAGTAAAACCAATAAAGCAGTTGTAAATAAACGGATAAGTAATTGCATCTGTTAGGATTTTAAAAATTTGGAGGTAATAGAATAAAAAAGCGCAGGGTTTTCGGCATGCAACCAATGGCCCGCTTGGGGTATCGTTTCTAATTTCGCTTGCGGGAAATGACTCAAGATGGTATCCCAGTCGGCATCCAAAATATAGTTGGAATTGCCGCCTCGCACAAACAAAGTGGATTCTTCATATCTCGCTGCATCAGGTAATGCGGTGCCTACTTGTTCTATTTCTTGCGTCAACACCGGCAAATTAAACCGAAAGGCCAACTGACCAGGGGTTTGCCAATACAAGTTTTTCAACAAAAATTGTCGGGTGCCAAAATCGGGAATATACCCTTGCAGTTGGGCATCGACTTCATTGCGTTGGGGTTGGTTGCTAAAATTTATCGCATTCAAGCCCGTTAAAATTTCTTGGTGATGCAGCGCATAGTATTTGGGCCCGATATCGGCTACGATCAGTTGCCGAACTAAATCTGGGTGCTGTGTGGCCAATAGCATGGCCAATTTTCCACCCATCGAATGGCCAATTACCGAAATATTTTGCAAACCATAATGGGTGCAATAGTCTAATACATCTTGCACCATGACGGCGAAGGAAAATGCTGCATCGTGAAAACTGCGGCCGTGGTTGCGCAAATCTAAAAGATGAACCTCAAAACCAAGAGCGGCATATTGAACTCCTAGTGTTTTCCAATTGTCGGACATGCCCAAAAAGCCATGCAAAATGAGTAAGGGTTTTCCTTGACCTTCTATTTTAGAATATAACAACATAAGGAGTAGTAGATTATCGCAGCAAGGCGAGGTATTGATTAATCACCGATTCCAATCCCATATACAAGGATTCGGCAATGAGGGCGTGGCCAATAGAAACTTCGAGTAAACCCGGAATGTTTTCGGCAAAAAATTTGCAGTTTTGCAAACTCAAATCGTGTCCGGCGTTGATGCCCAGCCCCAATTCATTGGCGAGTTTGGCCGCTTGTATGTAGGGTTCTATGCCCGCAAAATTGCCCAAACTGTAGTGGTGCGCATAGGCTTCGGTGTACAATTCGATGCGATCAGTGCCTGTCTTTTGGGCACCTTCAATTATCTTCAAATCGGGATCCACAAAGATGGAAGTGCGAATGCCGTTGCGGTGAAACTCTTGAATGACCTCGGTTAAATACCCTTGAAATTTTAGGGTATCCCAACCTGCCGAGGAAGTGATTGCGCCAATGGCATCGGGCACCAAAGTCACTTGGGTGGGTTTGCACTCCAACACCAAATCGATAAAATTGTGCTGCGGATTGCCTTCGATATTGTACTCGGTATACACGATAGGTTTTAGCTCGCGGGCATCTTGGTAGCGAATGTGGCGCTCGTCGGGTCGAGGATGAATCGTAATGCCGTTGGCTCCAAATTGCTGAATATCAGCGGCCACTTGTAGCAAATTGGGCACATTTCCTCCTCGCGCATTGCGCAAGGTGGCAATTTTATTGATGTTTACACTGAGTTTGGTCATGCGAAAAAATTTGACCACAAAAATACAAACTTAAAGCCGTGTAGGTTGTTTAAAATTGATTATTTTGCAGGGCCTTAGCCTGTGCACTCATGAATCAAATTCAAGACTATATTCACACCGATTACAAAGCCATACGCCTAAGCGAAGACCTGGCCAGTGTACAAGATTTTTTTGACGAAATGGGCTTCTCTCATTTTCCAGTTGCTGATGATATGCAGTTTGTTGGTTCGCTGAATGCCGATGACGCCAGTACTTTTGATGCCGAAAAATCAGTAGCCGATTACCGTTATATCTTGGAGCAATTTCATGCTAAAACCACTATGTCTTGGTTTGAAGTTTTTGAAGTGGCCACCAAAAATCACGCTACGATTGTCCCGGTGTTGGATGAACAAAATCAATATATAGGTTATTACGAGTTGGAAGACATTCTGCTGTTTTTTCACGACACGCCGCTCATCAAAGAAGCTGGAAGTCTTTTGGTAATTCAAAAAGGACTACAAGACTATTCGTTGACTCAAATTACCCAAATTGTGGAAAGCAATAACGGTAAATTATTGGGCTTATTTGTCTCGGCCACCAGCAATAACCACATTGAAATTACCCTAAAGTTGGCTTTGGGTCCCTTGAATGAAATCATCCAAACCTTTCGTAGATACAATTACGAAATTGTTTCCCAACACCTAGAAGACCAATACATTACCAACCTAAAAGAACGATCCGATTACTTGGATAAATACCTCAATATATAACGCCCACTCGCTATGAAAATCGCTATATACGGACAATTTTACCAAAACAGTACCGAGCCTATTATTCGGGATATCTTTCAGTTTTTTACCCAAAAAAAGGTAGAAATGGTGGTAGAGCGGGATTTTTTGGAGCTGCTCAACGAGAAACACATTGTTCATGAATCGTTTGCTACTTTTCAGAGTCACACTGATCTGGACGCAAGTTTTGACATGCTGCTAAGCATAGGCGGAGACGGAACCATCTTGCGCGCTATTACGCTGGTGCGCGACAGCGGCATTCCGGTTTTGGGCATCAACGCAGGTCGATTGGGCTTTTTGGCCTCGGTACAAAAGGAAAATATTACCGATTTTTTACAATTGGTTATTGATAAAAAGTACCGTATTTCTAAACGCAGCTTGCTTTCCCTAACATGCAATCCTTCTAATGCTTCAATTGACAGCCTGAATTTTGCGATGAATGAAATTTCAGTAAGTCGAAAAGACACCACCTCGATGATTACCATTGAAACCCACTTAAATGATGAGTATTTAAATTCGTATTGGGCTGATGGCTTAATTATTGCCACACCCACCGGATCTACTGGCTACTCGATGAGTTGCGGCGGTCCCATCTTAACACCCGAAGTAACCAGTTTGGTCATTACACCCATTGCTCCGCACAACCTGAATGCGAGACCCTTGGTTATTCCCGACAATACGCGTATTAAATTAAAAGTTTCTGGCCGGGAAGACAATTACCTCGTTTCCTTAGACTCCCGAATTGCATCGGTTCCAAACGCGGCTGAATTGACCATTGAAAAAACTGCTTTTCAAATTAACATGGTCGAAATACCAAACGAGACCTTTTTAAAAACGCTGCGCAACAAATTGATGTGGGGCGAAGACAAAAGAAACTAAGCGAGACTCCCTTATTTGCATACTAGAACCGGGTATTTTTCGTTTAGAAAAAACGCCTTTTGAAGTTGCCCAAAATTATTTTCAACCTGCTGAAAATCTAATTCATAAGTATGCACTTTACGTGGGCATAATTATTATATTTGCACGCTATTTTTATGACCATGCGCCTACGAATACTCGTTTTATTTATCTTGCTTTCCGGCCTTTCGGCATCGGCTCAAATTTATGAGATCGGTGGTTTTTTGGGCGGGAGTAATTACATTGGCGATATTGGCAAAACCGACTACATCGCACCCAGCGAAACCGCGTATGGATTTTTATTTCGATGGAACAAAAGCGCGCGTCATTCCTGGAGAATATCCTACACCCAATCTAAAATTACCGCCAACGATGCCGATGCCACCGATCCTGCTCGGGTGCAACGTAATTATTCGTTTGAAAATGACTTGAAAGAAATTTCGGCTGGTTTAGAATTTGATTTTTTTGATTTTGACCTGCACGATTCCAAACCTAAATTTACCCCCTATGTCTACACAGGATTGAGTTTTGTGAGCTACAACGGCTTATTTTTTGTGGGCGGAGAACCAAAATATGACAGCACGCACAGCACAGCAGCTTTGCCAATGATTTTGGGCTTGAAGGGTAGAATTTTGGGTAACTTAGTACTGGGGGTTGAATCGGGGGCACGTTTTGCCTTTCGAGACGACTTGGATGGAAGCAACCCCACCAACACCAATTTGAGCAACATTCGATTCGGAAATTTGCGCAGCAACGATTGGTATGTGTTTACGGGATTTACCGCCACCTATACCTTTGGAAATAAACCTTGTTTTTGTTCTAATTAATCTATGGATTTACTGAGCCACATCAATACCGAAAACCTACCCAAACACTTGGCCATCATCATGGACGGCAACGGGCGTTGGGCAAAACAGCAAGGGTTTATGCGGGCATTTGGTCACGAAAACGGAACCAAATCGGTGCGACTCACGGTAGAAAGCTGTGCGAAATTGGGTATCGAAAACCTTACGCTCTATGCGTTTTCGACTGAAAATTGGAATCGCCCAAAAATTGAGGTCGATACTTTAATGAAATTGTTAATTAGTTCTTTAAAAAACGAGTTGAATACCTTGACGCAAAACAACATCAAATTGCAATCGATAGGCAATTTGGATTTGTTGCCGCTCTCGGCGCAAACCGAGTTGAAAAGTGTGATGGAACAAACCCAAAACAATACGCGAATGACCTTGACTTTGGCCCTGAGTTATGGGGCTCGAGAGGAACTTTTGCAAGCGATAAAAACGATCAGTAGTAAAGTTAAAAATAATATAATTTCAACCGACGCTATTGATGAATCAATTATTAATGAGCATCTTTACACGCACAATTTACCTGATGTAGATTTGCTAATACGAACGAGTGGGGAGCAT
The DNA here is from genome assembly GCA_026390995.1 of Flavobacterium sp. Lineage (GTDB taxonomy): Bacteria > Bacteroidota > Bacteroidia > Flavobacteriales > Flavobacteriaceae > Flavobacterium. The sequence continues at coordinate 6,964 of JAPLEX010000041.1, forward strand.
CGAATCAGTAACTTTTTGTTGTGGCAAATTGCCTACGCCGAACTGTATTTTACCGATGTTTTATGGCCCGATTTTAAAGAAGAAGATTTATATGAGGCTATCCTTAGTTATCAAAAAAGAGAACGTAGATTTGGAAAAACAAGCGAACAAATTAAATAAAATTTTAGTGTTACATAAGCCCCTCCTTTTTCTATTTGCCCTTTACTTTGTTGGATTTTTTAACGCACAAGCGCAAGACCGAATCCCTTTTGATCAGGGGACAAAGTACTTTCTAGGCAATGTAAAAGTGACCGGAAAAATAAGCTACAACGAACAAACGGTAATTACTTTTGCCGGCTTGGAAAAAGGGCAAGAAGTGACCATTCCTGGGGAAGAAATTAGCAACGCCATCAAAAAACTAGGGAAACTGGGTTTGTTTAGTGAGATCGATTTTTATGTAAATAAAGTAGTCGGCGACAGCATCTTTTTGGAATTGAATATCAACGAGTTACCCAAATTAAACGACGTTAAAATCGTGGGGGTAAAGAAGAGCAAAAAAGAAACGCTCATCAAAGACAATGGGTTAACCAAAGGAAAAATTGTCAACGAAAATCTTATCACTACGACCCGAAACTACATCGAAAACAAATACCGAAAAGATGGGTTTTACAACACCAAAGTAACAGTCACCACCAAACCCGACACCACCCAAACCAATTTAGTCAATATGCTTATTTTTATTGACAAGGGAAATAAAATCAAAATCAATTCGATTGAATTTACGGGCAATACCCTCTACACAGATGCGCAGCTCAGAAAACGCATGAAAAACACCAAGCAAAAAAATGTAATTCGCATTTTTAAAGCATCCAAATACATCAAGGACAAATACAAATAAGACTTGGTGAAGGTGATTGATAAATACAAAGAAAAAGGCTACCGCGATGCACGTATTGTAAATGATACGCTGGGTTTTACGAAAAACAAAAAAGAACTTACGCTCAAAATAAATGTTGAAGAAGGGAGAAAGTACTACTTTGGTAATATTAAATTCCTGGGAAATACCATATACCCCGATCGCGGCTTGCAACAAATGTTGGGCATCAAAAAAGGAGACATCTACAATGGGGTGTTGCTAGAAAAACGAATTGCCGACAAAAGCAAACCCGACGGCGATGACATCACCAATTTATACCAAAACAACGGCTATTTATTCTCTACCATTAACGCAGTAGAAGTGAAAACAGCCAATGACACGATAGATTTTGAGATCCGCATTGTAGAAGGCCCCTTGGCCTACTTCAATAAAATTACAGTAGTAGGAAATGACCGAACCAACGACAAGGTAATCTACCGCGAATTACGCACCAAACCGGGTCAGAAATACAGCAAAGAAGAACTCGTGCGCACCATTCGTGAGATTGGTCAATTGGGTTTCTTTGATCCAGAAGCCATCGATCCCAAATTTAAAAACGTAGATGCCGCAGCTGGAACGGTTGATATTGAGTACAACTTGGTCGAAAAAGGATCCAGCCAAATAGAGTTACAAGGTGGTTATGGCGGTGGCGGGTTTATCGGAACCTTAGGTCTTTCGTTTAATAATTTCTCGGCGCGCAATCTCTTCAAGAAAGACGCCTACAAACCTTTGCCAATGGGAGACGGTCAAAAAGTTTCCTTGCGTTTACAAGGAAGTTCATACTTTCAAACCTACAGTTTATCGTTTTCTGAACCTTGGTTTGGAGGTAAAAAGCCCATTCAATTTAGTAGCTCACTAGCCTTTAGTAAACAATATGCCGCAGGTGGTAATTTTGGTGGTATTGACAAGAGTAAAAACTTCAACATTTTTGCTATTTCGGTTGGACTAGCCAAACGCCTTACTATTCCAGATGATTTCTTTGTACTGTCACATGCCTTAAGTTTCCAATTTTATGATTTGCACAATTACAACACGGGCTTATTTACGTTTGGAAATGGAGCCTCACGAAATTTGGCTTATACTATAGGCATTAGCCGAAACAACAAAGGGGTAAACCCTATCTACCCTACTTATGGTTCTGAATTTAGCATCACCGGAAAATTCACCCCGCCTTATTCGGTTTTTAACAAAATTGATTATACCAATTTGGGTTTATTAGAACCTTATAAATTACGCAATGAGGGCAGCACCCCTATTTTGAGTCAGGATCAGACCGAATTTATTTTACCCGGAGAATATATTGACGATAACGGAAACCGAGCACTTAATTTTCAATCAGCAGCAGTTGACCAAGGAAAAGTTGATCAAGAAAAATTCAATTGGTTAGAATACTACAAAATCAAATTTAAAGCCGACTGGTACACCAAAATTTTTGATAAATTAATTTTGCGCTCCTTGAGTGAGTTTGGGTATTTAGGCAGTTACAACAGTGCTCGTGGACTAGTTCCGTTTGAACGATTTTTTGTGGGCGGTGACGGATTGGCCAATTTTGCTCAAGATGGCCGAGAAGTAATTCAGTTGCGTGGGTATCCTAACAATTCGATTTCGTCTCAAGACGGAGGTCCCATTTACAATAAATTCTCCCTAGAATTGCGTTATCCCTTAACCTTAAAAGCTGCTGCTTCTATCTATATGCTAACTTTTGTAGAAGGTGGAGCGGCCTACAACAATTTTAAAGAATATAATCCGTTTGTGTTAAAACGATCTGCTGGGGTAGGATTGCGTATTTTCATGCCGGCCTTTGGATTATTGGGGATAGATTTTGGGTATGGATTTGATCCACTCACCGGTTCTACTCAACCAAATGGAATGGAAACACATTTTATTATTGGCCAGCAATTTTAAAAAATAACTGCTATATTTGGCGTGAATTACACCGTTCAGGATATGAAAAAGTATATATTTCTTTTACTCGTGAGTTGCTGGTTGGCACAACCAATTGTCGCACAAGGTCGCGGGGTGAAAATTGGATACATTGACATGGAGTATATTTTACAAAATGTTCCTGAATACAGTGAAGCAAAAAACCTATTGGAGCAAAAAGCTCAAAAGTGGAAGCAAGAAATAGAAGTCAAAAAAATTGCAATCACCAAACTGAAAGAAAGTCTTAAAGTTGAACGCGTGTTGCTCACCAAAGAATTAATAGAAGAGCGCGAAGAAGAAATCACCTTGCAAGAAACCGAATTGATGGACTATCAATTGAAGCGTTTTGGACCAAATGGCGATTTAATTGTACAAAAAGCAGTACTTACTCAACCGGTGCAAGACCAAGTATTTAATGCGGTGCAAGACATTGCCGAAGCCAAAAAATACGATTTTATATTTGATCGCACTTCAGAATTAACCATGCTGTTTGTTGCCAAACGATTTGACATTAGCGACCAAGTAGTACGCAAATTGGCTCGGTCTTCCAAGCGAAATCAGTTGACCAAAAAACAACTGAAAGAAGAGGAAGCAAAAGAAGCAAAAGAAGACATGGTAGATGAGAGCTCCAACCTCACTGAACGCCAAAAGAAACTGGACGAACGCAAAGCGGCACGAGAAAAATTGGTGGCCGACAGAAAAGCCGAAGCAAATAAAGCCGCTACTCCTGCTGCCACAACTGTTGACAAAACAACACCCACTGCTCCTGCTACAGAAGCTACTCCCACCGCTGGTACAAAAACAAAAGAAGAACTAGCCGCCGAACGTAAAAAAGCAATAGAAGATCGCCGTAAAGCCTTAGAAGAGAAAAAACGCAAAGCCTTAGAAGAACGAGAAGCAGCACGCAAGGCAAAAGAAGCAAACGCAAAACAAAATTAAAACCACTAATTAATATTTAAAACAATGAAACAAATTAAAACTTTAGTACTCGTTGCAGTTGTATATATGAGCAGCCTTGTAACTGTTAATGCCCAAGCAGCAAAAACTGCCCATGTAGATGTGAGCGAAATTGTATCTAAAATGCCTGCCATGCTAGATGCCCAAAAACAATTAGAAAAATTAAGTGGTACCTATGACACCGAATACAAAACGATGGTTGAAGAATACCAAAATAAATTAAAAAAATACGAACAAGAAGCTACGACTGTAACAGATGCTGTGAATGAAACCCGTTCAAAAGAAGTGCAAGACATGCAAAAAAGAATTGTGGATTACAGAGACAATGCACAAAAAGAATTGCAACAAAAAGAATCTGATATTGTTAAACCAATTATGGATAAAGTGAAAGCTTCTATTCAGAAAGTGGGTAAAGCCAAAGGATTCCAATATGTGTTGAACTCAGAAGGTTTATTATTGGCAGACGGTCCAAACTTAACGGCTGACGTGAAAAAAGATTTAGGATTCTAATTCAACTTCTAAGTAATCATCGGCTCATTGTGACATTAAACTCATAATGAGCCGATTTTTTTTACATTTGACTCATGTACAACAACCAACCCATAGGACTTTTTGATTCAGGTATTGGCGGCACCTCCATTTGGAAAGCTATACACGAATTACTCCCCAATGAATCAACCATTTATTTGGCCGATAGTGCCCATGCTCCCTATGGCGAAAAATCAAAAGAAACAATTCTTGAACTAAGCAAAAAAAACACCGAATACCTGCTCAACGCGGGTTGTAAATTGATTGTAGTGGCTTGCAATACTGCCACGACAAATGCGATTAAGGAATTGAGGGCGTTGTATAATGTGCCTTTTATTGGCATAGAACCGGCCATAAAACCGGCAGCATTGTCATCAAAAACACAGACAATTGGCATCTTGGCTACCAAGGGAACATTAAGTAGCGAATTGTTTAATAAAGCTGTAGAAGCGTATACCACCACAACCATTGTGGAGCAAATTGGACATGGTTTGGTTGAATTAATTGAGGCGGGGCAACTTGATTCAGAAGAAATAAAAGCGAAACTCAAAAGCTACTTAGAACCCATGATTGCTGCCAATATAGATTATTTGGTGCTGGGTTGTAGCCATTACCCCTATTTGATCCCCCTCATAAAAAAAATACTCCCCCCTCAAATTCAGATTATCGATTCGGGCGAAGCGGTGGCCAGACAAACCTTGGCGGTACTCAAAGAAAAAACTGGTCTACACGACAGCAGTCATTCTACGCAGCTATTTTACACGAACACGAATCCCAACGTATTGTCAGCGCTTTTGGATTCCAAATACCCGGTAAATCAACTGGACTTTTAGTTTATTCCTCTTCTTTAAACCAACTCGAATACATCACGTAATTGGTAGAAATGCGCTCAATTTCGCCTACAAAATCAGACACATTAAGGTCTTTTACTTTTTTGGCTGGAATTCCTGCATAGATGGTTCCCGATTCAACCACCGTGTTTTGGGTCACGACTGATCCGGCAGCTACAATAGAATTGGATTCTACCACACAGCCGTCCATTACAATTGCGCCCATACCAATGAGCACATTGTCGTGTATTACACAACCGTGCACTATGGCATTGTGGCCAATGGAGACATTATTTCCGATGTGCGTGGGGTGTTTTAAATAAGTGCAATGGATCACTGCGCCATCTTGAATATTTACCTTATTGCCAATACTAATTTGGTTTACGTCGCCACGAATAACGGCATTAAACCACACGCTGCATTGTGCCCCAATGAGCACATCACCTACTATGGTCGCGTTTTCGGCCACATAACAATCTTCTGGAATTTGTGGCATTTTGCCACGTACTTGCTTGATGATCATACCAAAAAAAGTCCCGAATAAATCGGGACCGTATTTTTATTAGTTAATAGCAGGACAGTTACAGTGGTAGCGTTCTGGCTTGCAAAATAAATTCATTCCTAGGGTGATTTGATGAAATCCACCGTTATCAAAATTAACCGCTCCCATTAAACGAGAATAGGTGTAAGACAACATATAATCTTGAAAATTCACACCGACTATTGGGGTTACCATTTGCAATTTTTGGGCCTTTACACTGCCATTGTCTACATATTCGGCACCGTCTAAACTTTGACGGTACGACAAACCTCCCCAAATTTTACCAAAATCCATGGCCTTGTACATTTTAAGATTCACGTCTAAGGATTTTTCTTTGGTTTGTTCAACCATCTGCAACATTACGGAAGGCTCCCATAACAGGGCGTCTTCTTGACCAAAGGTATAGCCTGCATTGAAGATGATTTTACGGATGTTGTCATTTTCAATTTCAGTATATAATGAACGTCTGGTTTCTATCGCGTTTTTAACAGTGGCGTGAAAATAGAATTCTAAATAGTTATAGGACATTCCAACATCCACATTAAAATAAGAATCTCTTTGTATAGTTCCCGCAACAATTGGATCGTAATCATACGGACCTAAAAATTCCGTTTCATCTAATACACTTTGCACCAATCCTCCACTCATACCAAATGACAATTGATTTAAATCAACTTGGTCTCTGGAAAACATAATGTGGTGTGCATAGGTCACTTTAAATCCTTTTTGCGAATGGTATCCGTTTCTGTCGTTGTATACAATAACTCCCGCGCCAGATTGTTCTCCAATTTTACCGTTGTAACTCAAGGTTTGCATCGCTGGTGCATTGGCAGTTCCAAACCATTGTTGACGTCCTGTTACTCTCAATTTATTACAGTTGGAAGCCCCAGCCATTGATGGGTGTAGTAAATAATAATTATCAGATAAATAGTCAGAATATACCGCAACTCCTTCTTGTGCAAAGGATAACTGACCAACAAGAACAACTGCTATAACTAGTATTTTTTTGAAATTCATAAACTTAACGTTTTAGTGCAAAATGAGACTTAAATGTTTTATCCTCGTTGTTCTCTTTATAATACACGACGAACCAATAATCAGTTGCGGGGAGGTCTTTGTTGTTGAAGGTTCCATCCCATCCTGGATCAACTGGACTCAGTTGTTTGATCAATTTTCCGAGTCGGTCAAAGATATAAATTTTTGCATTAGCTTGATTGCCCAATTCAAAAATATTCCAGGTGTCGTTATAGGTGTCGCCATTGGGCGTGAAAAATCGGGGGAAGTCAAGTAATTCAACCGATTCTGACAGCTCCCCACATTGATTCAAGTCGCGAACCGTAACCGTGTGCATGCCTGAAGAAACTCCGCCAAACACATTAGACGACTGAAAATTACCCCCGTCTAATTGGTATTCATAAACTCCCACGGGCAACACGTTGGCATAGATTACTTGCGCATCTGCAAAATAGGTCGATGTTTCCAAAACTAACGATTCAGGCTTTGGCATTAATACTACTTCGGCTGAGACTATACCCGATTTACAGCCGGTGATTAAATCGGTAATTTCAACGCCATATTTGTCGGGAGTGGTTGCCATATAAGTCGCAGCTGTTTCCGGGAGTAAAGTAGTGGTGTTATTAGAAAGGGAATACCACTGAAACGAATAATCAGTTGTTGATAACATCGTGTCTAATTGCAACGGATTGAGCACCGCACCCGAAGCATCCACGCAAATTGCACCTCCTTGTATCTGAACGGTAGGGACTGGATTAATTGTAATTGCAACTGACCCAGGCAAACTAGGACAATCGGGAGTTAATGCCACGACCACTTGATATGTGCCAATCATGCCTAACTGAGCAGGGAAAATAACTGGATTTTGAAAACTAGAACTGTAGCCATTTGGTCCGGTCCAACTGTAGGTAGCACCCACAACTGTAGGTGTTGTTAAATATAACGATTCATTCACACAGGCTACATTACATGCTGCCGAAGGCGTTGCAGGTATTGAAGGCGCAGGAAGAATTGTAAATACACTGGCTAATGACACACATCCAGTAGCTGTATTTTTAACTAAAATTGAATAACTGCTATTGGGCGCCAGACCTGCAAAAGTCAAACCTGATTGGTAGGTTATTCCGCCATCAATACTGTACTCCAAGTTGGCTGCTAAAGGTGAGGTAATCGTAATTGTTCCCGTAAGAATTGCACAAGTTGGCTGTACAATTGTAGCTGAAGCTGAAGCTGGATTGGCTGGAATTGGATTAACCAAAACTGCGGTAGGTGCAGAAATACAACGCGTTGTTATATCCCGAACCGTAATACTAAACGTAGTGTTGGGTACTAATCCTGCAAAAGTTGCACTCGATTGGTAGCTGATACCGCCGTTGATGCTGTATTCTACATTCGCACCGGAGGGCGAAGACACCACAATTGTTCCAGTTGGCGTGATGCAATCCGGCTGAACCGTAACACTGGCAGTAGGCGCAAGGGGTCCGGCTGGCAAGGGGTCAACTGAAACTGAA
>JAPLEX010000055.1:0-14313 GCA_026390995.1 Flavobacterium sp.
TCCAAATTACATTACCAGTGACTGTAAATTGGTTAGTTAATCCATATTCATCTGCAGCTAAAGGAGCCGGAATATTACTAGAAGGAACCCGAGACCAATTATTACCTCCATTGGTTGTTGTATAAATTTCAAAATACCCACCAGAAGGATCACCCATAGTTACACCTACATTAGTGTCCCAAAAATATACAAGATTACAGAATGAAGCTCCGTCAGCACCATTAAAAGATGCTGTTGGTTGTTTAGCCCATGTGGCACCACCATTTAATGTCTGCCAAACACCTCCGGCAACACCAGCAGCCTTTGGAAATACAGATGCATAAGCAACATCAGCAGAAACTCCATGAATGTTAGAAATTTCTAAATTCGTAGCAGAAGCGCCTAAATCAATATCAGCAGTTGACCAACTAACACCTCCATTTGTTGTTTTAGAATAACGACGAATAGTAGCACAACCAGTAGTACCACAAGAATTACTTAACCAAGTCACGTTATCGTCAACTATTGAAATACTGCGCATACCTGTACTTGCGGTAGGTTGATTAGTTGGATATTCAGTCCAAAAATCTTGTGCTTGAGAGTTAAATCCAAGCAAAAGAGATAATGATAGTAATAATTTTTTCATAATAATAAAATTTTAAAAGTTAGAAACAAATGTATAAAAAATAAGTTTAAAAAAACAATAAAACTACAGAACAATAATATCATATAATGGCATACCTTCATCACTTGTTGTTTTAACTATTTTTAAAACTTGGACTCCTGTAGTAGCATTAATTAGTGTATTAGCGACTAATCCAGGCAATAATAAAGAAATAGTTTTAGCCTTATCGTCAGGAAAACGAATAGTAAATCTCGCGAATAAATCCATTTGTGAAGATACTAATTTAGTTGGGTAAAGTTTTATTATATATTCACCATCGGTAGAGGATCCATTTTCAGCAACGTTTAGGATATTCAATTCAACTTTATCTGCAACATTACTTTTACCATAAAAAGAATTATATACAGGATTTAAACTAGAACCTGTTGTTGCTTTAGCAGGAATAGTATTTTGATAGACACCGTTCTTAACAACTCTATAGTTTAAAGCATTATAGATAGCACCAATATTTGGATTCCAATGAGGACCCTCAGAATCTATATTAATTGAAAGAATCGAACTATTAGGTGAGCTTAATTTAGAATCTCCAAAATCTAACTCTAACTTGTTAGAATTTAATGAATATTGAACACCCTCAAAACCAATTACTTCTCGTATGGGATCTGTGGTTATTGCAGATAAAAAAACTTCCATTTTTGTTTTGAACGGCATATCTGATATATCTGAACCAGGAGCTCTCATCTGAAAAGTAATTGTGGATTGTCCAGCAGGTATGATTACTGTCCCTCTATAGCGTTTTCCTGTGTTAGGAATGAATGATGTTGCTTCAACACTTACATTAATATCAAATGAACGTGGAAGTGTAATTGAAAGCGGGAAAGGCTGACCTGCTACAACTTCAGTATCAGGAGTATTGATCAGACCTGTTAGCTGTACTTTAGTTATATCTGAATCTTCAGGACTTCCAGTAACCAAATCTCCCTTTTCACAAGAAACAATTAAAATAAAAATGATCAGAGCAGAAAATATTTTTATTAGTGTTTTCATATTTATATGTTTTATTTTTATATTATTGTGGGTCATAATTATCCGGAGTTTTACTATTTAAAGCTGCTTCATCTACTATATAAGTTCCAAAACGAAAAGCTTGTTTGTAGTATGCTTGATTAGACTGTATTGTTGGAGATAAATTATAGAAATTTGTAATATTTCCCTGAGAGTCTTTAGCAACTCCAATAAATCTAATTATGTCTCCTTCACTTAATTGTGTAATCGAAATACCAAGTGTATTTACTATTTCTTGAGCATAAATTTTTAACTCAAATGGAAATGTAGTAATAGTTTTAAAAAAAACAAATTCCCCAGATAAATTATTATTTGTATCAGTTCTTCTAACATACAAATCATACTGAATTACTTTTCCTCCGGGATTTGATAAAATACCTCCGAAAAAACTATTAGGCATATCATCATAATTAATTTTCCTATTGGTAATATCTAACCTCATAAAATTACCATCAACAATAACAGGCCTAGGATCTAAACTAGGATCTCTTTCACAAGATGAAAAAGAAAATAATAAAATAGATAAATTAAAAAAAATTATTTTTTTCATAAGTAATGTAGTTTATATTTAGTGTAAAGTTATACTTAAATTATCCCAAAAAACTTTTCTTGTTCTTAAATTATTAGGAATATTAGGGTTGTTATTTACTGCACTAGCCGGATAATATGCCGTTGAAAAATATGGACTAGATGAAGGGATAATTGTAGGTTGGAAATTACTAGGAAAACCTGTTCTTCTATAGTTGTTGTATGGCTCTATACCATTACCCCATGCAGCTATATAATATTCTTTAATAATTAATTCTAATTTTTTATTATTTGATGAAACATCAAATTTAGTAGACATGAAATTATGGTAAAAAACTTTATTTGCATTAACAGCAAGTAACTGATTTGGTTTAATTACAGAATTTATATATTCAGAATTGAAGGAAGTTACTTTATCTACAGACTGATCTATACCTAACAAAAAAAATGTCTTAGCTCTAACAGGATCAACATAACCAGGAACAGTTAATGAAGCTTCAGCTATTAAAAAACTTACATATGAGGACAATAAAATCGGCATTATTCCCGCGCCTTTGGCTCCTTTTGTTCCACTAGTTTGAACAGTACCGGCAGTTCCGTAAGCACCTCCTATTGGATAAACACCACATACAGTTCTTTTATCAGAATCTGGCGGTATCCCTGAGTTATCCCCATGATCTCGACCCCAAAAGCCAGAAGAAGCAACTGCCGTTCCACTTACCCAATTAGAAACAACATAACATGTAAAAATGGTATTATCAAAGAAAGAGGCATATTTAGTTTCGTTATAATGTGCGGGCCTTGAACGACCTGGTAACGTGAAAGTATCAGCATTGTAATCTGCTGGATTTTCTTTTTGTTTATAAAAATAAAAATGCAATCTAGGGTCATTATTACTGTCGTCATTTGTAGCCTTCCAATCCTTTTCAGTACACATAGTCCACATCATATAATTTCCTATATATGCACCACCCCCTAATTCGTATTGGTCGTTATAAAGAGGATGACGTGTATTAGGAGAGTTTCTTGAATTGCCATATTTAAAAACAAAATCTTTCGAGGGTGAATCGATGAAGTCACCAGAATTTACAATAGTTGAAATAGAAGTTGCTATATTAGGCACATTGATGTCATTAGAAGCGTTTCTAGCAGTAATAAACATTTTAAGTTTTAATGTATTTGCTAAAGTAATCCAACTTGCTTTACCTCCATAATAAAGATCAATCGTGTTTTCCGAAGTATCTAATGGATCATTTAAAATAGAAATTGCAACATCAAGCTCTTCTAGAATTTTATTATAAACGACTTTACTTGAATCAAAATTTGGAGTAATATTATCAGAACCCTCTAAAGCGTTGAAATAAGGTATATCACCATACATATCAACTAATGTTAGTAAAACATAACATCTAATCACTTTAGCAGCTCCAAGTTCATAGAACTTCTTGTCTGAATATGCTTTAGGCTCCATAATTTTAATAGCATTTAAAATCTTATAACCTGTCCCCCAATTATCATTAAAATTTACTGGCTCAAAAGCATTATCATATGAATTACCAGAAGTCATAGCCATTTGCCTTGTGACTCTTTGTGTAAATGAGTTTGCAGAATTAACAAAATCTGGCAGTTGTAATTGTACAAAATTAAACGTGTAAGTTGGATCAATAAAATCTTGTGATAATGTACTTGGGTTTTCTGTCTGATCCAAATCTATTGTTTCGCAACTAGATAAAGAAATAAATACTGCAAATACAAACAATTTTAAAATAATATTTTTCATGTTATTTAGAATGTTAAGTTAAAGTTAAATCCAATACGTTTTGCCGTTGGACCAGTCAAATAATCAAATCCCTGTCCATTACCAACTCCCAAACTCATAACTTCAGGATCAAAATTCAAATATTTTGGAAAATTAATTGCTTTGAACCATAAATTCTGACCCACAATTGAGATTGACATTTTACCAAAAGGTGTTTTTTCAAGATATTTTTTTGGTAAATCATATGATAAGGATATTTCTCTTAATCTAATATTTGTAGCGTCATAAATTGCTTGTTCATTTATAAAAAAGCCAGAATTATTAAAACCATACTGAGTGTAACCTATCTGAGTAGTATTAACATTACCATTAATATTAACTCCCGGCAATACAACTGTTCCAGAACGATCAACATTAGTATCTTCTGTCAAACCTCTAGACAACAATGCTGCGGCAGTGGTTGAATAGATATCACCGCCTTTTTGGTATTCCAACTGGAACCCAAAAGTGATATTTTTATACGATATCTCATTAATCACAGTTGATCTCCAATCTGCGTTTGGATCTCCTATTTCTTTTAATGTTGAATCCTCTAAATAATTTCCATCAGCACCAACAACATAATTACCATTAATATCCCTTAAAATAGAACTGCCCAATATAACACCAAAAGGTCTACCCTCAACTGCAAAATTTCCTAAGTTTGTAAATCCTGCGAACGCCAATTGTTTTACAGATCCCAATCCTAATTTATCAACAATATTTCTATTCTTCGTGAAATTTGTTGTAAAATTCCAAGAAAAGCCATTATTCAAAGATTTAACTAAGACAACATTTAATCCTAATTCAATTCCTTTATTACTTACTTGTGCCACGTTATCAGAGGTGTAATCATAACCTGAGGAAGGGTCTAAATCACGTTCAACAATTAAATCTGTTGATACCTTGTTGTAAATAGATAAATCTAATCCTAATCTATTTTTAAAGAATTTACCATCAATACCAAATTCAATTTCAGTAACTAACTCAGGTTTTAAGTTCTTATTTCCTAGCTCATTACTGGGAGCAACAGTATTTACAACCGTTCCATCATCCTGCAAAAAAACATTAGTTCTTGAATCTAAACCTATACTTGTTTTATAAGGATCTGGAAATCCGGCAGAAGAACCATATCCTATTCGCATTTTCAAATAATTAATAAAATCTCTTCCTTTAAGTACATCAATTGCATCAGTTGGCACAAAAGATAACGAGGCTGATGGATAGAACAATGATCTATTTGAAGGTTGTAATGATGAATACCAATCGTTTCTACCTTGTAAATTTAAATATAAATATTTATCGTAAGCAAATGTTGTACTAGCATATAAACCAACGATGTTAAAGTTTTGTTTTTCAGAATATCCATCATGAAATTCAAAATTTTGATGCTCTATAAAACCATATAAAAACTGAACTGTACTTGCTAAATAATCCAATCTTTTTGATTCTTGTCTAGGATTAAACCCTAAAGTACCATCAATGTTCCATTTTTGGTTTTTATCAACTTTAACATCAAAATTGTAACTCACCGTGTGGTCAAAAATAGTACTCTCACGAACCGTTGTTCTCAAGAATCCATCGTTATCAAACGGCTGACCGTTTCCTTTGTTGATGTAATATTTTTTATTTTGAGTATAATTATCCAAAGCTAATCTATAGGACAAATTTGACCATGAATTGATCTCATAACTGGCAGTGAAGTTTCCAAAGAAACGCCTTACCGATTCGTCATCACTTGAGTTTTTGAGCGTCCATCTTGGATTAGGAATGTCAGGTCTATAATTTACTGAAGCTCTAGTTAAAGGATTTTCATATGGAAATCCAAACAAATCAAAACTACGAGGCGTATACAAAATGTTGGCAAAAACGGATGGAGCAACCGCATTTGATCCAAAACCTGCTGCTGTTGGAGGCGATTTCTTTTCAGTTCGCACATAATTCATTGTGGTACTAATTGTAAAACCATTTGTCAATTTTGTTCTTCCACCCGTACTCAAGTTCAATCTTTGATATGAATTATTCTCAATAAATCCATCGTCTCTTGTATGCCCTACACCAATGTTATATGAAGTATTTTCTGATCTACCTCCTAAATTTAATGATGTAGTTGAAACCAAACCTGTACTAAAAAATGGCTTTACATTATTTTGAGGCGCATACTTAACTGTTTTTTCCTTTTGATTTGGACCTTTCGGGTCATCAAAAAACTGAGGAAACACATTTACTCCAAGATATGCTAATGGATGTTCAATTGTCCCGTCAGCACCAATACCTTGACTTCCAGCCGTTCCAAATGCTGGTCCCCAATTAGAAAAAGCTTTAGTGTAAGCATTATCAAATCCATTACCATAACTGTTTTGATAAACTGGCAAGGCTGAAATTTGGGTCATGTACATGGATTGTGAGAAATTCACTTCCATTTTTTTGTTCAAATCTTTGGTATTACCCGATTTGGTGGTAATTAAAATTACCCCGTTTCTACCTGATGAACCATACAAAGTAGTTGCGCTCAATCCTTTTAAGATACTGATGCTCTCAATACTGTTTGGATCTAAATCCAAGAAACGGCTAGACGCGTTGGTAGAACCTTCAAGGAAATTACCGTCGCTATTTGTGTCTGAGTTAAAAGGAACTCCATCTACAACAAATAAAGGCTGATTGCTTCCGGTAATCGAAGAATATCCACGAATAATGATGTTGGTTCCCGAACCAGACAAACCACTAGTTTGTTGAATATTTACCCCAGTTGCTTTACCGGTTAAGGCACGAGCCACATCGGTAGAAGGTTTAGAAGCAAAATCTTCGGATTTAATAGTTGTCACAGCATATCCTAAAGCTTTTTTCTCTTTCTTAATACCTTGAGAGGTTACTACTACTTCACCCAACTCAACACCTGAACCAGATTTCATTTTAATATTTAATACTGCTGAAGCACCTACTGTCATTGTCATATCGTTTAATCCGATGAATGAAATAACCAGTACTTCTCCTTGCTTCGCTTTGATAGCATATTTACCATCAACATCTGTTTGAGTACCTTTTTTAGTGCCTTTTACAACAATGTTTGCACCTGGCAATGGTCCTGTCTCATCAGAAACAACACCGGTAACAGTTTTCTCTTGTGCAAACGAAAACTGCATTGTTAATGCTAGTAATAGCATATAAATCCATTTGAACTTCGATCTCATATAAAATTAGTTTGAGTTAGTTATTTGGCAAACTTCTTAATTATTTCTTAATTAACCAAATATAAATTCGGAATAAGTCATTGATAAATTGTTAAAAAAAAGAAACCTAAATGCCGCTTTCGTAATTAAAGTATAGAAATACGATAAAAAATGACTTAGTTTTGATTTTTATTTAATGAAATTCACAATAAATGCTGCTCTCGAGTTACTCCAATACCGCCCTAGAAGCAGGCACAGACGAAGCCGGCAGAGGTTGTCTGGCAGGACCCGTTACCGCAGCAGCCATTCTACTTCCCCCTGATTTTTACCATCCTCTGTTAAATGACTCCAAACAAGTATCTGAAAAAAACAGGGCCATTTTACGTCCCATATTAGAAGCGGCAGCGATTGATTATAAAGTCACTCATTTGGATCAGCACGCCATTGACGAGATCAATATCTTGAATGCATCGATTAAAGCAATGCAAATGTGTTTGATTGCGCTTCAACCCACCCCTACCTATATTATAGTAGACGGCAACCGATTTAAACCGGTAGCAAATATCCCGCACCAAACCATTGTAAAAGGAGATGCTAAATATTTGAGTATTGCCGCCGCATCCATATTAGCCAAAACCTACCGAGACGAGTATATGGAACGAATCCATGAAGAGTTTCCCATGTACCATTGGAATAAAAACAAAGGATATCCCACGCTCGAACACCGAGAAGCGATTCGCAAATATGGCAGTTGCAAATACCACCGCCAGAGTTTTAGATTATTGCCTGAGCAATTAAAATTGGAACTTTAATTTAAAAATTCGCAGCCAAAAAGTGATTTGAAGTGCTCGGCTATTTTTTGTTTCAACTCGGTTTCATCCACCTGATTGACTCCCAACTCAACGTGCAAAGAAGTTACGGCCTTTCCTTTGATGCCGCAGGGGATAATGTGATCAAAATAACCCAAATTCACATTCACATTCAACGCAAAACCGTGCATGGTTACCCAGCGCGAAGCCCGCACGCCCATCGCACAAATTTTTCGAGCAAAGGGTGTTCCAACACCCAACCAAACACCGGTTTCTCCTTCGCTTCGAGTCGCTTCGAGCCCGTATTCTTGTAAGGTCAAAATGATGGCTTCTTCTAAATAACGCAAGTATTGATGAATGTCGGTAAAGAAATTTTCCAAATCCAAAATAGGATAGCCCACCACTTGGCCTGGGCCATGATACGTAATGTCGCCGCCCCGGTTTATTTTGTAGAACGAAGCGCCTTTTTGTGCCAATTGCGCTTCAGATAACAACAAATTATCCATTGATCCGCTTTTGCCCATGGTATACACGTGTGGATGCGTAACCCACAACAAATAATTTGGAGTAATAACTGGTAGTTCGGCATTGCGATTGGCCAATTTAATCGCTACGATTTTTTGGAATAACTGCTCTTGATAGTCCCAGGCTTTTGGGTAATCTTGCCAACCTAGTTCTTGTATTTCGACTACTTTATTCATGTCAATTAATGAGCCACAAAAATACAAAGTTTAGCCATGTGAAGCACATGCAATTCCATTCATTTGACAAATAAAAGTTGCCGGTATATCTGTCAATTTTGCCATTGGGTCATTTTTAAATTATCGCTATCTTTGGTCGCTCAAAAACAAGACTATGCAACTTTCCGAACAAGAAATCATCCGAAGAGACAAACTCAATGCCTTGCGCGAATTGGGAGTAAACCCCTACCCTGCTCAATTATTTCCTGTGAATCATTCCTCTAAACAAATCAAGGAGCAGTTTGAAGAAGGCAAAAAAGTGATTGTCGCCGGCCGATTGATGAGCGTGAGAGACCAAGGAAAAGCTTGTTTTGCCGAATTGCAAGACAGCGAAGGCCGTATTCAATTGTATTTGAACCGCGACATGATGTGCCCTGACGAAGACAAAACCCTATACAACCAAGTATTCAAAAAATTGACCGACTTGGGCGATTTTATAGGTATTGAAGGCGAATTGTTTACCACCCAAGTAGGCGCCAAATGCATCCGCGTGAACCAATACACTTTTTTGAGCAAAACCTTGCGTCCGCTCCCCTTGCCCAAAACTGATGAAGACGGAAACGTATTTGATGCCTTTACCGACGCCGAATTGCGCTACCGCATGCGCTACGTAGATTTGGTGGTGAATCCGCAGGTGAAAGCCGTGTTTCAGAAACGAAACAAACTATTTACAGCCATGCGAAATTTCTTTAATGACGCGGGCTATATGGAAGTGGAGACTCCCGTATTGCAATCGATACCCGGTGGAGCTGCGGCTCGTCCGTTTATCACCCACCACAACAGCTTAGACATTCCCTTATATATGCGAATTGCCAACGAGCTCTATCTGAAACGATTGATTGTGGGTGGATTTGACGGCGTGTATGAATTCTCCAAAAACTTCCGAAACGAGGGAATGGACAGAACACACAATCCAGAATTTACCGCCATGGAAATTTATGTAGCCTACAAAGACTACAACTGGATGATGAACATGACCGAAAATTTATTGGAATATTGTGCGTTGCAAGTCAATGGCACGACTGAAGCAACATTTGGCGAACACCAAATTAATTTCAAAGCGCCATACGCCCGCGTGACCATGACTGCTGCCATCAAACAATTTACCGGCTTTGACATCACAGGTAAATCAGAAGAAGAATTGTTTGCCGCCGCCAAATCCATGGGCATTGAGGTAAACGAAACCATGGGCAAAGGCAAATTGATTGATGAAATTTTTGGCGAAAAATGCGAAGGCAATTTTATTCAACCCACTTTCATTACCGATTACCCCAAAGAAATGTCGCCCTTGTGCAAAGCCCACCGCGATAATCCCGAATTGACCGAGCGTTTTGAGTTGATGGTTTGTGGCAAAGAAATTGCCAATGCCTATTCTGAATTGAACGACCCGATAGACCAACGCGAGCGCTTTGAAGCCCAAATGGATTTGGCGGCCAAAGGCGATGACGAAGCCAACGGCATCATTGACGAAGATTTCTTGCGTGCACTTGAATATGGCATGCCACCAACCTCTGGATTGGGAATTGGCATGGACCGATTGATTATGTTCTTGACCAACAATCCTTCGATTCAAGAAGTGTTGTTTTTCCCACAAATGCGTCCGGAGAAAAAACAATTGGAGCTCACCGAAGACGAAAAACTGATTGTCAGCTTATTAAAAACCGAAAACAACCAAGCCCTTGCTAGCCTTAAAGATCGCTCCCAATTAAGCGGAAAAAAATGGGATGCCGCCATGAAAGGATTGGCCAAGCATGGACTCACCAAAGTAGTGGTAGACGGCGAAAACAAAACCGTCGTGCTCAATTAAATTCAACTGGCAATTAAACCAATATGCTTTTACTGGTTCCTAGTTTGAAATTTAAAAAAATATACCATGAAAAAGATTCTATTAGCCGCAATTTTAATGTTGTCGTTGGGCTCATTTGCGCAAGAAAAAAGTAAAAAAGGTCCGGAAATGTCACCTGAAAAAAAGGTGGAATTACAAGTTGCCCGCCTAAAAATTGAATTGGATTTAAACGAAAAGCAAACCGCAGAATTGCGAAATCTGATACAAGAACACCAACAAAAACGGGCCAAACAACGCGCCGAAATGGGCTCTAAAAAAGACAGTTTACACAAACCAAGTCCTGACCAACGCGAGCAAATGAAGAAAAACAAAGCCGAAGACAAAAAAATGTTTGAAGAACAACTGAAAAAAATTCTTTCTCCCGCTCAAATTGAAACCTGGCAAAAAAATAAAGAAGCACGCAAAAACAAACGAAAAACCCTTAAAGAAAAAAGAGAATTGCGTGAAAATTAATCGAATTCGAAAAATTTAATTTGTCACTTCAAAAATTTCTATTAGATTTGGGCGATAAACCAAAAATATATTTGTTATGAAAAAAGTTATTTCTGTAGTTGTGTTGTTTTTTGCGTTTACGCTTGGCGCCGCTGCACAAGATCTAAAAGTGAATACAGATGAAGCTGCAAAAAAAGATGTTGCTGCCCTTCTTTCTAAAATAACGGTTAGTGAAAATCTTAAAAAAGATTTGTACACGCTAATGGTAATGAAACACGAAGCCTTAGCCAATCCAAAATTAACCGCTGCAGAAAAAGAAAACATTTCGAAGATCTTTGAAAATAAATTGATGGCTGGATTAACAGAAGATCAACGCAAAGAACTTGCAAAATATCCTTCTGTAATGAAACAACTAGTTAACTAATTTTTAGCCCATATTAATAAAAAAAGCACCTACTTGGTGCTTTTTTTATGCCTATAACGTTGCTGCAACTTTTTGTATTGCTGCAATTGTATGGTCTAAATCGTGGTAGGAGAGTGCATCAGTAATAAACCAGGTTTCATAGGCCGAGGGTGCAATATAAATTCCTTCTTGCAACAGCCCGTGGAAAAATTGTTTGAATCGAGGGTTATCCCCTTTTGCAGCAGATGCAAAATCGACCACAGGAGATGCATCAAAATGCACCGAAATCATTGACCCTACTTTATTAATTGTAAAATCAAGGTTGTAAGCCGTTAATGCTTTGGCAATCCCATCGGCGAGATAAGTTGTTTTTTGTTCCAATCGAGCAAATAAAGCATTATCTGAATTTATGGCCTGTAACATCGCTAATCCGGCAGCCATGGCTAAGGGATTTCCTGACAAAGTGCCCGCCTGATATACCGGACCTAAGGGAGCCAAGATGTTCATTATTTCGGCGCGAGCAGCAAAAGCACCAACGGGCAAACCGCCGCCAATTACTTTTCCGAAGGTGATAATATCAGCTTGCACCCCATACAATTCTTGCACACCGCCTTTGGCCAATCGGAAGCCGGTCATTACCTCATCAAAAATAAGCAGGGTATTATGTTGATCACAAATCGCTCTCAATCCTTCTAAAAATCCTGCTGCTGGCGGCACACAACCCATATTTCCGGCCACAGGTTCTACAATGATGGCGGCAATTTCATTGGGATTGGCGGCAAACAATTGTTCTACATGTGCTAAATTATTGTATTGCGCCAATAAGGTGTCTTGTGCTGTGCCTGGAGTAACTCCCGGGCTGTTGGGTGATCCAAATGTAACTGCGCCACTTCCCGCTTGTATTAAAAACGAATCAGAATGTCCGTGGTAACAACCCGCAAACTTGATAATTTTATGGCGTGCTGTATAACCTCTGGCCAATCGAATGGCACTCATACAAGCCTCAGTCCCCGAATTGACAAAACGAATTTTTTCTATATTGGGCACCATAGAAACGGCCAATTTGGCAATTTCGGTTTCTAAAGCGGTGGGCGTTCCAAAAGAGGTGCCTAAAGCAGCACGTTGGGTTACAGCATCTACGACAGGTTTATAAGCATGGCCTAAAATCATGGGGCCCCACGAATTGATGTAATCGATGTAGCGATTTCCATCTTCGTCATACAAATAAGCGCCTTGGGCTTTGGAAATAAATATGGGCGTTCCCCCCACTGATTTGAAGGCGCGAACGGGTGAATTGACACCGCCTGGAATTACTTGTTCGGCTTCGGCAAATAATTGACTGCTGCGTTGGTATACCATGAAATTAGTTAATTTGTAGCGTTTGTCCTATTGAAAGTGTGTTGTCAGCCAAACCATTTTTGGCGCGTAACTCCTCTACACTTTGGTTGAATTTTTTTGAAATAGAATACAAGGTATCGCCCGGCATTACGGTATAGGTGTCGGCAGTGTTTGTTTGGGCTAAGCTTGAATTAGCAGAAACAGGGTTGGTAGGCACATACTCAATACCCAACACCTCGGCATCGTATTTTTGTAGTTGGTAGCGCTCAATAATCCCTGTTAGTTTTTCAGGATATTTTGGATCTGTGGCATAGCCCGCTGCTTTTAGTCCACTTGCCCATAGTTTGTAATCGGCTTTGTCTAACTCAAACAAGCCTTTGTATCGGGGGCGTGAAGTTAAAAATAACGCGTGATCTTGATAGGACTCCGTGGCTCGTTCGTACTTTCTGAAACACTCTTGAGCAGCATCGTCGTCATATTTCACGCTGGGACCCGTCCATTCTTTGTGGCATTTGATGCCAAAATGATTGTTGGCCAAAACACTCAAAGGACCAGTTCCGGCTCCAGATTCTAATATCCCTTGACCCAAAATAATACTGGCGGGAATGCCATATTGCTTCATATTACTTTTAGCAATTTCGTCGAATTGATCAATATAGGCCAACACCATTTCAGTAGTTACTTTTACTTTTGTGGTGGCTTCCAAGATTTCAGTTCTGGAAATCACAGTAGAATTATCTGTTGATTTGTTTTGTTCAATGGCTGCTTCATACCGTTTTTCTATTACGGCGGCATTTGAGGAATTTTCAACAACTGTCTTGGCAGGTTTTGCTGGCTGTTTTTTGGCTGGAACGGGTTTCTTTTTTACTTGCACGGCCACGCGCTTAGAAACCGGTAAAGTAACTTGAACGATAGATCGGCTTGACCCACAACTAAACAGCAAGAAACCAAGTGTCAGCAAAAGAATTTTGTTATTCATAGTACGTAATTTGCGGTTGATTTTTTTGACTTAAAACTTTGTTTATTCCTCGAATTCCTTGCAATCCACCCGTGTGAATCAGTAAAATTTTACTTCCTTTTTTAAAATAATTTTTTTGTATCAAGTCCATAACGCCAAATACCATCTTTCCGGTATAAATGGGATCTAAAGGAATGTGGTACTGGGCATGAAAATCATTTAAAAATTGAATCAATTCGGGCGTTACTTTTCCATAGCCACCAAAATGGTAATCCGGGTGTAATTCCCAATTGTTTTCGTGCGTAAATTTACGAATATCTTCTTGTAAAAAATCACCCTTTAGCGCCGGAAATCCAATTATTTTTTGGTGGGGCTTAGCGCTATTTATTAGGCCCGAAATGGTACCCCCTGTTCCTACTGCACAACAAATATAATCAAAGACATCATCGGCAACCGTGAGAATTTCTTCGCAGCCTTTTACTGCCAAATCATTGGTTCCGCCCTCGGGTAAAAAATAAAATTTACCGTATTTTTTTTGCCAAAATTCTTGGGCTTTTTTTTCATTTTTATTCCGGTATTGTTCGCGGCTAATAAACTCTAATTGCATACCACAATCGCTCGC
>JAPLEX010000055.1:14318-22328 GCA_026390995.1 Flavobacterium sp.
TTGGATTGTCTTCTATTTGCGTAGCCAATTCTTCTCCTCTAATCACGCCAATCGTCTGAAAACCATATTCTTTACCAGCTGCTGCAACCGCTACAATATGGTTGGAAAAAGCACCGCCAAAAGTGAGTAATTGGGTTTGATTTTGCTCTTGTGCTGTGGTAATGTTGTATTTTAATTTGCGGAATTTATTTCCCGAAATGTGCGGATGCAACAAATCCTCTCGTTTAATAAAAAGTGAGACCGATTGATTTAATATTTTAATCTTTTGATTCAACGAAAAAAAATTAATTCAAACAATTGTTAGATTTCATTTGATATAAATTAACAAAAAGAGGTTTTAAACGATTTTTTTTGTCAATCATCGATAAAAAAACGCCTTATAAAAGTTTGTATTTATATTTATTCCAAATAGAAACGAATTACATTCCATGAAATACAAAATTTTATACGTGATAAACCCTAACCTAAAACAACTTATATTCGGTTTGCTTTGTTTTTGCATGACAAATCTAACGCTTTATGGGCAAACCACCCTTATTTCTCCAACCGGAGCCGGTGGATTTGAATTGGGAACCACCTTTGCCGCCAATGGCTGGACTTCAAATTTCGGAACAGCTACACAGAACCAATGGGTTTGTAGTACTGGCGCAACCGCAGGATTTTCGGGTGCTAATGCAGCCTATGTGACCAACAATACGGCAAGCGTTCCGCCACCTCATAACTATGCCTTTAATACGAATCGTATAACTCATTTTTACAGAAACTTTACCGTTCCAGCCGGCGAAGGCATTATTAATTTGTCATTCAGTTGGATATCCAATGGAGATGCTGGACGCGATAAAATGCGGGTATATGTAGTTCCATCAACCACAACGCCTGCTTACGGAAATGCACTTGCTGCTGCCGGTGTAGCACCAACTGGAGTTATACAATTGGGATTAAACAATTACAGTGGACAACCCACCTGGACTACAGCCTCAGTTACTTTACCTGCTGCCTATGCCGGCACTACCTGTCGCTTGGTGTTTGAGTGGAGCAATAACAACACTATAGGTATTCAATCTCCCTCAGGTGTTGATAACATTTCATTGACTTCTATGCCCGTTTTGGGCGACGAATGTACCAATGCAATTCCGCTTACTGTGAATTCAAGCTGTAGTTACACCACCTACACCAATGCATCCAATACAGCAAGTGCAGGGGCTCCTGCTCCTGGTTGTGCCAGTTACAGCGGAGGCGATATTTGGTTTAGTGCCGTTGTTCCCTTCACCGGAATCTTGACAGTGGATACCCAAACAGGAGTAATTACCGACGGAGGAATGGCATTTTATACCGGTACTTGTGGCGCATTGACTTTGTTGCAATGTGACGATGACAGCAGTGCCAACGGACTGATGCCAACCCTTACAGCAACGGGTTTAACGCCAGGAACTACTGTATACATTCGCTTTTGGGAGTACAGCAACGACAACAATGGAACTTTTGGGATTTGTGCTACCTCGCCTACTTGCGTTGTGCCAACCATAAATCCTACCACGGCTATCACAACTACTTCAGCCACGATTAATTGGACCGCTTTAATTCCTGCCCCAACTGTAGGATATGAATATTTTTACAGCACCAGCAGTACTGCTCCAACTGGTGCGGGAACAGCTACAACCGCCAATTCAATTCCACTTACAGGCTTAACCGCAAATACGGTGTATTATGTATTTGTACGAAGCAATTGTGGCGGAGGAAATTATAGCGGCTGGTCAGTTTATGATGTTTTCTCTACAGGCTATTGTCCATCTACTTCTACTGCTGCAGGGTTTTATATTTCCAATTTTTCTACCACTGCAGGGGCTGCCAATATTACCAACAATGGCACCACTTTGTCTGCTAACGGGTATGGAAATTATACTGCGATGACAGTAAGTCAGCAAAATTTTGGGACTATCAATTTTTCTAGTGCTTTTGTAGGAGGAACATTTGGATTTAACATATGGGTAGATTGGAACGACGATATGGATTTTAATGATCCCGGCGAATTAGTATTTGCTAGTAATGCCTATGTGGCTACTGCTACTGGATCATTTACAATTCCAGGCACAACGGCTGTAGGTAATCACCGCATGCGCATTCGTGCCGATTATTTGAACACCAACCCAACTGCCTGCGGAACTATTACTTATGGAGAAACAGAAGATTATACCCTTACGGTATTGCCTCCACCACCCTGTTCGGGCAATCCCACTTTTATTACGGTAAACATTATTTCACAAACCGCATCAACCATTACTTGGACGGCTCCTTCTCCTGCGCCGGCTAATGGATATCAATATTACTTGAGCACCTCATCGGTTTCACCAGGACCAGCAGCTACACCAACCGGAAGTTTAGCAGCTGGCGTAACAAGTTTGAGCTTAACCGGATTAACCCCATTAACCACCTACTACATTTGGATTCGCTCCAACTGTGGCGGTGCTTTAGGCTTAGGAGTATGGGTAGGGGCTACCTATTGGACGCAACCCAATTGTGCAGTAGGACCAAGTACAGGAACAACTACCTTAGCTTGTCCCTCTGTTATTTCAGGTGGATTGAGTTTAAACGGTGCTGATCCAACACCTATCAGCTGTACAGCCTCTTCTTGCGTAGACTTGGAAGCCACATTCTTGGATATTAAACAAACAACCACCTATACCGTGGCCTCTATCCCTTACGCACCCCCCTACCAATTTAATTGCTTAAAAAACCCCGTGAGTGTGAATGTTGACGACAGGTGGTCGCCTGCTATCAATTTACCATTTAATTTCTGTTACTACGGAAACAATTATAACCAGTGTACTATCGGATCAAATGGCGTTCTGTCTTTTGATTTAACCAATAATGCACCGGGCGGTTACAGCACTTGGTCATTTGCAAACAATTTACCAAACAACACCTTGTTTTTGAATACTATTTTTGGAGTTTACCATGACATTGACCCAAGTTTAGGTGGTGAAATTGGCTGGGAATTAATTACACTCAACACCGGATGTAGAGCTCTGGTAGCTTCTTGGAATAACATCCCCATGTTTTTCACCGCTTGTAACAGTTCCTTATATACCGGTATGATTGTGTTGTATGAAAACACCAATGTGATTGACGTGTATGTAAAAACTAAAACTACCTGCGGATCCTGGAATGATGGTAACGCAATCGTTGGGATTCAAAACAGCACCGGAACTCAAGCTGTAGTGGCGCCTGGTCGAAATGCACTAGATGCCAACTGGAATGTTACCAATGAAGCTTGGCGTTTTACTCCATCGGGAGCAAGTCTCACCACACTAGCTTGGTATGAAGGAACTACCGCAACTGGCCCTGTAATTGGCACTATCCCTATATTAAATGTTTGTCCAACATCAACGACAAATTATACGGCCAAAGTAGTTTATACCTTTTGCAACGGCACTAGCATGACCAAAACCGATTACACTACGGTAAAATAACTACAATGGATTGGCCGGAAATATAACCGTAAAAAATGGCGCAACCCTCACCATTCTTACTGCAAATTCTGTAACAGTTACTGATTGGGTAAAAGTAGAATCTACTGGAAACTTTATTATCGAAAACAATTCGAGTCTATTGCAGGTAAATAATGCCAGTAATACCGGAAACATCACTTATAAACGTACTGCTCAAAATATCCGCAACCTCGATTATGTCTATTGGTCTTCGCCTGTGAGTAATTTTAATATCAACTCACTTGTGGCTCCCTTGGTTTCTGGCCCAATCTATTCCTGGAATCCAACTGTAGCCAATCCAAACGGTGGCCAAGGCAACTGGCAAGGGGCTGCAGGAAGCATCATGACAGCCGGAAAAGGCTACATTGCTCGTGGACCTAGCACGTTTACCTCAGTGGGCGCCAATTTAAATGCCACATTTGTGGGTGTGCCTAACAATGGAATTATCACTACACCTATATCGCGTGGGTCAGACACCAATACGGCCTTTCATACCGGATTGAATGGCATAGAAATCAACAATTACAGCGACAATGCTAATCTTATTGGAAACCCCTACCCCTCGGCTTTGCGAGCTAGTCAATTTTTGTTTGACAACAATGCCAAAATCGAAGGAAATGTTCGCCTCTGGACACACGGAACCTTACCAGCCCAAATTGCTAATCCATACTACGATACCTTTGTTTACAACTATACAGCAAACGACTATTTTACCTATAACTTTACTGGAGCCAGCTGTTGTCCGGCTGCAGGAGCCGATTTATTTATTGGTGCCGGACAAGGATTTTTTGTACAAATGAAAGACGGACCGGCAGCTTCAAATACGGTAACGTTTACCAATTCGATGCGAAACTTCACCTATTCCAATAGTTTATTCTATCGTCCTGGTCAAACCCCAGTTGATGTAGAATCTATTGAACGCAACCGCATATGGGTAGATATCCTTGATGCCAATGGCAATTCTGATCGTACTTTAGTAGGTTATATTGAAGGCGCAACCCAGGATAAAGATAACTTCTTTGATTGCAAAACCAGCACCACAGCAGCCATGTCTGTCTATTCTCTTGTTGGAAATGAACCCTTTATAATCCAAGGACGCGCCTTGCCATTTGTAGTTACCGATGAAATTCCGATGGGTATGCACTTGCCTACTGCCGGAAGTTATTCGCTAGCTATTGCTGGGGTTGACGGATTATTTGACACGCAAAACATCTACCTAAAAGACAATTCGTTGCAACTCATTCACGACCTAAAAACCACTCCATACCAATTTGCTGCCGATGCAGGCCAATGTAACAATCGTTTTCAATTGGTGTTCACCAATGGCACATTAGGTGCTTCTCAATTTGAGTTAAACAACACGATTAGCGTTGTAGCCAATCAAGATATTCAAATTAAATCGAGTAATGAATCCATGCAAAGTATCATTGTTTATGATGTCTTGGGACGAAAATTATACGACAACAAACAGGTCAATGCAACGCAATTGGGCATCAGCCAAATTCAACAAAACAACACCACCTTGTTGGTAGAAATCACGACCCAATCTGGGGCTCGAATTATCAAGAAAATAATCTATTAATCATCCTTTATTTTTTAAAAAAGACCTCAGGAAACTGGGGTCTTTTTTTTGACCATTCGCTATTTTTCTTGCAGAGTAAATTTGTACTTTTGAGCATGGCAAAACAAAACGAAGCAACCCCACCCATTGAAGGCGAAGATTTTTATTTCACGCCCGAGGGCTTCAAATGTTTTACCGAAAAGCATCACCTAAAACGCGGCTATTGTTGCAAAAGTGGATGCCGACATTGTCCCTATGGGTACGATAAAAAAACCGACAGTTTTAAACCGATTAAAAAATAAGCAGCTATTCGCATGACGTTTCAAGAACAAATACAACAAGGTATTCCTGCACAATTACCCGAGATCAAACTCTATGATCCGGCCATCAATCACGCGCCCAAGCGCAAAGAAATTCTAAGCGCCAGCGAAACCAAATTGGCACTTCAGAATGCCTTGCGTTATTTTGAACCGCAGCATCACGCCACACTCTTGCCCGAATTCAAAGCCGAATTAGCCGAATACGGCCGCATCTACATGTACCGTTTTCGTCCCGATTACAAAATGTACGCCCGGCCAATTTCTGATTATCCCGGCCAATCGGAGCAAACCAAAGCCATCATGCTCATGATCCAAAACAACTTGGACTATGCCGTGGCGCAGCATCCACACGAATTGATTACCTATGGCGGAAACGGCGGGGTTTTTCAAAATTGGGCCCAGTATTTGCTCACCATGAAATACCTGAGCCAAATGACCAACGAGCAAACTTTGGTCATGTATTCGGGCCATCCTATGGGCTTATTTCCGTCGCATGCCGATGCCCCTCGTGTTGTGGTGACCAACGGCATGGTCATTCCCAACTATTCCAAACCCGACGATTGGGAGCGCATGAATGCCTTGGGTGTTTCCCAATACGGACAAATGACAGCCGGAAGCTATATGTACATTGGACCACAAGGTATCGTTCACGGCACAACCATTACCGTGTTAAACGGATTTAGAAAAATAAAGAAAAGCCCCAAAGGCGGATTGTTTGTCACCTCAGGTTTAGGAGGCATGAGTGGCGCACAACCCAAAGCGGGCAATATTGCGGGCTGCGTTACGGTTTGTGCCGAAGTCAATCCAAAAATTACGCACATCAGGCATTCCCAAGGTTGGATCAACGAAATATGTGAAGACTTGGATGCACTAGTTTCGCGTGTTCAATCGGCTTTGCAAAATCAAGAAGTCGTTTCGATAGCCTATTTGGGCAATATCGTAGACGTTTGGGAGCGTTTTGATCAAGAAAATGTGCACATCGATTTGGGTTCCGATCAAACTTCCTTGCACAATCCTTGGGCGGGCGGCTACTACCCGATGGGCTATTCGTTTGAAGAATCAAATGCTTTGATGGCCAACGATCCGGCAAAATTCAAATCCGAAGTGCAAAACACCTTGCGCCGCCATGCTGCAGCCATCAACAAACATACAGCTAAAGGCACCTATTTCTTCGATTATGGTAATGCGTTTTTATTAGAAGCGTCCAGAGCTGGAGCCGATGTTTTTGCAGAAAACCACATTGATTTCAAATACAACAGTTACGTTCAGGATATTATGGGACCGATGTGTTTTGATTACGGCTTTGGACCATTTCGTTGGGTTTGTGCTTCAGGAAATCCTGAAGATTTAGCCAAAACCGACAAAATTGCTTGTGAAGTTCTAGAAGAAATGATGAAAAACGCTCCTGAAGAAATTCAACAACAAATGGCCGATAACATCCAATGGATCAAAGGGGCGCAAGCCAATAAATTGGTGGTAGGCTCGCAAGCACGCATCTTGTATGCCGATGCCGAAGGCCGTATGAAAATTGCATCGGCCTTTAACAAAGCGATTGCAGAAGGCAACATTGGCACTATTATTTTAGGCCGCGACCACCACGATGTTTCAGGTACCGATTCGCCCTACCGTGAAACTTCTAATATTTATGACGGTTCAAAATTTACAGCCGACATGGCCATACACAATGTAATTGGCGACAGCTTTCGAGGTGCCACCTGGGTATCTATCCACAACGGAGGAGGCGTAGGTTGGGGCGAAGTAATTAATGGTGGTTTTGGATTGGTACTTGACGGATCGGCTGATGCCCAACGCCGCTTGGAATCGATGTTGTTTTGGGATGTGAATAATGGCATTTCACGACGCAGTTGGGCCCGGAATGAAGGCGCTATCTTTGCCATCAAACGCGCCATGGAAAGTCAACCTTTATTGCAGGTTACACTTCCAAACTTGGTAAACGATAACTTATTTGATTGTTAATTTAAAAAATAAACCCATGAAAATTTTAACGCTTATTCCTGTTTTAGCTTTATTCGTAGCGTCGTGCGGCTCAATTACCGTAGCCACCGATTATGATAAAGCTACCGATTTTAGCACCTATAAAACCTATGCCTTCTACAAAACCGGCATTGACAAAGTAGAACTTTCAGATCTGGATAAAAAACGCATCTTGCGCGCCATTGACACTACCTTGCAAGCCAAAGGTTTTACCAAAAGTGACACGCCTGATTTCTTGGTGAACATCAGCACCAAGGTGGAGAAAAATGTAAACGTAAACCAATTCAATGCGGGCTATGGATACGGTTGGGGACGCGGCTGGAATCCGTATTTTGGCATGAACAACGCCACGGTTACCACCACCACCGAAGGCGTATTGACCATTGATTTTATTGACACCAAAAAGAAAGAATTATTCTGGCAAGGCAACGGCACGGGCTACCTGACCAGCAACCAAGCTAAAAAAGACAAAGTGGCAGCCGAATTTGTTTCTGAAATCTTGGCGAAATATCCGCCTACGAATTAACGATAGTTGATTTTTGATTGCTGATTTTTGATTTCTACCAAAAACTAATGATAGCTAATCGCTTTTTAATATTCGTGAATTCGTGGCAAAATAGAGTTTAGACTAATAGACTAAAAAGAC
>JAPLEX010000007.1 GCA_026390995.1 Flavobacterium sp.
GGTTTGGATATCAGACGACGACAACAAAATACCTATTCGCATCAAAGCCAGTTTATTGGTTGGCTCGATTAAAGCAGAACTCGAATCGTTTAAAGGACTTAAATATTCTTTTCGCGTAAAACAAAAACCCTAATGGAACAGTCTCCTGAAACCAATTCGCTCCTCGCGAGTTTACATGAAAAATTTGAAGCCATAGACCAAAAAACAAACACCCATTTGGAGGGGCTATTGTGGTCAAACCCTATCACCTATTGGGATTATATTCAAACCGATGTGTTGCTGAATATTCAAAATCAACGCACAGTTCTTCCCGACGAAATGGTATTTATCCTATACCATCAAGTGAATGAATTGTTGTTTAAGATGATTCTCTGGGAAATCGAACAAGTAGTAGTAGAACCTGCGCCAACTACTGTTTTTTTTACCGAAAAATTGCAACGCATCAGCCGCTATTTTGATATGCTCACCACCTCGTTTACCATCATGGGTGACGGAATGGAAGTTGCTCAATACATGAAATTTAGAAATACCTTGACGCCCGCGAGTGGGTTTCAGAGCGCCCAATACCGCTTAATTGAATTTGCCTCAACTGATTTAATCAACCTTATTGATTTTAGGTTTCGCGCCACAATAGATCGCAATACGCCCTATGAGCATGCCTACGAACACCTGTATTGGCAAGCCGCAGGAAAAGACCATAAAACAGGCAAGAAGTCCTATTTAATTTTGGCTTTTGAACGCAAATACAAGTCTGAGTTTTTACGGGAAATGGAGCGCTACAACACCAGCAATTTGTGGCAAAAATTCAAGCAGCTTCCCGAATCTGATCAGCAAAATTCAGATTTAATTGCCGCGATGAGACACTATGATTACACCGTCAATATTACTTGGGTGATGGGTCACTTGAATGCCGCCAAAAAATACATCGAAAGTGGACAAGGCACAGGCGAGGCAACCGGCGGAAGCGATTGGAAAAAATATTTGCATCCCAAATACCAACGCCGCATATTTTTTCCGGAATTATGGAGTGAAGAAGAAGTAAAAAATTGGGGAGAAGCAAATTAATTCCCTGCCTAACTAGTTTGGCTTGAAAAACACGAGTATATTTTTATTGGGGTTGATTTTGTTGGTTTCTTGCGCTAAAAATGCCAAGAATGACTCGACGATTTTAGCTGTTTCAAAAGGCCCGAAAGAAATTTGCGGCTTTAAAACTTCCGAGTACAACATTGTGTTTGACACCATTCAACAGGGCGCTACTTTTGGCAACTTGATTCAGTATCAAAACAGAGGAAAACGAGAAGTCTACGATATTGTTGCCGCTATAAAAGACACTTTTGATGTGCGTTCTATCCACATTCAAAAACCATTTGCACTGGTTAGATCCAAAGACCGATACAAAAAACTAGCTGCATTTATTTATCAACCCGAACGAGGAATCTATCATGTGATTGATTTCCGGGATTCGTTGAAAGCCTATACCAAAAGAAGGCCTATTAAAATAAAAGAGAAAACCATCGCTGGCGCCTTAGACGGCTCGTTGTCGGAGGCCTTAAACAAAGAAGGGGTTGATGCGGCATTGGCTACACAGCTCACCAAAGTATATGCTTGGTCTATAGATTTCTTTAAACTGCAAAAAGGCAATAAATTTGGGATTACCTTCACCGAACGTTTTATTGACGACACTTTGTACGATGGCGTTGACAGTCTAAAGGCTGCTTTTTTTGAATACAAAGGCAAAACCATCTATGCCTTTCCGTTTGAGCAAAAAATTGGATCGGGGAAATTAGAGTACTTTGACGAAAATGGGAAAGCCTTGAAAAACTTCTTTTTGAAGGCCCCCTTAAAGTTTGTAAATATTACCTCCCGCTTTGCCAAAACACGTTTTCATCCGGTGCAACACCGTTGGAAGGCGCACAAAGGAACCGATTATGCTGCACCTACAGGCACGCCAATCATGACCACCGCATCGGGTGTAGTAGAGCAAACCGGCTACACGGCCGGAAACGGGAATTTTGTGAAAGTAAAACACGACCGCACCTACTCGACGCAATACTTACACATGTCCAAAATAATTGCCCGGCGAGGACAACGCGTAACGCAGGGCGATGTAATTGGGAAAGTAGGCAGCACTGGGCTCGCAACTGGGCCACACGTGTGCTATCGTTTCTGGAAAAATGGCGTTCAAGTGGATGCTTTGGGCTTAAAGTTGCCCAGTTCAGAAGGATTATCTAAGCAAAATTTACCTCGCTATTTGACGTACATCAAGCCATTAAAAAAAGAACTAGACAGTATCGCATCCTTAAAATATAAAAAATAACATGGCATTATCTACCGTAAATCCTTCGCAAACACAAGCTTGGCAAAAATTAGAACAGCATTTTAAAAGCATGCAATCGGTGTCGATGAAAACACTTTTTGAACAAGATCCTGCGCGTGCCGAAAAGTTTCATATCCAGTGGAATGATTTTTTGATTGATTATTCCAAAAACAGAATCACAGAAGAAACAACCAACTTGTTGTTACAATTGGCCGATGAAGTACAACTCAAATCAGCCATTCAGGATTATTTTTCTGGAGAAATCATTAACCAAACCGAAGGAAGAGCCGTTTTGCATACCGCCTTGCGCAGCACTTCGATGGAGCCTTTGCACGTAGACGGCGTTGATATTATTCCGGAGATTGAAGCGGTAAAAAATAAAATTCAGGTCTTTTCAAACGAAGTCATTAGCGGCCAACGCAAAGGCTATACCGGAAAAGCCTTTACCGACGTAGTCAACATTGGAATTGGCGGTTCTGATTTGGGACCAGCCATGGTAGTTGAAGCCTTGCAGTATTACAAAAATCACTTAAATGTACATTTTGTTTCTAATGTGGATGGCGATCATGTGCAAGAAATGATCAAACATTTAAATCCAGAAACTACTTTGTTTGTGATTGTTTCTAAAACCTTTACGACCCAAGAAACCTTAACCAATTCTGAGACCATTCGGGCCTGGTTTTTACAATCGGCCAATCAAGAAGCGGTGGCCAAACACTTTGTGGCGGTTTCGACCAACATCAAAAATGTAACCGCCTTTGGCATCGACCAGGCCAATGTATTCCCCATGTGGGATTGGGTTGGCGGACGTTTTTCGCTCTGGAGCGCGGTAGGCTTGTCCATCAGTTTGGCAGTGGGCTACGACCATTTTGCGTCACTATTAAAAGGTGCCAACAACATGGACGAACACTTTAAAACTGCTCCGTTTCAAGAAAATATTCCTGTAATTCTAGCTTTATTGAGCGTCTGGTACAATAATTTTTATGGTGCCGAAAGTGAGGCGTTAATTCCGTATACCCAATATTTACAAAAGTTGGCTCCCTATTTGCAACAAGGCATCATGGAAAGCAACGGAAAAAGCATAGGCCGCGACGGAAAACCCGTCAATTACCAAACCGGCACCATTATTTGGGGAGAGCCGGGGACGAATTCGCAGCATGCGTTTTTTCAGCTTCACCAAGGAACCAAATTAATCCCGACCGATTTTATCGGATTTGTGCTACCCTTATACGGTCAAGCCGATCACCACAATAAATTGATGTCCAACTTTTTTGCACAGACCGAAGCTTTACTCAATGGCAAAACTCCCGAGCAAGTACAAGCCGAATTTGACAAACAAGGCCTCTCAGCGCAGCAAGTCGCTTTCTTGAAACCGTTTAAAGTGTTTGAAGGCAACAAACCCACCAACACCTTGTTGATCCAAAAATTGACACCCGAATCGTTGGGTGAATTGGTAGCGCTCTATGAGCATAAAATATTTGTGCAAGGCGTGATTTGGAATGTTTTTAGTTACGACCAATGGGGCGTAGAGCTGGGCAAGCAATTGGCCAATTCTATATTGAGTGAGATAGAATCTAAACAAGTGAAGGAGCACGACAGTTCAACCTCCTTTTTATTGAAATATTTTCTGAAAGAAGTCTAATTTGGTCTTTTTCCTTTCTATTTTAAACGGCATTCTTTCGATAGATTGCCGTTTTTTTTATTTCGTTTCGTTATATTTGTTTTTCAAAATAATAAAATTATGTATCAATTTGTTCAAAAATTTCATTCAGGCTGGGCTTATTTAGCGCTCTTATTACTTGTAATTGTGTTGGTTAATTCACTTATGGGCCTCAATTCTAAAAGAGAATTTACCGCAAAAGACCGCAAAATCGCGTTGTTTGGATTGATTGCTGCACACCTCCAATTGACGGTTGGTTTTATTTTATATTTTCTTTCTCCTGTCGGACATGCCTTACTGGGCGAAATGAAAGACGCAACTGCCCGATTAACCTCTTTAGAACATCCCCTACTCAACATCATTGCCATCGCTTTGATTACGATTGGCTGGTCCAAACATAAAAAAGCGGTGGATGCTGCTGCCAAATTTAAAGCCATTAGCCTGTTTTACGGATTAGGATTAGTCCTGATTCTGTCCCGAATTCCATGGGGGTTATGGTTTAGTAACTAAATAAAAGTCCGTTAAGGACTTTTTTTATCTCAACTCCTGTGTGAGTTATTCTTCATTTATACGCATCTCTATGAACGTTTTAACCTCTATAAAAATACTTGGAATCGGATTGGCCTTTTTTAGCATTACTGCTTATGGCCAACAAAAACCCAACGGGAAATTTACCGAAAAGGGGAAAGTCACCCAGTCTAAAGAATTACTAAAAGACAGCAAAGCAGTAAAAGCAGACAGTATAGCAAAAAGTAAAGCAATTGCGCTTTCTGATAGCCTTGCGGCTGTTCAGCCGCTTAAACTAAAGCTATTCAAGAAAAATGCGCATGCCTCCTATTACCACCAAAAATTTCACGGCAAACGTACCTCCAGTGGGGTGAAATTTGACAACACCAAATACACGGCAGCCCACCGTAAATTTCCTTTTGGCACGAAACTAAAAATTACCAACGAGGTAAATCACAAATCGGTAATTGTAGAAATAACAGACAGAGGCCCGTTTACTAAAGGCCGCGAAATTGACCTCACCAAAAAAGCATTCATGGATATTGTGGACAATAAAAATAGTGGGAAAGTAATGGTAACAATCGAAGAAATTATTCCGAATGTTGCTCCCAAGCCATAAAAGGGTGCTTGCTTAGAGAGGCATTGTAGTATTTACTTTCTTGGGTTACTTCTTTTCCTAGCCAATCCGGTTTTTCGACAACTTGATCTTCGTGTGTCAATTCGATTTCGGCTACAATTAGGCCCGTATTATCTCCCGCAAATACATCGACTTCAAAGGTTTGGTTTTTAAATGGCACCAAATACCTCGTTTTTTGAATGCTACCCGGCTCACACAACGCCAAGAGCGCTTTGGCTTCGATAACATTAATTTCTGTTTCCCATTCCAAACGAGTAGTGCCCGATTGATTTCCCTTTCCTTTAATGGTTATGTAGCCACATTCGCCTTGAATACGCACGCGCACGGTGCGTTCGGGATGGGTATTTAAATAGCCTTGTGCGATTGTCAATTTGGCGGTTGCTTGTGCTATAAAATCGGTTGAAGTAACTAGAAATTTGCGTTCGATTTCTACCATTATCTGTAAAATAAAAAATCCCTTTTGACAGGGATTTTATAGGATTATTATTTTTTTATTTTCTACTGCTTAGTTTAGACAACAAGCGCAAAAATTCGATATACAACCAAACTAAGGTAATCATCAAGCCCATTGCACCAAACCATTCCATGTATTTGGGGTGTTTATGTGCTACACCCTTTTCAATTTGATCAAAATCTAAAAAGAGGTTCATGGCTGCAATAACAATTACGAATACACTAATTCCTATACTCATCATGCTATTGCCCTGATGAATGGGTTGAAACGAAGGCATAAATAAGCTCACTAACCAAGAAATTAAATAAAAGGTAGCGATTGCCATGGTTGAACCAATTACAACTGCTCTAAATTGCTCGGTTACTTTTACGATATGAAATTTGTATAAAGCAAAACAAGTGAGGAAAGTGACAAAGGTTGCGCCCACCGCTTGGATGACAATTCCCGGATACATGGTTTCAAAAATCACAGAAATTCCACCAATAAAAAATCCTTCAAAAATGGCATAACCAGGAGCCAAATAAGGAGAAGCTTGCGGTTTGAATGTGGCAATCAACACCAAAATAAAACCAATAATTGCGCCTCCAAAAGTAAATACTAAGCTGTTTTCGAGCGACCAAGTAAACAAAGCGCTGGCCACTAAGAGCAACAACATGATGAAACTTTTGTTGATCGTGCCGTTTACGGTCATGGTTTGTTCTGCGCCAATTACTTCGGCATCATATACCTTTTCATTGTTGGAGGTAAATGATTTATTTCTAAAAAATGGGTTGGTTGAATTCATAGGAGTATTTTTTTTAAAATCATTCAAATATAAATAATCTTAGATTACGCTGTATTAATTTAACGAAAGCGATTACTCAATTTCTGAAACACGCAAGGTGTTTACCATTCCTTTTTCGGTAACGGGCATGGCTGCCAAGTTGATTAAGAAATCTCCTTTTTCAACAAATCCCCGCTCTTGCGCCATTAAATTGATATCAATTACAGTGTCGTCTGTACTCACAAATTTGTCATAGAAAAAAGATCGAACCCCCCACAACAAGTTCAATTGCGTTAAAATTCGTCGGTTGGACGTGAATACCAAAATATGAGATTTAGGTCGCCAAGCCGAGATTTGAAAAGCGGTATAGCCGCTGTTGGTCAAGGTACAAATTGCTTTGGCTTCAATCACATTGGCCAAATTGGCCGCATGCTGACAAATGGATTTGGTAATGTAGCGTTTGGTTTTAATTTGAGGCGTATTTTGGGGAACATGAATAAGCGGAGAATCTTCTACCGCTTCAATAATTTGGGTCATTTTTTGAATTACTTGTACCGGATAATTTCCTACCGAAGTTTCTCCCGATAACATTACCGCATCGGCACCATCCATAACCGAATTGGCTACATCGTTTACCTCAGCGCGGGTTGGCGTCATACTGGTAATCATGGTTTCCATCATTTGGGTGGCAATAATTACCGGGATACGGGCTGTTTTGGCGCGGTGCACCAGTTTCTTTTGAATCAACGGCACTTCGTGTGCAGGCACCTCAACCCCTAGATCTCCACGAGCCACCATCAATCCGTCGCAGTAGGCCACAATTTTATCAATATTGGCAACACCTTCAGGTTTTTCGATTTTGGCTATAATCGGAATTTTGTGATCTGAATTGGCCGAAATTAAATTCTGTAACTCCATCAAGTCTTCAGCCGTTCGCACAAACGACAAAGCAATCCAATCTACTTTTTGCTCAATAGCAAACAAAGCGTCTTTGATGTCTTTTTTGGTTAAGGCGGGCAACGATACTTTGGTGTTGGGTAGGTTTACTCCTTTTTTGGATTTCAACGGTCCTCCTTGAATTACTTTACACAACACTTCGGTTTTACGGTTGGTTTCAATGGCTTCAAAAATTAGTTTTCCGTCGTCGAGTAAAATGCGTTCCCCTGGATTGACGTCTCTTGGAAACTCTTTGTAATTCATGTATACGCGCTGGGCAGTTCCAGGAATGTCCTCAGCTGTTTGGAAGGTAATTAAATCCCCGTCATTCACCACTACGTCTTCCTGCATTACGCCTACACGCAACTTAGGGCCTTGTAAATCGCCCAAAATCGCGGTGGTGTATCCAAATTCTTCATTTAGTCCGCGTATGATGTCAATTTTTTCTTTTACATCGCTGTAATCTGCGTGGGAGAAATTTACTCTAAACACATTTACTCCGGCGTCAATCATGTCTTTTAATACTTCTTTTGTACTACAGGCCGGGCCGAGCGTGGCTACAATTTTAGTTTTTTTGTTTGTTGGCATTTTAGTTAAAAAATTAAATTGTTTTTAGATTTTATTTTTTTAGGATCTACAACATATACCGTAGAAACTTGATTTATTTTTTTTATGTCGGACAAGAGTTGGTCTACTTGGTGAAACGTATCTTGGTGTTCTATTTTCAGAAAATAGTCTACTTTTTTAAGTTCTGGCAACAAATACACCCGTGTGGCTATTTCGACTTGAGCGTCTAAGAATAAATTTTGACCGGTGCTTTTTTTGCGTACCACAATTTCATTCTTGTTGGGAATTAACACCCAATTGGTTTCGGCCTTTTCGTCGTCGTAAACAAAATAGGCAAACGAGGCTTCCCCTTCTTTGCCAGAGACTTCTATAGTGCTTTTGTTTTTGTGTAAAATTATGGGGAGTTGTTGGTTGAGCAAAAATGCCATTCGATAATCTTCTACAGTAGAATGAATAGCAATTAAGTCATAGTCAATTGCATCAAATTCGTCTAATTGTAATTTTAAGACTGCCATTATTTTGCTTAAAAATTCGAGGTAAAGATATCACTTTAAAGCAAAGAAATGTCGCTAGTTTAGTTATAAAAACTGCAATTTGACAACGAAATCGTTATAGTTTTGAGAATATGAAATTATTTTGAATCCATTTTTTCTTGAAACGCAAAATAGGCTCTTTTGGAAGCAATTTCTTCGGCTTTCTTTTTGGATACCGCCCTTGATTTGGCTATAATTTTATTGTCTATACTTAAATGAACCGCAAATAAACGTTCCCCTGAAATTGAATTGTCTTCAAACGTATCGTAGTGAAATGATTTTTTTTCCTTTTGACACCATTCAATCACCAAACTTTTATAACTAATTACCTTTCCTTCTAGCCGGGCAATATCAACGTAGGGGATTATTACTCGGGCGTCAATAAATTTTTCGCAATAGGAATAGCCGCGATCTAAATAAATGGCTCCTACCAAGGCCTCAAAAACATTCCCGTGTATGTTGTCTCCAAATTGAGACGAAGAAATTTTACTGTCTATAAATTGAATGAGTTGCAAATCCCTACCCAATTCGTTGAGGTGTTCTCGGCTCACAATTTTGGAACGCATTTTGGTGAGGTAGCCTTCGTCACCTGCAGGCGATTCTTTGTATAAATAGCCCGCAATTACAGCACTTAGCATGGCGTCACCTAAAAATTCCAAGCGCTCGTAATTTACTGGATTTCCGTTTTCGTCGGTTTTGTTTGACGAGCGATGGGTGAACGCTTTCTCGTAATAGGAAAGCTCAATGGGCTTAAACCCCAATATGCGTTCAATTTTACCAAAAAAAATCCCGTCCTCATTTGAACGGGATTTTTTAGCAAATATTTTTTTTAATACTGACATGTATTACAAGTCTAGTTTTTTAACCAAAACACAGGCGTTATGTCCGCCAAAGCCAAAGGTGTTGCTCATCAGTACTTTTACATCGCGTTTTTGCGCCTGGTTGAACGTGAAATTCAATTGAGCATCAATTTGGTCGTCGTCGGTAAAGTGATTGATGGTGGGCGGAATTATTCCGTGTTTGATAGACAAAATCGACGAAATGGTCTCAATTGCTCCAGCAGCGCCCAATAAATGGCCTGTCATCGATTTGGTTGAGTTCAAGTTCATCGTATAGGCATGTTCGCCAAACACATGTAAAATGGCTTTTGATTCGGCGATATCTCCCAATGGGGTAGACGTTCCGTGCATGTTCACGCCATCTACATCGGTGGGTTTTAATCCCGCATCACGCAAACAGTTGATCATTACATTTTTGGCGCCCAATCCTTCTGGATGTGGAGCTGTGATGTGGTGTGCATCGGCCGACATTCCGCCTCCGCCTATTTCGCAATAGATGGTTGCACCACGGGCAATTGCGTGTTCGTATTCTTCTAACACCAAAGCACCAGCGCCTTCTCCTAGTACAAATCCGTCGCGGTCTTTGTCCATCGGGCGTGAAGCAGTAGTTGGGTCATCGTTGCGGGTAGATAAGGCGTGCATGGCATTAAAACCACCCATACCGGCAATCGTTACAGCCGCTTCTGAACCACCGGTTATCATTACATCGGCATGGCCTAATCGGATGTAGTTAAACGAATCTATAATGGCATTGGTTGAGGAAGCACAGGCCGAAACCGTAGTAAAATTGGGGCCTCTAAAGCCGTATTTAATCGAAATGTGACCGCCAGCAATATCGGCAATCATTTTTGGAATAAAGAACGGGTTGAATTTTGGAACACCATTTCCTTTGGTAAACTCCATCACTTCTTGTTGAAAGGTTTCCAATCCGCCAATTCCAGAACCCCATATTACACCTACGCGGTCTTTGTCAAGGTTCTCAAAGTCAAATTGTGCGTCTTGCACTGCCTCATCTGCAGATACCATCGCGTATTGGGCATAGCGGTCCATCTTGCGCGCTTCTTTGCGATCGATGAAATCTTCCACATTGAAACCTTTTAATTCGCAAGCAAATTTGGTTTTAAAGTGGGTGGTGTCAAAATAGGTAATTGGTGCTGCACCGCTCACGCCATTAATTAATGCGTTCCAATAGGCTTGAACCGAATTTCCAATGGGGGTTAGTGCGCCTAATCCGGTTACTACAACTCGTCTTAGTTCCATATAAGTGTGTGTTTTAGTATTTAGTTTAAACAAATAATACCCAAATATTTCTTCATGGATTGTATCACAAAAGAGACATGGGTATTACAATTATTTTGATGATTGAAATTCAATCAGGAATTAAAAAAAATAATAACACCCGTAAAGCTTATCGTTTCACGGGTGTTTAAAGGTATTATTTTTTAGCTTCTTCGATATAAGAAATAGCTTGACCTACAGTCGCAATGTTTTCTGCTTGGTCGTCTGGAATTTGAATGTCAAATTCTTTTTCGAACTCCATGATAAGCTCAACAGTGTCTAATGAATCGGCCCCTAAATCGTTAGTGAAGCTTGCTTCAGTTACAACTTCGTTTTCGTCTACGCCTAATTTGTCTACGATAATCGCTTTTACTCTTGATGCAATGTCTGACATAATCTTTAATTTTAAAATTTAATTTGATGGCAAAAATAAAAAACTTTATTTTAAAACCACGTTTTAGTTTATAAATGTGAGGGCGAAATTATAAAAATTAATTAACAAAGGCCTTTAAAATGAATTTAATATCATTTATTATTCTTTTTTTTGTGCTCTGAAAGCGCCTTCCCCCATGAAAAAAATCATCCTCTTTGCTTCCGGTTCTGGAACAAATGCCGAAACCATTATTCGGTATTTTGCCAATAAGCAAACTGCAGCGGTTGTGGCCCTCTTTACCAACAATGCAAAAGCGGGTGTAATCGCCAAAGCACAACCCCTGCATGTTCCCGTTGTGGTGTTTACCAAATCAGCATTTGAATCGGGCGAAGTGTTGGAAGCAGCAGGAAAATATTCCCCTGATTTACTAGTGCTAGCTGGATTTTTATGGAAGATGCCAGCTGCATTTGTGGATGCCTTTCCCCAGAAAATACTCAATATTCATCCGGCTTTGTTGCCCAAATATGGCGGCAAAGGGATGTATGGGCTGCACGTCCACCAAGCCGTATTAGACCAAAAGGAAACCGAAACCGGCATTTCCATTCATTTGGTTAACGAGCAGTACGATAAAGGTGCCTTGTTGTTTCAGCAAAAGGTATCCATCGCAGCATGTAAAACAGCCGAGGAAGTGGCGCATAAAGTAAACGCATTGGAACTTGCCCATTTTTCTTCGGTAATTGAATCCTATTTAACTTCTCAACAAGCCTAACAATGCAGACCAATCAAGTACACATCTATACCGATGGGGCGGCCAAAGGAAATCCGGGGCCTGGCGGATATGGAGTGGTGATGGAATGGGTGGGCAAACCCTACCGCAAGGAATTTTCGGCGGGATTTCGACACACCACCAACAACCGGATGGAATTGCTGGCTGTAATTGTGGGATTGGAGCAATTAAAAAATCCCAAAACACAGGTATTAGTAGTATCAGACTCCAAATATGTGGTCGATGCCGTAGCCAAAAATTGGGTGTTCGGTTGGGAAAAAAAAGGCTTTACGGGGAAAAAAAATCCCGATCTCTGGAAACGATTTCTTCTCATTTACCGCCAACATCACGTAACTTTTCAGTGGATTAAAGGCCACAACAATCATCCGCAAAACGAACGCTGTGATGTATTGGCCGTTGCCGCATCGATGCAAAAAGAGCTGTTTGTGGATGCAGAATATGAGGTGAGCAATTAGAGTTAACAGCCTCAAACCATAGAGGTTGCCAACCAAATAAATCAGTATCTTGCAGCCCCAATACGTTACTAGCTTTATGTTTTTTAATTCCTTGGCGTTTGCGCTTTTTTTACCGCCGGTTTTTGCCTTGTATTGGTGGCTGTGCGCCAAATCGGTAGCCAAGCAAAATGCCCTTTTATTGCTCGCCAGCTATGTGTTTTATGCTTGCTGGGATTGGCGATTTCTCTTCCTGCTGTTGTTCTCTACGTTTTTGGATTATTTCACGGGCTTGCAAATACACCAAACTGAAAGCGCCGCCAAAAAACGGTTCTGGTTTTGGCTGAGCATAGGCGTTAATTTGGGCTTCTTGGGCCTATTTAAATACTACGATTTTTTTGCGGTTTCTTTTGCCGAATTATTCCAAGGATTTGGATTGCAGGTGAGTCCCTTTTTATTGAAATGGGTTTTGCCGGTTGGGATTTCGTTTTATACTTTTCACGGTTTATCCTATGTGATTGATATTTATAAAGGCCGCATTCCCGCCGAGAAAAACCCAATCGATTACGCCTTATTTGTGAGTTATTTTCCGCTCTTGGTGGCGGGCCCTATCGAACGCGCCACGCATTTGTTGCCGCAAATCAAACAAACCCGCAAGTTTTCGTTTTCGCAAGCCCAAGAAGGCGTGTACTTGATTGTCTGGGGATTGGTCAAAAAAGTGGTCATCGCCGATACCTGCGCCACCTATGCCAATGCCATTTTTGATCATGCCGACGCCGTTAATTCGCAATCCTTGGTGCTGGGGGCCATTTATTTTGCCTTTCAGATTTATGGGGATTTTTCGGGTTATTCAGACATGGCCATTGGGATCTCGAAACTGTTTGGCTTAGAATTGTTGCGCAATTTTAACTACCCCTATTTTTCCCGCGACATCGCTGAGTTTTGGCGCCGTTGGCACATTTCGTTGTCGAGTTGGTTTCGCGATTATGTATACATTACCTTGGGCGGAAGCCAGGGCGGCAAATGGATGCAGCTGCGCAATGTATTTGCCATTTTTATCCTGAGCGGATTTTGGCACGGCGCCAACTACACCTATTTGTTTTGGGGATTTTTGAATGCTTTGTACTTTTTGCCTTTGTTGTGGCAACAAAAAAACCGCGCCAATTTGGACAGCAGCAAAGTACCTTGGAACCTGAGTGGCCTGCGCATTGTGCTCAATATACTCGCAACTTTTGCACTCACCTGCATGGCTTGGGTATTTTTTCGCGCCCAATCGATGAAAGCGGCTTGGGACTATTTGTATCGAATTTTCACCAACGGGCATTGGACAGTTGAGTTTTTAAGTAACCGCCGCTACAACTACGAATTGCTTTGGTTGATCTTGGTGTTTGTGGCCGTTGAATGGCGTCACCGCAACCAAATGCAACCCATTTCGGGGAACTATGCCTGGCTCAAACTGGGCTTGTGTTTTGCTGCCTTGTTGGCCTTGGGCACCTATACGGATTATAAATCTTTTATTTATTTCCAATTCTGATGAAGTCCTTTTTACGCTACATAGGTCTTGCGTTGTTACTGCTTTTGGGCATTGCCGTGCTTTTGGATGTAGTGTATACCGAAATTTATTCAACCGCCAAAGACCGTTGGAAAATGGAGTACGTGCTCAATGCCCCGCCACAGGATTATGATGTAGTAATACTTGGCACCTCGCGCGCCAACAATCATTTTGTGCCCGAATTGTTTGAAAAACACGGACTCAAAACGTTCAATTTTGGCATGAGTGGTTCGCATTTGTTTGAAGATGCCTTGCTGCTGCAACTCTTGCTCGATCAAAAAAACAGCATCAACTATGTGCTGTTAGAAGCCGATTTAAACCTGAGTAATGAAAAACGCGACGAGGGCACAACAGCTCGGTATTTGCCTTATTTGCGCAGCAATGCTACCATTAGATCGCATTACCAAAACCAACCCGAATTTCCCTATTGGTATTACCTCCCGTTTTACCGGTATATGGCCTACGAATCACAAATTGGTTTGCTCGAATTAATTAAAACAATTGCCCACGAACCTTCTACAACTTTGGCCAATCAAGGATATTATCCCTTGCCTGCGGGTAAAAAAGGCCGCATGAAAAACGACTACCGCGCGCTCAAACCGCTGCGCAATCGCTACTACGAACAGATCAAAAAATTGTGTGAACAACACCACATTCACCTCATTACCGTGATGACGCCGGTCTGTGAAAACGTAAAAGGCATGGATTA
Source organism: Flavobacterium sp. (assembly GCA_026390995.1). GTDB lineage: Bacteria > Bacteroidota > Bacteroidia > Flavobacteriales > Flavobacteriaceae > Flavobacterium. The sequence continues at coordinate 14,344 of JAPLEX010000007.1, forward strand.
TTTCCAAAAAGTAAAATCGCTGTATCCCGAAATCTACAACTGCGAAGACTTTGTGCAAGACGACCGCTATTTTTCCTCTTGCGGCCATCTCAATGATCTAGGTGCAAGGCTATTTACCCAAAAAATAATTGATAAATTCTTTCCTAAAAAATAAGCGCTTCGATATCACACTTTAGTCTCAAATATAGGGCTACGGTCAAGCCATTTATTTTCTTATTTTTGCGCATTGTTTTTTTGTGTTATGGAGAAAATTATTTCCTATCCGTTATCGCTAGTCGCGATGCTGTTGTTTCTCATCAGCTTGTTGGTGTTTCATCCTATTCAATGGATTTGCCTGAACGTGTTCGGCTACCAAGCGCACAAAAAAAGCGTTGATTACTTAAACTTCTTTTTGGTGCGTATTGCCCATATTTTAGGAACTCGATTTCAAATAGAAAACCGGCAGTTGTTGCCCAAAGGCGTGCCGCTCATCTTTGTGGCCAATCACCAAAGTTTATACGACATTATTGGACTCATCTGGTTCATGCGCCGTTTTCACCCCAAATTTGTGAGCAAAAAAGAATTGGCCAAAGGCATTCCCAGCGTGTCGTTCAATTTACGCCACGGTGGTTCGGTAGTCATTGACCGAAAAGACCCCAAACAAGCCATTCCCGAAATCAAAAAGCTGGGAGAATACATCGAAAAACACCATAGAACTGCCGTTATTTTTCCCGAAGGCACCCGAAGCAAAACGGGAGTTCCCAAAGAATTTGCCCAAAGCGGCTTGAAGATTTTATGCAAATATGCGCCTTCAGCCTACGTGGTTCCAATCAGCATCAACAACTCGTGGAAATTTGTAAAATATGGATTTTTCCCTTTTGGTTTGGGAAATCGTATTATCTTTACCCTCCACGAGCCAATTTCAGTAAAAGATCATTCGTTTGAGGAGCTCATGGCTCGTACCGAAAGCACCATAAAAAACGCAATAAACGAAGTATAAATTAAAGCCAAGCGCACAATTTTTACTATAAAAACGCAAGCATGTCTATAAAAAACATCCGTCTGGAAGTGATGCAATTTCTAGAAAACAAAGTCGAGGGATTCATGGATGAATACTTGATTCCCGTAGAAAAAATATGGCAACCGTCTGACTTTTTACCCAATCCAGAAAGTGATACTTTTTTTGAAGAAGTAAAAGAATTACGTGAATTGGCCAAAGATTTACCCTATGATTTCTGGGTAGCCATGGTAGGCGATACCATCACCGAAGAAGCCCTTCCTACCTATGAATCCTGGTTAATGGACGTAGAAGGCGTGGACAACGTGGAGCGTAACGGCTGGGCAAAATGGGTGCGCCAATGGACGGGCGAAGAAAACCGCCACGGCGATATGCTCAACAAATACCTTTATCTTTCTGGACGTGTTAACATGCGCGAAGTAGAAATGACAACTCAACACCTCATCAACGACGGTTTTGACATTGGAACCGGACGCGATCCCTACAAAAACTTTGTATATACCTCGTTTCAAGAGTTGGCTACCTATGTGTCGCACAACCGCGTGTCGCAAATTGCCAAAAGCTACGGCGACCACAAATTGGCCAAAATGTGCAAAATGATTGCTGGCGATGAAATGCGTCACCACCATGCTTATTCGGAGTTTGTAACGCAAATTTTCAAAGTAGACCCAAGCGAAATGATGATGGCTTTTCTGTACATGATGAAACTCAAAATCACCATGCCTGCCGTGTTTTTACGCGAATCGGGGGAAGCCATGGGATCGGCATTTGAGCAATTCTCGAATTCAGCCCAACGCATCGGCGTGTATACCTCACAAGATTATGTAGAGATTTTACAAAAACTGATCGAAAAATGGGAAATAGATAAAATGACAGGCCTTACCGACGAAGCCGAAAAAGCCCGCGATTATTTGATGAAATTGCCCGATCGTATGGCTAGAATTGCCGAACGTTTGGTGATTCCGCCCGATCCATTTGTATTCAAATGGGTGCAGCCGGCCATCATTGGTTAATTGTAATTCAACCTAATTATACTACAAATGTTGCTCGTTGATTTTGTTCAATTGGCAACATTTTTTACTTCTAAATAAATCCCATGATCGAATCAAACTTGGTGAATGCCACCATTCGTTTTGTAAAAAAACAACTCGAAAACGCCGAAGGAGGCCACGATTGGTTTCACATTGAGCGCGTGTACAAATTGGCCTTGCGCATCGCTGAAAAGGAGGCCGATGTAGACGTTTTGGTGGTTCAATTGGCTGCCTTGTTGCACGACATTGCCGACAGTAAATTTCACGACGGAGACGAAAGCATTGGGCCTCGATTGGCACGTGAATTTCTAAGCGAACAACAGCTAGCTGAAGACCAATTAGAGCAAGTGATTGCCATCATCGAAAACATCTCTTTTAAAGGCGGAAATCAAGCGCAAACGTATTTCTCAAAAGAACTGGCTGTGGTGCAAGATGCTGATCGATTGGATGCCATTGGCGCCATTGGCATTGCCCGCACCTTTAACTACGGCGGATTTAAAAACCGGGCGCTCTATGATCCTGCAATTCCGCCCAATTTACACCTCAGCAAAGAAGAATACAAGAAAAATACGGCTCCCACGGTGAATCATTTTTACGAGAAATTATTGCGCCTCAAAGACTTAATGCACACCGAAACCGCGCGTGAACTAGCGGCCGAACGCCACCAGTTTATGGAACAATTTCTCTCCCGATTTTATTCCGAATGGGAGGGTGAAGCATAAAAAAAGAGGACCACAAGTCCTCTTTTTTGTTGATCCATTTTTGCGGTTATAAACTTACACGCAACAATTGTTTTTTCTTTCCTTTACGGCCAATGAAAAACACAGCGTCTTTGGTTAAAGCTCCGTCAGATTCCATGTAAAGGGTTTAAAATAAATAATGGATTAATTTCCCTGAAATTCAGGTTTTCTTTTTTCTAAAAAGGCGGTGGTGCCTTCTTTAAAATCGGCAGTGCCAAAGCAGCTGCCAAATGCTTCTATTTCGGCTGTATATCCGTCTTTCTCCTTGTCAAAATTTGCATTCACCGCTTGTATGGCATAGCCAATGGCAACAGGAGAGTTTTTAGCAATTTTTGCAGCCAAGGCATGGGCAAGTTCCAACAATTGATCTACAGGAGCCACGTGGTTTACTAAACCACAAGCAAGTGCTTCTTGGCCTGTGAGCATATTTGCTGTTAGAATCAATTCCATCGCGCGGCCTTTGCCTACCAATTGCGGTAAACGTTGGGTTCCGCCGTACCCGGGAATTACACCCAAAGTCACTTCGGGCAAGCCCATTTTGGCGTTGTCTGAGGCAATTCGAAAATGACAGGCCATCGCCAATTCTAATCCGCCTCCCAAGGCAAAGCCATTAATAGCGGCAATTACGGGCGTAGTTAAATTTTGGATAAAATCAAAGACCAATTCCTGACCTTGCGCAGCCAATTCGCTTCCTTGGGCTACAGAAAAATCAGCAAACTCTGAGATGTCAGCACCCGCAACAAAGGCTTTTTCACCAGACCCTGTAAGGATGATTACGCGTACAGTTTTCAATTTAGTGGGACGATTGATCGTAACTACGGCTATTGAATCGGTTTGGGTAACTAAGATGTTTTCGAATAACATATTTAGAAATTAGGAATTTAGAATCGGTAAGGAAACCGTAAAAGAAGTTCCATTACCCAATTCGGTGGCAAAAGTAATCGTTCCTTTGTAATTTTCAATGATGTTTTTAATAATTCCCAGGCCTAATCCCATTCCGCTGCTTTTAGTAGTAAACTTGGGCTCAAAAATATAGGGAATGTTTTGCTCTTCGATGCCTACTCCGTTGTCTGTTACCGTAATTTCAACAGTAGTTCCTTGGCGGGATACGGTAACCACTACCCATTTTTCTTCTTGAAATTCAGGGATCGATTGGATGGCATTTTTTACCAAATTGGTCAAGATTCTGATGAGCTGGGTTCGGTCAATTTTGGCAATAATTTCTTTTTCCGAACATTCAAACTGCAGGTATTCTTCATTAAAAATATCCAAGGCCAATTCCACTACTTCCACCACGTTCAAGGTTTCGTTTTGTTGGGCCGGCATCGAAGCAAAGTTGGAGAAAGCCGAAGCTACTGCACTCATGGTGTCAATTTGCTGAATCAAAGTCTCGGAATAATCACGCACTTTTTGGCGCAACTCAGGGTCGTTGGGATCAAATTTGCGCTGAAAACTTTGTACGGTGAGCCGCATGGGTGTGAGCGGATTTTTGATCTCATGGGCCACTTGTTTGGCCATTTCGCGCCACGCATCTTCGCGTTCGCTTTGGGCCAATTTTACCGCACTTTCTTCCAATTCATCGACCATGCCGTTGTAGGCTCGAATGAGCAAATTGATTTCTTTGCTGTTGGCCTCCAATACAATTTTCTCGTTTTTTTGGGTGAGGCTGGTTTCGCTCAATTTATCCGAAATCGTTTTTAAGGATTGGGTGATGTAGGTCGATAAAAAATAGGCCAGTCCAAAGGCAATCACCAACATAAAGGCATACACTTGGCCCAATTTGATGAGGAAATTTTGCAGTTCGCGCTCATAAAAACCGTCGTCTTCTACATACGGAATATTCAAAATCCCCAAAGGCTTGAATTTGGCATCTTTGATTTGGCTGTAGGACGAGCGATTCTTTACCCCGTTGATGTTTTTGATGTCTACGTAGCGTTTGTCTATCGAAGACTGCACCAGTTTGATGATGTATTTGGGAATGGGCGGCGCGTCTTTGTCTACCGAAAAAGAGGCTTTAGACGATTTGAGCAATTTGCCATTCAGGCTATAAATGTTGATTTCGAGGTTGTGAATTTGGGCCAACTCATGGATCTTATCCTTAAAGATATACCGAAGATTACCAGTATTTAAGGCATATTTGGTGTTGGCCAACACATAATTGATGTGTTCTTTAATCGCCGATTCTTTGCGCTCCAAACGCTCTTGGTGGTAATCTTTGGCTTCGTTTTTAAACTGAATGATCGAGATGGAGGCCATTAAAATAGAGGCAATTAAAATCAATACAATCATGGACAGAAAGATCCGCAACTGCAAAGAAACCCGCTCTAGTTTAAAAAATCCGGCCATAATTTAGTGAGAATTTCGTGTTCTTATTTTTTTGTAAAACCGAAAGCCCAGCATGATGAGCACCGAAAACAAGATAATTCCAACTACGCCATAGATCCAATTGACTGCATTTTTCAGGATCACTAAAAATACCACGGCAAATAAAATAATCGTGGCGCCTTCGTTCCACAGACGCATAAAGTTAGAGCTGAACTTCACTTCACCACGTTGCAATTGTACATAATAGCGGTGACAAATGAAGTGGTATATATACAACAACAGCACAAAGCCCAATTTGACGTGCATCCAAGGTTGTGTGAGCCAAGCTTTTCCTAAATCGGTAAAAAACAACATCCAATAGGCAAAAATACTGGCCAAAATGGCGCTTGGCCAAGTGATGATGTACCACAGCCGGTATTCCATGAGTTGGTATTGTTTGCTCAAGATTTCGCGTTCGGGAGCTGGCTTATCTTGGGCTTCGGCGTGATAAACAAACAAGCGAACAATATAAAACAAGCCCGCAAACCAGGTGATGACAAAGATGAGGTGTAATGATTTGAGGTAGTTGTAGAGTTCCATATTGCTCCGTTTACAGTTTTAAGTTTACAGTTTTAAGTTTGCCAAAAAAGATCAAAATTTGAATCAAATTAAATCTCATTCTACAAACCTGTTAGCATCGATTATTTAGCCCAATCGGTGATCCAGTTGGCCACTACTTGGCACCACTCTTCTTCGTCGTTGAGGCAAGGAACGGCCATGAACTCTTCGCCCCCGTGATGCAAAAATTGTTCGTTGGCCTCCATGGCAATTTCTTCTAAGGTCTCCAAGCAATCGCTCACAAAAGCGGGGGTGACTACCGCCAATTTCTTGATGCCTTGTTCGGGCATTTTGTTTATTTCGACATCGGTATAGGGCGTGAGCCATTTGTCACCGGCTAAGCGCGATTGAAAGGTTTGGCTGTATTTGCCTTCAGGAATGCCCAATAATTTCACCACCTGTTTGGTGGTCTCATAACATTGGTGACTGTAACAAAATTCGTGCGCCGGCGAAGGCGTAGCGCAACAGGTACGGTCCATTTTGCAATGGGATTTAGTCACATCGGTTTTGCGAATGTGTCGTTTGGGAATGCCGTGGTACGAAAACAACAAGTGGTCGTACTCAAAACCTTTTAAGTGGTTTTGAATGGAAGTAGCCAAGGCCTGAATGTAATCGGGTTTGTTGTAAAAAGCCGGAACGATGGTAAAGGTCATTTCAGGGAAATATTCCTTGCGTAATTCTTCGGCCAATACCAAAATAGTGGTGGTAGACGCCATGGCATGTTGCGGATACAGCGGAAAAAGCATCACTTCGGTTACGCCTTTATCTTTCAGTTCTTGCAAACCTTTTTTGATGGTGATGGTGCCGTAACGCATGGCTAAGGCCACAGGAATATCAACTTTGGCGGCTACTTTTTGGTGCATTTTTTTGGAAATCACAATCAGCGGGGATCCTTGATCGGTCCAAATGCGGGCATAGGCTTCGGCAGATTTTTTGGGACGGGTGTTCAAAATAATGCCGCGCACCAACAAAGCACGCAACAAATACGGCACGTCAATCACGTATTTATCCATTAAAAATTCATCCAAATACGGCTTTACATCCTTGGCGGTGGGGCTTTCGGGCGAACCCAAATTAACTAATAATACTCCTTTCATATGTGTAGAATAATTTTTATAATTGATGCATTACTGCACGTTAACGTTAATAGACATTAAATATTTTTTGGGCGTAGTGCCAAATTTTTTCTTGAAGGCGGCAATAAAATGACTGCCTGTGCTGTAGCCTATTTTTAGGCCCACTTCGTTTACATTATACGAACCCGAATCTAATAATCGGCGGGCATAATCCATTTTATAATCAAACAAAAAGCCATAGACCGTGTCGCCATAAATTTGTTTGAAACCCATTTTAAGTTTTTTTAAATTCAAGCCTATTTGATCAGCCAGTTCTTGTAATCCGGGTGGCTCGGCCAAATTAGCCAAGACAATTTCTTTGGCTTTGCGTATTTTAAGTACGTTTTCTTCGTCAATCAAAAACGGACATTGCTCGGCATTGGGGTCTTCGGTTCGGTTAAAGTACAAACTCAACAGCTCATAGCCCTTGCCTTTGTAATACAAACTTTTGATCGAGGGATTTAAATTGTAGTGAAACAACTGGCTCAATACGATTGCCATTGAGGGACTGATGTCACTTTCGGTATAGTATTTTCTGTCTTTGTTGTCTTCACTCAAAAAAGGAATGTAATCGGCCTCGTTTGAGAACAAGGCGTGAAATTTTTTAATGGAGATAATCACCGAAATCACCCAAGATGCAGGCGCGATTTCTAAATGTAACGGCAGTTCTCTTTGCGGATTGTACAATAGCAGCGCTTTTTCTTCTTTTAAATTTAACGCATAATTGCCGTTGTTGAAGATGAATTTGGCTTTCCCTTTGATGCCAAAATGAAATTGGATTAAGCCCTGTTTGATTTCGCGCACGACATGAAAAACCTCTTCGGTATCGTTTTGGAATCGGATGAGGGTAAAATCATTTTCGATGGCAATTACTTCTTGTGAACCCATAGCGATATATTTTTTTTAAAGCACAAAACCTTGATTCGTTCTTTTATTTAGAGTTGTTCTATATAACCTGCCCGAAACAGCCTTATTTGCTTGCAAATTTAAAAGAAAATGCGAGCTATTGTTCAATTGTGTAGAAAATTTCCCACAGCGTTCTAAAAAGTACTTTGAGCGTTGTTTTTATCAAAAGGCTAGCCCTAATTTTGTCATAGCATTTTGAAGATATGATTTATGGATGATGTACACCAAACAAAATTTACTACTTTTTACGCCGTAGGATTGAGCTACAAAAAAGCAGATGCAGAAACCAGAGGAAAATTTAGTTTAGACGCCCAAGCCAAAGAACGACTTTTACTACAAGCTAAAAAGGAAGGAATTGAAGCACTCATTGTAACATCCACCTGCAACAGAACCGAAATCTACGGATTTGCCCAACACCCCTTTCAACTCATCAAATTACTTTGCGAAAACAGCCACGGCACGGTCGAAGATTTCCAAAAAGTAGCGTTTGTATACAAAAATCAAGAAGCAGTCAATCATATGTTTCGTGTAGGAACCGGATTGGACAGCCAAATTTTGGGAGACTTTGAAATCATCAGCCAACTCAAAATTGCTTTTAGCGAAAGCAAAGCAATTGGTTTGGCCAACGCCTATTTAGAACGCTTGGTGAATGCCGTGATTCAAGCCAGCAAAAAAATTAAAACCGATACCGAAATTTCCTCAGGAGCCACTTCGGTTTCGTTTGCCTCCGTGCAATACATCATTAAAAATGTAGCCGACATTGGTTCAAAAAACATCTTATTGTTTGGGACTGGGAAAATAGGCCGCCACACCTGCGAAAATTTGGTTAAACACACCAAACACGAGCAAATTACCTTAATCAACAGAACCAAAGACAAAGCCGAACGATTGGCGAGAAAACTCAATCTAATCGTAAAAGACTATGCCGATTTGCAGTTGGAATTGCAAAAAGCTGACGTGGTCGTTGTGGCCACTGGCGCGCAAAATCCTACGATTGACAAGGCCATTCTCAACCTGAAAAAGCCGTTGTTGATTTTGGATTTATCGATCCCAAAAAATGTACATGAAAACGTACAAGAACTGCCAGGTGTTCGTTTGGTACATATGGATCATTTGTCTCAAATGACCGACGAAACACTAGAAAACAGAAAACTTTACATTCCCGCAGCCGAGGCTATTATCGAAGAAATCAAAAGCGAATTTCTAGATTGGACCAAGCAACGCAAATTTGCTCCAACTATACACGCATTAAAGAAAAAATTGAATTCGATCAAAGAAGGGGAGTTGAACGTGCAACGCAAAAAATTGGACAATTTTAACGAAGACCATGCCGAGCTCATTAGTGCGCGCATCATTCAAAAAATTACCAATCATTTTGCCAATCACTTGAAAGACGACGACACCGCTGTAGACCAAAGCATCGAGTGGATTGAACGCATTTTTCAACTCGAATCGGATTCAAAATAACAGACTGCATAGCAGCTACACGGGCAAAAGATGGCGGATAAAATTATACGTATAGGAACGCGAGACAGCGAATTGGCATTATGGCAAGCGCATACCGTACAACAACAACTTCACGATTTAGGCTACAAAACAGAAATTGTCGCGGTTAAATCACAGGGCGACATTCTCTTGGACAAACCCCTTTACGAGTTAGGAATTACCGGAATTTTCACCAAAACCTTAGACATTGCAATGCTCAACGGACAGGTAGACATTGCGGTTCATTCCATGAAAGACGTGCCTACTGCCTTGCCTATTGGCATTGTGCAAGCCGCCGTTTTAGAACGAGCCGATGTGGTAGATATTTTGGCACACAAAGGGGGTCTTACATTTTTAGAACAAAACGCTATTATTGCTACCGGAAGTTTGCGTCGGCAGGCGCAGTGGCTCAATAAATACCCGAATCACACCGTAGTCGATTTGCGCGGCAATGTGAATACGCGCTTACAAAAACTTACAGACAATGAGTGGAACGGGGCTGTTTTTGCGGCTGCAGGGTTGGAACGTTTGGGATTTATCAGTGATAAAACGATTAAAAGCCCAACTTTTGAAGGGATTGGGGAGGCTTTAGATTGGATGATTCCTGCTCCTGCACAAGGCGCCATGGTTGTCTTGGCAATGGCAGATGATGCCTTTACCTTAGATGCTTTGTCGCAGCTCAACCACATTGAAACCGAGATTTGCACCTATATTGAACGCCAATTTTTGCGCACCTTAGAAGGCGGTTGTACGGCTCCCATTGGCGCTATAGCTACCTACAACGAAGAGGCGGATCGCTTTAATTTTACGGGAGTTTTATTGTCAATTGATGGGAAACAAAAATTAGAAATTCATAAAACGGTTGATGTTTCCCAATGGAAAAAATTGGGCTACGAGTTGGCACAAGAAATTTTAGCCCAAGGTGGAACAGCATTGATGGCTGAAATCAAGAAATCGTTGCAGAAACTCCCCTCTTGAGAGGGGTTGGGGGTGTGTAAAATGAAAAGAAAAATTATTCCATATAATCCAAAACTAAAAGAATTAGCTCGAGAACTAAGAAATAATAGTACAAAAGCAGAAATAATTCTCTGGTTAAAATTAAAAAATAAACAATTATATGGTTATGATTTTCACAGACAAAAACCAATAGACAATTATATAGTTGATTTTTTTTGTCAAGAATTAATGTTGGCCATAGAAGTAGATGGATATTCACATCAGTTTGAAGATGTTTATTTTAAGGATGTTACTAAAGAAAATAAATTAAATGAATTTGACATTTCAGTATTACGATTTACTGATGATCAAGTTTTAAAAGACATGGAGAATGTGTTAAGGGAAATTGAATTTTATATTGAAGAATATGAAAAACACACCCCTAACCCCTCTCAAGAGGGGAACTAGAGACAAATAATGAAAAAAGAAATCTACATACTATCAACCAAAACGCTATTGCCCCAGCAAAAGCAAATCTTGCTCGACGTCAATATGGCTGTAGATGATTTTGATTTTATTGCAACCAACGCTAAGAAATTTAAATTAGACCAAGTGTATGACAACTTGATTTTTACCTCTCAAAACGCGGTGCAAGCGGTGTTACAGCATCCCAATTGCGACCAACTAAAAAGCAAAAAGGTGTTTGCTGTGGGGATGAAAACCAAAAGTATCTTAACAGAAAATGGATTTAACGTAGTGGCCTATACAGGTTACGCTGCCGATTTGGCCGAAATTATTTCACTGGTTTACAGCAAAGAAAGTTATACCTTTTTTTGTGGAAACCTGCGGCGAGATGAATTGCCCAACACCTTGAAAGAAAACGGGATTTTATTTAACGAAATTGAGACATACGAAACGGCCCTCACGCCCCAAAAAATAAAACATCAGCCCGATGGGATCCTTTTTTTCAGCCCTTCGGCAGTTGAGAGTTACTTGAAATTGAATTCAATAAATGACGAATTGTGTTTTTGCATTGGCGAAACAACTGCAGAAGCGCTAGAAAAAAATAAAACAAAAAACAGAATCATCGCTGGCAAAGCAACTGTTGAGCAGCTGATCCAGGATGTAATCACCTATTGTAATCGCTGATAGCTGACAGCTAAAAGCCAACAGCCAATTAACATGTTAAAAAACGACTTATTCCTTAGAGCCCTAAACAACCAAACCGTAGAACGTCCACCCGTTTGGATGATGCGCCAAGCCGGCCGCTATTTGCCCGAATTTAGAGCGTTGCGCGACAAATATGATTTTTTCACGCGTTGCGAAACTCCCGAATTGGCGGCTGAAATTACGGTGCAACCCATCAGAATTGTGCAACCCGATGCAGCCATTTTATTCTCGGATATTTTGGTGGTTCCTAGAGCCATGGGTATACACGTAGAATTGAAAGACAATTTGGGCCCGATAATTCCGAATCCCATCCGAACCATGGAGCAAGTGAATCAAGTATTTGTGCCTGATGTACATGAAACCTTGGGCTACGTTTTTGATGCCATCAAACTAACCAAAGAAATGCTCAACGATGAGGTGCCCTTAATTGGTTTTGCTGGCTCGCCCTGGACTATTTTTTGTTATGCGGTGGAAGGAAAAGGCTCCAAAAGTTTTGATACCGCCAAAGGCTTTTGTTTTGCAAATCCGGTTGCGGCGCACACCTTATTGCAAAAAATTACCGATACCACGATTTTGTACTTGAAAGAAAAAGTAAAAGCGGGTTGTAACGCTATTCAGATTTTTGATTCATGGGGCGGCATGCTTTCGCCGGTGGATTACCAAGAATTTTCGTGGAAATACATCAACCAAATTGTAGAAGCCTTGGCTCCTCATACCAAAGTAATTGTGTTCGGAAAAGGCTGCTGGTTTGCCTTGCACGAAATGGCCAAATCAAAAGCATCGGCTTTGGGCGTAGATTGGACCTGTTCGCCTAGAAATGCTCGATATTTGTCGGGGGGCAACATTACTTTGCAAGGAAATTTTGATCCTTCTCGTTTGCTTTCGCCCATCCCAACCATCAAAAAAATGGTGCACGAAATGATTGATGAATTTGGTGCAGCCAATTACATTGTAAACCTTGGTCACGGCATTTTACCCAATATTCCAGTAGATCACGCCAAGGCATTTGTAGAGGCGGTGAAGGAGTACTAAAACAGTTATAAGTTTAAAGTTATAAGTTTACGGTTATGGTTGATTACAGAAAATATAAGGTATGGCAAAAATCACATCAGTTGGTTTTAGATGTATATGCCATCACTTCAAATTTTCCTAAAGAAGAACAATTTAATCTTGTTTCACAAATTAATCGGGCAGCCGTTTCAATACCAACGAATATCGCAGAAGGTTGTGGCAGAGAAACCCAGAAAGAACTCATTCGGTTTTTGTATATTTCTTCAGGTTCTGCTCATGAATTAGAATATTTACTTTTTCTTTCCATTGAGTTGAAAATTAAAGCAATGGAAAATACCACAAAAATACTTGCTGATATCGATGAAGTTAAACGGATGTTAGCTTCTTTAATTAAGAAAATATCGTCAACACTGTAAGACTGTTAACGGTAAACTTAAAACGGTAAACTATACATGAAAGACAAATTCTATACCTACATACAAAATCTCCAAGACCAAATCTGTGCAGGATTGGAAGCTACCGATGGCATCGCCAAATTTCGGGAAGACCTATGGGACAGACCCGAAGGCGGTGGCGGAAGAACGCGTGTGATTGAAAATGGTGCCGTATTCGAAAAAGGAGGCGTAAACATTTCAGCCGTTCACGGTAAACTACCGGACTCCATGCAGAAACTATTCAATGTAGGCGAAGCCGATTTTTTTGCCTGCGGATTGAGTTTGGTGATTCATCCCAAAAACCCGATGGTGCCCACGGTTCATGCCAATTGGCGTTATTTTGAAATGTATGATGATCACGGAAAGGTTATCAATTCCTGGTTTGGTGGCGGACAAGATTTGACGCCTTATTATTTGTTTGAAGAAGATGCGAAACATTTTCATCAAACCTGTAAAACCGCTTGCGACAAACATTCCCGAAGCGTCGGGACGGACTTCTATCCAAAATTTAAACAACAGTGCGATACCTATTTTTGGAACGCACACCGCAATGAAGCCAGAGGAATTGGCGGATTGTTTTTTGATTATTGCAAAGCAACCGAAGCCATGAGCATGGAAGATTGGTACAATTTCGTGGCCGAAGTGGGGAACAGTTTTCTGGAAGCCTATGTGCCCATTGTAGAAAAAAGAAAAAATTTAGCATACACACCAGAACAAAAAACCTGGCAAGAAATCCGTCGCGGGCGTTATGTGGAGTTCAATCTGGTACACGACAAAGGCACCTTATTTGGGCTTAAAACCAACGGTAGAATTGAAAGC